>JAFWYZ010000207.1 GCA_017517465.1 Clostridia bacterium | reverse complement strand
GTGCATCCGGGGAAAACAAGAAAAAAGCTGGAGGGAAAGTTTGCTTTCCCTGCCAGCCTTTTTTCATTGTTTTCATAGCGCCCGTGGGCTCTCTTTCCGTTCCCCAGATTATTATGCGGAAAGAAGTTTGTACGATATGTTTCCTCCAACGCAGGAAGGGTGCAGGGCCGATGGCCCTGCCGTGGGGGTACGGGGGGCGAGGAGCCCCCTGCTCCGTTTCCTCAAGCAACATGCGGAAAGAAGAATGTAAATGAAGTCATCCTCTTCGCAGAACGGGTGCAGGGCCGATGGCCCTGCTGCCGGGGGTACGGGGGCTGCATAAGCCCCTGCTCCGTTGCATAGCTCCCCGCTCTGCCGCTCAGAACCTGCCGCCGCGGCCGCCGAAGCTGCCGCCGGAAGAGGAGCGGAAGGTGCTGCTGCCGCCGCGGCCGCCGGAGCCGGTATTGGTTTCGATCTTGCGGCGGGTGGTGCGGGTATAGAGATAGATGTCCTGAGAGCGGGAGAGATAGAAGCTGCCCTGCTGGATGTAGGAGGACGCATTCTGCTTTTTCCGCACGGTTTTCAGCTGGTTTTTGAGACAGAAGGTAATGATCAGCGCGATGACGAAGGCCCCGATGAAGACGATGGGCACGATTTCCATGAACTGTTCCTGAACCGTCTTGGGGGTGGCGGTGCCGGCATAGCCGTAGCCGGGCCGGTCATGAATGGTACCCTGCTGATAATCAGCCAGATACTGTTCCACCTGGGTCAGGTACCGGCTGAAAGCGGAATAGTAACTGCCGGAAGAAAGGAAAGAAACAATTCTGCTGTGGATGGTGTCAAGTCCGTAATCGGTAAAGACGGTGATGGCCTTGCCGTGGGTGGCGGTGAAATATTCACGCTCGCCCATGTCCAGCAGGAAGATCAAACCGTCCTTGTTCAGCCCCATGCCATAATCATTTGCTTCGAAATAATCGGCGGCATAGACGTTGATGGAGCGGTAGCCGATGCTGTTCTTGGTGACGATGGCCACGTCCATGCGGTAGGTATCGCGGATGGCATCGATCTTTTCCTGCAGCTGGGTTTCTTCCCAGGAGGAGAGCAGATTGGCATCGTCTACCACCCGGTCGCTATCCGCCAGGGCAGGCAGGCACAGGGTGCACAATACCACCAGGGCAATGATGAATTTTTTCATGTTACATCACCCCTCCCACAATGGATACAATCAGCATCAGAAATGGCAGGATGGGGAAGATGCTGGCCAGCAAAGCGGGCACGGCGCTGATGGTCTGAGGCGCCTGTGCTGTGGCAGCACTTGCATTTTCTGCCAGAACGGGCAAGGTAGCAAAGCATAGGATCAGCACCAGGATCAAACACTTTTTCATGTCAGATCACCCCCATGCTCAGCAGGATGTAGATCAGCACACATCCTCCGATGCCGATGCCGGCGGTAAGCCCCAGCAGCCATTTCCAGAACTTGCCCTTATCGGTGGGCAGATCCCCGATGAAGCGGCCGGTCTGTCCGTTCATGGCGAAGGTATAGACCTGGTCCTTCCAGCGGGTGTTCAGCAGCCATACCGGCATGAGGATCTGCTGCACCTGGGTGTTGTACATGTTCACATGGGTCCGGGCGGGGGTGACGGTATGATAGCCTGTGACGGTGTTGCGGATGACGGACTGCACGCTCTGCCGGATGCGTTCGTTGGCCCGGGGCGCGCATTCTTCAGCGGTAACATCGTGACGCTGGGCCTGATAGCCGGACAGATAGGCGATCTGGAAATCCTGCACCTTCTTGGCATCGAAGGGTTCGATGGATTCCATCATGGTGTCATCCATTTTTTTGCTGCCGTCCACGGGCAGCTGATCAAAATTCATGTGTCCGCCCCGGTGGATCAGGTAATGGCTGGTGCGGGTGACCATATAGTTGCCTTCACGGGTGGTGACTGACCGGGTGGCATTGAAGGTCATGTCCGATTCGGTTTCGCATCTGAAGAGCCAGAAGGGCACATAAACCCCGGTGATTTTTTCCAGCCTGGCATCGGTATAGAAACCGGTGGGCAGCAGTTTTTTTCCTTTGCAGTGGTTTTTGAAGGCTTCCTGAGCCTCTTCCTTTGTTTTCTGGAAGGGAATGACGCCGTCGGGCTTGTAGGCCCCTTCCAGCACACCGGGCAGGATGGTGGGGTTGCCGCAGTAGATGCATTCGGTGGCGGCGATTTCCGGGTCAGCCAGAATTTCGGCGCCGCAGGTGCTGCAGCGGAAAGCCTGCAGATGGGATGCTTCCTCGCCGGACAGCGTATCTTCTGCCGGCATGTCCCAATGCATGTTTTCGTCCGTGGTTTCTTCAAAATTCAGCTGGGCCATCTGTTCCAGGCTTTCCAGGGGGAAGGTGTTTTCGCAGGAATCGCAGTACATTTCCTGGTTATCTGCCCCGAAAATCAGGGAAGCGCCGCAGCATGGGCAGCGATAAGATGTGGCTTCCATGGTGTTGCTTCCTTTCGATTATTCCCGGATGGCCAGCAGCTGGTTCACCAGCGTTTCATGGTCCGGCGTGGTCTGCACCATTTGCTGCAGCAGGGCCTGCATATCGGCGGGTGCTTTTTCTGCCAGCATGGCCCGGGCCTTTTCTGCGGCCTGCATTTCTTCGGCACTCAGCACCAGGTCCCATCTGCGGCCGCGGCAGGAAGAGGCATCGGGAATGCAGGGGATGGCGGCATTGCCGGCCAGCAGCTGCACGGACAGATTGGCGGTGTTTTCCATTTCGCCGGAAATGACATCAACCAGCGGATTCTTGGCATTCACATCCTGCAGGGCCACGATGGTGAGGGTACCGCCTTCCCGGGTATTCCGGGCAGCGGCGAAGAACTTCTTGGCCCGGGTGAGCCCACCGGAAACCAGGCCGTTTGGCAGCAGCCGGGCAGTCTGGGGTGCGGCGGTGTTGCAGGCCATGGCCAGCTTGGTGAGGCTGTTGACAAGCAGGATCACATCTTTTTTCTGTTCCACATACCGCTGCGCCATTTCCAGCACCATTTCGGCGGTTTTGACGGTCATATCGGCAGCCAGGTCAAAGGTGGCGGCATAGGTTTCACCCTTGATCATTTCAGCGGCTTCCGTCACTTCTTCCGGGCTTTCATCCAGCAGCAGGGTGATCATTCTGGCCTTGGGCGCAGAAGCGGAAAGGGCATGGCTCAGCCGGCCCAGCAGCTGATTGGCATTGATCTGGGCAGGCACGGTGATCAGGGCACGCTGGCCCAGGGCAATGGGCGCCAGCAGATCCATGCTGCGCAGGAACACATCGTCCTTGCAGCGGGCGGACAGGTTCAGCTTGCGCTTGGGATAGATGGCGGTCAATTCGTCAAAGACAGGGCGGGCAGCTTTTTCTTCCGGTTCCTGGCCGTTTACTTCGGTAATGTAGAGCAGGGCATTGTTGCGGTCCATATCCCGCTGGGGATGGGTTTTGCCGGCTATATAATCGCCGGTACGCAGGCCAAAGCGCCGGATCTGCACATTGCCCACATATACATCGTTTTTGCCGGGCAGCAGACCGTTCATGCGGATAAAGCCGAAACCGTCGGGCAATACTTCCAGAATGCCTTCGCAATCGCCGCATTCCCCGGTCATCAGCACTTCGTTGGGGGTTGCCTGCTGCTGGGGTGCGTTATATTCGTTGCGATAGCCGCTCCATTCCCCGCGCTGCTGTTGGGGCTGAGAGGGCTGGGGGGCATAATCCTGACGGGGCGTGGTGCTGTAATCCTGACGGCCATAGGCGGCACCATCATTTTCCGGGCCAAAGCGCTGATAGGAGGGCCGGGCCTGCTGCTGAGGCTGCTGGGGCCGGGGAGCACCGTAGGCGGACTGACCGTAGGTGTTCTGGGGCCGGGAATCCTGAGCCTGCCGGGGCTGGGCCTGATTCCAGCCGGGATTGGCGGCAGGACGCTGATAGGGGGTATTATAGCTGCGGGGGTTATGCCATGCACGGCTGCCTTCCATGGTGAAGGCGGGAGCCTTGGCAGAAATGGTGGACAGGGAAGAGGCACCGGCGCTCTTTGGGGGCCGGGGAATGGCAGGGGCGGGGGTACGGGTATAGGAAGCGGGGGACATATCGTTATCGTCAAATTCATCATCGGTGATAATGGATGCATGACGAACAGGGGCAGCAGCCCCGTTTGCTTCTTCCTGGGGATGCAGGGAAGAAACGGCATTGAGTTTATCCACAATGCCTTGCTTGGAAATGCCGGCACCCAGCTTTACATTCATATCTTTTGCTACTTTTCTCAGTTCCAGAACGGTCATTTTTTCGAAATCCATGTTCATTCCTCCAAAGGCTTGTCAATCACAACAAAAAAACAAGCGGATACGCTCACTCTCTTTTTTGCAAAGCTTTTTGTCGCTTTGCGTCACCCGGATTTACTTTTGAATTCAAAAACCGTTTCATTCCCTCCGTTGATGACGTGACATGCTAAAAGAAAAAGATCGTTTGCTGATGCCATTATAGCAGACAAAAGGGTGTAAAGCAACGCTTTTTTTGAAAAAAACAGCTTGGTTGGATGAAGAAACGGGTTGGTTGGATGAACCAATTGTTTGTTGTATACGAATTGTGTGAAATTATCGGAAAACCTTGACAAATATGGCTGAAACGGGGATAATGATACGGATAACTGAAGGAAAGCGAGAGTGGATTTGAAATGGCTCCTTTGACCATGGATAAACTGAAGGCTCTGTGCCAGAACCGCGGCTTCATCTTCGCCGGCAGCGAAATTTACGGCGGCCTGGCCAACACCTGGGATTTCGGCCCTCTGGGTGTGGAATTCAAGAACAATATCAAAAAAGCCTGGTGGCAGAAGTTCGTCCAGGAAAGCAAATATAACATCGGCCTGGATTGCGGCATTCTGATGAACCGCGAAGTGTGGGTGGCCAGCGGCCATGTGGGCGGCTTCAATGACCCGCTGATGGACTGCAAGGCCTGCAAGGCCCGCTTCCGTGCCGACAAGCTGATCGAAGATTATACCAAGGGCGCCGAAACCGGCGACGGCTGGAAAAACGAAGAACTGGAAGCCTACATCAACGAGCATGACATCGTCTGCCCCGTGTGCGGCAAGAAGGATTTCACCGGCATCCGCCAGTTTAACCTGATGTTCAAAACCCATCTGGGCGTGAACGAAGCTTCCGCTTCCGAAGTGCT
This sequence comes from Clostridia bacterium, assembly GCA_017517465.1. Classification (GTDB taxonomy): domain Bacteria; phylum Bacillota; class Clostridia; order Christensenellales; family Aristaeellaceae; genus RUG563. Next base: position 2,135 of record JAFWYZ010000207.1, on the reverse strand, counting down.
GCTGCGCCCCGAAACGGCTCAGGGTATTTTTGTCAACTTCCTCAATGCCATGCGCACCACCCGCAAGAAGCTGCCCGCCGGTATTTGCCAGATCGGTAAATCCTTCCGCAACGAAATCACCCCCGGCAACTTCATCTTCCGTGTGCTGGAATTCGAACAGATGGAGCTGGAATTCTTCTGCAAGCCCGGCGAGGACCTGGAATGGTTCAATTACTGGCGCTCCTTCTGCAAGAACTGGCTGCTGAACCTGGGCATCAAGGAAGATTGCCTGCGCCTGCGGGACCATGAACCCGAAAAGCTGGCCTTCTATTCCAAGGCTACCACCGACTTTGAATATCTCTTCCCCTTCGGCTGGGGCGAACTGTGGGGCATCGCCGACCGTACCGACTACGACCTGAAGCAGCATATGAACCACTCCGGCAAGTCCATGGAATACATGGATCCGGTGACCAATGAAAAGTTTATCCCCTATTGCGTGGAACCCTCCGTTGGCGTGGAACGTCTGGTGCTGGCCTTCCTGTGCAATGCCTATGACGAAGAAGTGCTGGATGCCGAAAAGAACGACGTGCGCACTGTGCTGCACCTGCATCCTGCCCTGGCGCCCTTCAAGGCTGCCGTGCTGCCCCTGCAGAAGAACAAGCTGGGCGGTCTGGCCAGCGAAATCCATGCGGAACTGGCGAAGTACTTCCCCGTGGATTACGATGAAACCGGCTCCATCGGCAAGCGCTACCGCCGTCAGGACGAAGTGGGCACCCCCGTGTGCATCACCGTGGACTTCGAAACCGAAGAAACCGGCACTGTCACCGTCCGTGACCGCGACACCATGGAACAAAAGCGCATCGCCATCAGCGAACTGCGTTCCTACCTGGAAGAAATGCAGCGCTTCTGATCTACAAAAAAATCAAAGAGCGTCCTGCGAGTTGTTTTGTCAAGGGTGTTTTCACACTTTTTCACAAAAGGCATATTGTTAACATCATTGATGTAAAAAGACACCTATTTCGGTAACGCTGCTTTCCATCCGCATACAGAGACAACAAAATCAAAAGGCACATCCCTGAGCGACCGCTTCGCTTGAGGGTGTGCCTCTTTGGTGTTGATTTGCTTCGTTATTTGTTGCAATGCAGCCTTTGGATATCCCTTCATTAGGCATCAGCTCAAGGCGGCTGTTTGCATAGTTTCCAGCAGAAAAAAAGATGGTGCAAAGCCTTGGCTTATCTTGTTTTTTGAGGTTCTATTTTGTATAATGATAGTATCCATTATTATGTGGAAATCCATGCTTTGAAATGAGCTGACAGATATGCTGTTTCATGATAAAAACCGGTTTGCCAATCTGATTCAAGGGGGAATTACGATGAAGAACCAGACCTGCATCAATCAGCTGCTGACCGTGCTGCTTTTGCTGTGCGTTTTATTTGTGTGCATGGCGGGGACAGCATTTGCGGCAGAGAACGTAGGCATTGCCATCGATCTGTCAACGCTGACGGAAACCTATCTCATCAGCGACAGCGGTGAATATACCTTCGAAGGCTCTGGCAACTACGGAATCAAGGTCGAAAGCGGAAATCCGACGATTGTTCTGAATAATGCAAGCATTACTGTTGGTGAGGGCAGCGCCATTGATATCGCATCCGGCAGTACCACGGCCATTCAAGTGCTGGGTGACAATACGATAGGCACTACAAAAACAGAATCTTGGGATGCACTATGTGGTGGCATTTTCGTAGCAGAGGGCGGAACAGTTAATATTACCTCAAACGGGACGGATAATATTCTTCGTGCTCACGGTACTCTTGCCGCAGCCATTGGCGGAAAGTACGACTACGACAACAACGAAAGTTATAATGCCGGTAGCATTAACATTTCAAACGTCACAGTATATGCGTATACGAACAACTTTTACGCTTCAGCCATTGGTGCAGCAGGCGAAGGCACCTGCGGAACAATCAATATTACAAACGCAGTCGTATATGCCTATGGCGCCGGTGACAGATGGTCTTCTGCTCCCGGTATCGGCAACGCTTGGAGTTTGCTTGATTGGTCGGATACGATCCCTATTGTGATCATCTCAGATTCTGAGGTTCACACCTTTAGATATAACCCGTATTCTGATTATATCGGATATTTGGGGGATGAAT
>JAFWYZ010000206.1 GCA_017517465.1 Clostridia bacterium | reverse complement strand
GTGCACACATACTTTTGCAGAGAACGAATGTGTTTTTGCGAATGGGCTGCGGCACTGCCGCCCGCCCACGGGCTGGCGGTGTGAAACACCGCCGGTCGGATGCTTTGCATCCGGGGAAAACGACAAAAAAGAAGCGGTGAGAGAAAGCCTTCTCTCAGCCGCTGTTTTTTTCGTTTTCATAGCGCCCGTGGGCACTCATTCCGTTTCCCTCAAGCAACATGCGGAAAACAGTTTGTGGATCAGTTTTGTTCTTCGCAGAACGGGTGCAGGGCCGATGGCCCTGCTGCCGGGGTACGGGGGCCGCACAGGCCCCTGCTTCGTTTTCACCAATCAGCATGCGGAAACTGCTTGAGGATCATGCTTTCCGAACGCAAAATGGGTGCAAGTCCGATGCCCTGCTCACCCGATCACGGTTTCCTGGCCGGGCAGCAGTTCGTGCACCTTTTGCCAGGTACGGATATAGAGGGTGGTGCTGGTGGGGTTCAAGATGCGGGTGCCGTCAGCGCTGAGGATGAGGCGGTAGAAAGCCTGGACGTAGTCATAAATTTCGATATTGGTTGCATACCAGATATCGTCACGGCCGCCGATGAATTCGGCAAATTCCTCAATGACGTGCCAGTTATCATTGCCCTCGAATTCATAGCTGTGTCCCCACAGATAGAACATCCAGGGCCGGCCGTAGGGCTGTTCCTGGGCAAAGCGGCGGGCCAGGTCCATCAGCTTGGGATCGTTATGATGGCAGGTAGCCGGCAGCTGCAGCCAATCGGCGGGCAGGTGAAAATCGTGGGTGGAATGGACGGTGCGGGCATAAGCCACACCCATATCCCGAAGCAGATCCGCCACTTTCTGGTTCACGGTGCCGTAGGGATAGGCAAAGCCCCGGATGATGCGGCCAAACTGCTGCTCCAGCTGTTCCTTGTCCTTGATGATCTGATAGGGGATCTGTTCAAAGGGGATGCCCACCAGGTCCGCATGGTGATAGGCATGCATGGCCACTTCCTGGCCGCAGTCCTTGTACACCTGGGTCACCTGGCTGCGGCTCATGCGGCGGTGCACCTGGCCCTGGGGATACACGGTGCCTTCGGGGGCATAGAGGCCGCTGTTGAGGTTAAAGGTGCCCTTCAGGCCATGCTTGTTCATGATCTCAATCAGCCGGATATCCTGTTCCACACCATCGTCATAGCTGAGGGTGAGGGCCTTTCTTTTTCCGCCGGGAAACTGCATATAAAAATCAGGCATGATAAAGACGCTCCTTTTTGTCTTTTTCTTTATTGTAAATCCACCGGGCTTTCCTTGTCAATGCCCGGTTTGACTTTCCCATCCGCTGGTGATAAAATAATAGGAAGCATTTGTGCTTTTTTATTGCGAAAGGAGATGTGGCATATGAAGCTGCTGACGGTGGTCGTTCCCTGCTACAACAGCGCAGCCTATATGCACAAAGCCATCGAATCGCTGCTGGTGGGCGGCGAGGAAATGGATATTCTGGTGATCAACGACGGTTCCAAGGATGAAACCGCCGCTATTGCCGACCGTTTTGCACAGGAATACCCCTCCATCGTGCGGGTGGTGCACAAGGAAAACGGCGGCCACGGCTCCGGCCTGAACAAGGGCATCGAAATGGGCCTGGGCATTTATTTCAAGGTGGTGGACAGCGATGACCGGCTGGACAAGGACGGGCTAATGGGCCTGCTGGATATCCTGCGCCAGCACACCGCCCCCGAACAGCAGCTGGACCTGATCGTTCACGACTATGTCTACGACCGGGAGGAAAAACAGGCGGTTTTCGGCATGAGCTATCACACCGTCATGCCCCAGAACAGGGCCATGACCTGGGATGACGTGAAGCACTTCCCCCTGTCCAAGCAGTTCATGATCCATTCCCTGGTCTACCGCATTCAGATGCTGCGGGATATGGGGCTGGTGCTGCCGGAAAAGGTGTTCTACGAAGACAACATCTACATCTACCGCCCCCTGCCCTTCACCAAGCGCATCCTGTACTACCATGCCCCGGTGTACGGCTATTTCATCGGCCGGGCGGACCAGTCCGTCAACGATAACGTGATCATCAAACGGCTGGATCAGGTGTCCTTCATCGCAGAAGAAATGATCTGCTCCTATACCCTGGCAGAACTGGAAAAGCTGCCCCGGCATCTGCGCAACTATATGATCAACAACCTGGCCGGTCAGCTGTGCACCACCAGCGCGCTCCAGTTCATCGACGGCACCGAGGAAAGAGGCCTGAAAATGAACCGGCACATGTGGCAGCGCCTCAAGGATTTCGATATCCGCCTCTACAAACGCCTGCGCCGCAACCCCCTGGGCATGATGACCGTCCTGCCCGGTAAACTCGGCCGCAAACTGCTGGTCTGGGGCTACAAAACCGGCCGCAAACTTATCAAGTTCGGCTGAGCAGGGCCATCACCCCTGCACCCTTTCTGCGACATAATTCAGAATGAAGAATTAAGAATTCAGAATTGCTGGTTTACAATCACAGAGAGGGGTTCGCCCCTCTCTTTTCTTTTGCTTTCCAGGAAATGACGGGGCAGGGGCTTATGCAGCCCCCGCACCCCCGGCAGCAGGGCCATTGGCCCTGCACCCTTCCTGCGATGGAGGAAACATATCGTACAAACTTCTTTCCGCATGAAACTTCAGGTAACGGAAAGAGAGCCCACGGGCGCTATGAAAACGAAAAAAAGAGCGGCTGAGAGAATGCATTCTCTCACCGCTTCTTTTTTGTCGTTGTCCCCGGATGCACAGCATCCGGTCGGCGGTGTTTCACACCGCCAGCCCGTGGGCGGCAGTGCCACACCCAATTTGCAAAGAAACAATCTTTCTCTGCGGAAGTATGAGTGCATGTTACACTGTTCCACCGGGACATTGTTTGTATGATATGAATTGATGTTTCCGGAAAAAGGGTCAAGGGGCGATGCCCCTTGTGGGGGTGGAGGGGGCAAAGCCCCTCCATGGTCTCCCCAAGCACCACCGGGAAACTGTATGAAAGATACAGTTTATTACTTCCGGAGAATGGGTGCAGGGACAATGTCCCTGCTGACTTGTATAGGACAAGGTTTGTTCACAGTTTGTTTACAATTGTCTGTTATAATTTCCCG
>JAFWYZ010000205.1 GCA_017517465.1 Clostridia bacterium | reverse complement strand
TTTTCCCCGGATGCAAAGCATCCGGTCGGCGGTGTTTCACACCGCCCAGCCCGTGGGCGGGCGCCAGTGGCGCATCCAGCTCGCAAAGAAACAATCTTCCTCTGCAAAGGGGTTTCTGCGTGGCCCGCAGTGCGGGCACCCAATTCGCAAAGTTTCAATCATTCTTTTGCAAAGGGGTTTCTGCGTGTAGCAGTGCCGCAGCCAACTCGCAAAGGTTCAATCGTTTTCTTGCAAAAATGTGTGTACGTTTTACTTTGTTTCACCGGGACGTTGTTTGTGTGTTGAAAATCGCCGCTTCTGGCTCTGGGTCAAGGGGCGATGCCCCTTGTGGGGTGCAGGGGCGAAGCCCCGCAGGGCTCCCCAATCACCACCGGGACATTGTTTGTATAATATGAATTTTTGTTTCCGGAAAATGGGTGCAGGGACAATGTCCCTGCTGGGTCCAGGGCACTGCCTGGTGTCCCTGCCGGCCCTGGTTATTTGAAGAAGGTGAAGTTTTCCAGTTCAAAGAGGGCCTTGTCGGCGAAATAGCCCCGGGTCCAGCCCTGGATGGGCACATCCACGGTAAGGAAGAGGGCATGACGGCCGGTAACATTTTTGCAGTTCACCTTGTACACCTGATCGCCGCCGCCAATGCGGACGCAGCCGATTTCGGGGCCGTCTTCGCTGTCGATATGCACATGCACATCGCAGAAAGCGCCCATGCCCTTCACCTGCAGGGCCAATGTCATGAAGGAGGAGCCGTAGTCTTCACCGAAGTCAAAATACTTGTAGCCCAGCACAGCGCCGTGGTGGATGTTGGTGACCACCCGGGTGAAGGCATCCTTTTCGGTGACAAAGCAATCCCCCTTGAGCACGCAGGCGATTTCCGCAGGGGTGATCTTGTAGGGGTTCAGGGATTCTTCAAAGCCCAGGCTGGTCATTTCCACGGGAGGAATGGTGCCGTCGGGCAGGATTTCCACCTTTTCCACGCAGGCACGGCGGCTCATGATGGAGTTGTTGGTCATGCGGTGGTAGAAGACGTACCACTGATCGCCGATCTTGCAGAGGGAGCCGTGATTGTTGCCGGCAGGGAAATCCACACCGTTGTCGATGATGTAGCCCCGGTAGGTGTAGGGGCCGGTGGGGTTTTCGCTGGTGGCATAGGCCAGACGGCTGCCCTTGCGGGGGGAATAGATGACGTAATAGAGGCCGTTGATCTTCCGGGGGGAAGAGGCTTCATAGAAGCGCTGTTCGATGGGCAGGTTGGGGTCATCGTCGATGACGTGGCGCTTGAGGCTGCCGGGCAGCACGGACACCATGTCCTTGCCGTCCAGTTCGTTCATGAAGCTGCCTTCAAAGCCGTAGAAGCAGTACACCCGGCCGTCGTCGTCCACCAGCACACCGATGTCGTTGTAGATGCCGTCGTCGCCGGCGTCTTCGGGGGCGTACTGATAGGTGGAGAGGAACTTGAAGGGGCCTTCGGGCTTGTCGGACACGCTGATGCAGCCCTTGGAGCCCACGATGTAGGTGTACAGATAATATTTGCCGTCTTTTTCCACACAGTCGGGGGCATAGAGCTCACGATCGGTATGGGGGGTATCGGCGGGATGGTTGCGGGTGTCCCGGGTCTGGAAGGAGGTGCCGTGGCACTGCCAGCTGTTCAGGTCGCTGAGGGGCGCGGACCAGACCTTCAGCTTATAATCGCAGAACTCGTGATGGCCTACCCGGTCATGGGAGCCGTAAAGATACACCCGATCACCAAAGACACGGGGCTCGCCGTCGGGAATGTATTCCCACAAGGGCAGAATAGGATTGGGCATGGGACAACCTCCTAAAGCATGAAGAATGATGAATTGTGAATGAAGAATGGAGTGTGTGATGATAGGGGAGTGACGGATGAACGAACGAAAATGATGAAGAAAAACCGGAACTGAATTTACTTTTTCAGCCGGATATCTTCACCCCGGAAGGGAATGGCCATGCCGCTGCGCACATCCAGCAGCCGGGAAGAAACGCGCTCGGTGTAGCGTTTTTGCAGTTCGGTGCGGGACAGGTTGGTGGAGATGGCGGTGTACAGGCCCCGGGACAGGCGGGTGCTGAGCAGGTGATAGATCTGCTCCACGGTGATGTTTTCCATCAGGGGCTCCATGCCCAGGTCATCGATCAGCAGCAGCTGCGCATTCTCAATGGCATCGGCCAGGTCGTTTTCCCGGCCGAAATACCGCTGGCGCAGGGCATCCAGAACGTCATAGGCGGTGCAGAACACGCAGCCGATGCCCATGGCGGTGCCCTCCCGTTCGATGCAGTGGAGGAGGTAGGTTTTGCCCAGGCCGCTGCCGCCGTGGAGCAGCAGGGTCTGCACGCTGCCGCCACTGAGCTGCCGGGCATAGGCCATGCACTTTTCCTTCACCAGCAGCATGTATTCCCGCTGGGACACATCGGTGCCGGGCAGCAGGGTTTCGGGGAAGCGCAGGGGATCAAAAGCGGAAAAGGACACACCGCTGGCGGTCTGGTCTGCCTCCCGGACAGCGGTTTCATAGGCTTTCAGCAGGCAGGCGCAGTATTCTTTTTTGTTGTCCCGGTACACAAAGCCGGCATCCTGGCACAAAGGGCAGCGGTGGATGGGGGACAGATAGTCGGCAGGATAGCCGGCATGGACCAGGGCATCGCTGATCTGCCGGTTATAATCCTCCATTTTCCTGACAGGGTCTTCCCCCTTTCCGGAGAAAACACTGCGCACGGAAGACAGCACCATCTGGTGCCGCAGGGACAGCAGCCGGTGGATATCCGGGCATTTTTCCTGAATTTCGGAAAGCCGTCTGGCTTCCTCCAGTTCGTTTTCCCGGCGCAGATGGGCATAGCTTTCCAGGACGTCTTGAAGAATCAGTTTATCCACGGTTTCTTCTCACCTCTTCGATCAGGTCTTCGGAAACAAGGGCCAGTTGCTCTTCGGTATATTCACGCTGGGCATAGCCCTGGGCGGACACTTGCTTTTGCCGGGTGGGGGCCCGCTTGGCAGCGGAGGCAGGCCGGGCCTGAGATACGTCGGTGATGCCGGCTTCGTGCCAGGCGGCCAGCACCTTGTCCAGATAGGCCAGCTTGCTGCCTTCGGCCATTTTTGCCTGGCTGGCGGCCTGCAAAAGCAGATCGTCATTCATGCCCATGGTGCGCCATTTCTGCAGCAGCAGCCGGTCCTTTTCGGTGGGCCGTCCCTGATAACCGCAGGCGGTGAAGATATCCCGGAGCAGGGTGTTTTCTTCCCGCATTTTGAAAAGATAGGTACGGGCATCGCTTTCGGCGGTGAGCCCTTTTTTCTTCCAGTCTTCCAGCAGCGCTTCAAAGTCTTCCAGCGTGCCGCCGGAGCGGCTGAACAGATGGGCGGCCAGCACCATGGTTTCATGGGGCAGCAGCTGCAGCCACTGGCCATACAGCCTGCGGGCCACGGCAGGCGCGGTTTTGAAACGGAAATTTTCGAACACCTGCATATACTGTTCTTTCAGCGTGGTTTCCTTTTCCAGCTGCTGCTTCACCTGTTCGCCGGTACGGGCAGAGGAGCGGCTGCGGATGCCGTTCAAAATGCTGTCCAGATATTTGAAGGAAGGATCGCCTTTGGTGGTTTCGGCACAGGCATCCAGGATGCCCATCTGGTCAAAGCCCCATTCCTTCACCCATTTGTGATACAGCGCCAGCTCGTCTTCGCTGGCCAGGCGGCGCTTGCCCATCCGGGCCAGCACTTTGCGGGCACCGTCATGGACGGCCTGCTCGTGGCGCAGGAAAAGATCGGCGTCGTCGGGGGAGAGCACGTTTTCTTCCTTCATGCGCACCGCCAGCGGCTCCGCCTTTTTGAGGGAAAACTGCACACCCCGCTGGTTGATGCAGTGGGAAAGCAGCATCAGCACCACTTCCTGGGTAAGCCCCAGGTCCTCCACCCATTCCCAGGCCAGGGAAATTTCGGAGGGGGTGATTTTCCGCCGGTCTTCAAACAGGGCATACACATTTTCGGAAAAGGCCACAAAGCTGCCATCCGTTTCCAGGGGCGTTCCCTGGCGCATGGCCTGCTGCAGGGCAGAATAAAAACGGTAACGGGGGGGATTGTCCGAAAGCTTGACAATCAAAGCCCGCCGTTCCCAATAACGCAGGGCAGCTTCTACCTGGGAAACGGACAGGAACAGGGATTGAGCCGTTTCTTCCAGGCTGGTATCCAGGCCTTTCTGAGCCTGCATCAGCGCCCACAGGTAAACCTTGACAAAATCCCCCTTGGCGGCAGGCAGATAATCCGTAAGGAAGGCATTTTCCACCGGCGTAATGCCGTAGCGGAAGGCTTCCTGATCCATTTCAAACATGCTTTTTCGCCTTTCTGTTTTTGAAGAGTGCGCCGCCCTGGGCAATCACCACAGCGGCCAGCATCAGGACACAGCCGGTATAGCCCCATGCGGTCATTTTTTCACCCAGCATCAGGGCACCGGCAATCACGCAGAAAACGGATTCCAGGCAGAGGATCAGCGCGGCCAGGGCAGGATGGCAATCCTTCTGACCGACGGTTTGCAGCGTATAGCCCACACCGGTGGACAAAATGCCGCAGTAGGCCACGGCCCACAGGCCGCCCAGGATATCCTGCCGGGCCATGTCTTCGGTGAGGAAGGCAAAGATCCAGTTCAGCAAGGCGCCCACGGCAAACTGGATGAGGCACAGCCGCAGGGGCCTGACCGTGGCTACAAAATGATCCGTCACCAGAATGTGCATGGCCCAGAACACCGCACCCACCAGCAGCGCCCCGTCGGAGGGGGCCAGGGTGAAGGATGTGCCTTCCGTCATGCAAAGCAGGTACAGCGCCGGAATGGCCAGCAGCAGGGACAGCCAGGTGAGCAGGCCGGTTTTCTTGCCGATGAACACCCCCAGCACCGGCACCAGCACCACATACAGGGCAGTGATGAAACCAGCTTTTCCGGCATCGGTGCCCTCTGCGCCGCTGACACCGATCTGCTGCAGAAGTGCAGCGATGAACAGCACCGCGCCGGTGGCACAACCGGCCAGCAGATCCCTTTTGCCAAAGGGGGCAGGCTGCTTTTTTTCCTGATACAATACCAGCGGCAAAAAGATCAGGAAGGCCATGGTGGTGCGCAGAGCGTTGAAGGTAAGGGGAGACAAATGTTCACTGCCTACCCGCTGGGCTGCCATGGCAAAGCCCCAGATGGCGGCGGTCAATAAAAGGATCAGGCTGGAACGGAGCTGTTTGTTCATTGCTTTTGCGCCTCGTTGGTTTTTTGGGAAAGACCGGTTTTCCGGTACCACAGGATCAGCAGCCCGCTGACCAGGAAGGTAATGGCATAGGTGATGATGGCGGCAACATAATTTTCATTCTGTGCCAGGCTGCCGGTGACCGTGGAGGAAAACAGGGAGGGAATCCTGGCCAGAGAAGTGAGCCAGAGGAAGGTGGACAGTTTCATGGGGGTCAGGGGCACCACGTAGGTGAGCAGATCCTTGGGCGTGCCGGGGATCAGAAACAGGATGAACACCAGAATATTCAGCCGTTTTTCATTCTGCAAAAAGGCATATTGACGGATCTTGTCCTCCTGGAAAAACAATTCCACCACTTTTTTGCCAAATATGCGCACCAGCATAAACACCGTGGAGGAGGCGATCACACAGCCGATCATACACAGAATGCCCCCCTGCAGCCAACCGAACACAAAGCCGGCCGCCAGCTCAAAGGGTTCTCCGGGCAAAAGTGCAATCACCACCTGCAATACCGTGATACCGATCATCAGCAGCTTTCCCAGCGCTCCGTGGCTTTCCACATAGGCCCGGAAGCTTTCGGGAGATTCCCGGAACTGGCGCACCAGGGGCAGGCCAACATAAATACCGATCAATGTAAATAACGCCAGCAGGAAAAGAATGGATGCGACAGTCACAATCCGGCGGGTGCGTTCTTTGCGGGTCATGCCTGCAGCGTTTTTCAAGGGGGGGTTCATATATGGACAGCGTTCCTTTCAGCATAAATACGCATAAAACTACACCTTAAGTATACCATCCTTTCCCATTCAAATCAACCGCTGCGCAGAACAAATACAGCCCCCTTTCACCAGCCTTATGTTCCCGTCATCCATTCATGGGCATGCCGGCTGTCCCGCTGACAAGAGCAAACAAAAATCTGAACGATATTTCCCTATCCATCTGTGCTTCCATGCCAATTCGCCGTGCCGGAATCTGAGCCGGCAGTATCCTGTCACCCCCGGGCCAGCATTTCCCCGACCACTCTTTTTTTCGTTCCCTCTTGCATTTTTCTGTCCTGCATGCTATACTGTTTAAGCGCAATTTGCATGGGGTATTAGCGCAGTTGGTAGGACGAAGCCCTCCCATATACGCCCCACAGCAATCA
>JAFWYZ010000204.1 GCA_017517465.1 Clostridia bacterium | reverse complement strand
CGGCCAGCTGTTTGTTTTCATGCTTCTTTGGGGGGATCCGTCCATTTTTCATGGCGCAGAAGCCACAGGAAAAACAGCGCTATCGCACTGCCGGCAATGCCCAGCACCAGGAAAAACAGTGCGGCGCCGGTGCCTTTTTCGGTGCCCAGCAGGGCAGTGAAGGCCACGCCTTTGGCCATGAAGGGCTCAAACACCTGATCCACCAGAAAACCGCCCAGCAGATACCCGATGGGGATGGTGAAAAACTGCAGCGTGTTCCGGCAGGCATACACCCGGCCCTGCATGTGCGGCGGAATGGTGGAGCGGAAAATCACGTCCAGATTGGCGTTCATCAGGGGAATGGCAATCCAGCCCAGCACGCTAGCAATGCACCACACAAAGGGGGTGCGGCCAATGGCCAGCAGGAAATTTTCCGTGCAGAAGGATAAAAGAATGGTGAGGCAGATGACCCGGACCCTGTTTTTCGGAGCAGGGAAAAAAGTCACCAGCACGCTGCCAAGCAAGGTGGCAATGCCGGCAAAGGTGTTCACCAGCCCCAGCACATATTCACTGCCGCCGTTTCGGGACAGCAGCATGGCGGGAAGGGCTGCATTGAAGCAGGAAGCGATCAGGTTCACGCAGGCCAGGAACAAAATCAGCTTCAGGATCAGTGCGTGTTCCTTCAGCCATACAAGGCCCTTTCCTGCAGCCCGGAAAACAGGCTCTTTCTCTTTTTCCGCCTTCGGCACCGGGGGCACCTTTACCAGCAGCTTGAGCACAATGAAGGCCAGCAGGAAGGTGATCAGGTCCACCGCGATCACCATGTCCATCCCGGCAAAGGCAAACAGGGCCGTGGCGAAGATGGGGGTGAAGATGGTGTTCAGGGAATTGCAGAAAGAGCGGATACCGCTGGTTTTCTGGTAATATTCTTTGGGGATCAGCAGGGTGGATACCACTTCCGATGCCGGCTGCTGTACCGTGTTCATCAGCCCGTTTACGGCATTGAGCACATACAGATGCCAGGGGAGCAGCAGGTCTGTTTTCAAAAGCACCAGCACGCACACCGTGCACAGCGCAGCCAGCAGATCACACAAAAGCATGGTGCGCTTTTTGTCCCACCGGTCACTGAGGGCACCGGCAAAGATGCTCATCAGCACGTAGGGGGCATAGCTGCAAATGGACAAAAGCGCCGTTTCCAGGGCGGAGCCGTTTTTCTGGTACAGCCACAGCACCAGGGCAAAATTGGTCATGCCGCTGCCCAGAGCGGACAGGCTCTGGGTGGAAAACAGCATCAGCCAGGAACGGAGAGGCTTTATTTTTTCATTCAGTTTCATTTTTTTACTTTGCTCCTTTGATCAATTTGTGTCCATCAAATTCTGCAAAGCATGAGGCACACTCTTTGGTTCTCCATGCAGGTGTCCTCATCCCTTGCATGGAGCAAACACAATGGCAAGCAGCATTTTTTTCATCTCCTCATCCGGATTCCTGTTCATTATACATCATCCGTATCTGCAATGCAAATGCGCTTGCTTGTCAGTCTATTGTGCACAGATGTCATTGTTTTTGCTATCCGGATGGGCTATAATGAAGGCAGGAAACCCCTGTTCTATGATCATGGAAAGCGCAGGAGAGAAACATGAAAGAGAATAAAGGCTTCAGACTCAATCCCGAAACCGGTTATTTTGAAAATATGGGCGTCACGGTGATGGCGTTCAATGATATTTATGCGGCAGGCCATCAGAGCGGCGTATGCCTGATCATGCACGGAAACCGTGTGGCCACCAACGGCGATCTTCGGCTGGAGCAGACCCCCGGTCAGTGGCAGCCCTTGCCCCGGGATGTGGAGAGGAAGGTGGATGCGGAAAACCATAGCATCACCACCACCCTGGAATACCCGGATGAAAGATGGCATCTGAAGGGGTTCAACCCCATGATCTACCCCGATGTGCATCTGAAATATGACGTGCATGTGAAGGCGGAGGGGCAGGCCATCCGGGTGCGGGTGGATCTGGAAACCCCGGTGCCGGAATTTTTGCTGGGCAAGTGCTGCTTTAATCTGGAATTGTTCCCCGGTGCGCTGTTTGGCATGCCCTGGGTGATGGATGACAAGCAGGGCATTTTCCCCCGTCAGCCCAACGGCCCCACCCTTTCCTTGCCCGGCAATTGCGACCATGCCATGCCGGCGGACAAGGAATCCAAACTGCTGGCGGATAAGGAACATCTGATGGGTGAGGGTTACAGTCCCATCACCGCCGATACCCTGATCGCCGCCCCCTATGCTGTGGGCAAACGGTTTACCGTGCGGCCTGACGATCCCTATAACCGGTTTACGGTGGCATCTCAAAGCGGTGAAATCAAGTTCTATGACGGCCGGATGAACCATAACAACGGCTGGTTTGTGTTGTCTGAGGAAATCAAAGCCGGTGCCACCGCAAAAGCGGTGGAATGGCTGATCACCCCTTCCGTGGTGGAAGAGTGGCTGTATACCCCGGTGGTGCAGGCAAGCCAGGTGGGCTATCTGCCCGGGCAGGATAAGGCCGTGGTCATTGAACTGGACAAGCGGGACGAACGCAGGCCGGACACGGTGCTGCAGAAAATCACGGCGGAGGGCATCTTCCCTGTGCGTACGCTGAAAGCGGAAGAATGGGGCAGTTTTTTGCGCTATCATTATCTGAAGGCGGACTTTTCCGACGTGACGGAAGAGGGCCTGTATCAGATCCGGTACGGCGAAAGCGTATCCTCCGTTTTCCGCATTGCCGGGGATGTGCTGGACCGGGGCGTGTGGCAGCCGGTGCTGGAGTATTTCCTGCCGGTGCAGATGTGTCATATGCGGGTGACGGAAAAATACCGGGTGTGGCATGATCTGTGCCACGATGACGATGCCACCATGGCCCCGGTGAACCTGTATCATTTTGACGGCTATATGCAAGGCGGGGATACCCTGTGCAAATATCAGCCCGGGGAGCATGTACCGGGGCTGAATGTGGGCGGATGGCATGATGCCGGGGACTTTGACCTGCGGGTGGAAAGCCAGGCCGGGGAAAGCTATATCCTGTCCCTGATTTATGAAACCTTCGGCCTGGAATGGGATGCCACCACCATTGACCAGCAGAAGAAGATCACCGAAATCCACCAGCCGGACGGCAAGAATGACCTGCTGCAGCAAATCGAGCACGGCGCACTGACGGTGATTGCCGGGTGGAAAGCATTGGGCCGGCTGTACCGAGGCATTATCTGCAACAGCCTGCGGCAGTATGTGCTGCTTGGCGATCCGGCTTCCATGACCGATAACCGGCCCGGAAACGGGGATGACCGCTGGGTGTTCACCGAGGATAACCCTGGCCGGGAGCTGACCACTGCCGCCCATCTGGCTGCGGTATCCCGGGCCCTGCGGAAATTCAATGAGGGCCTTTCTGCCGATGCGCTGGAGGCGGCCGGGCAGCTGTGGCTGGTGACGGATGCCAGCCGCAATGAATTTGCCAGGATGGCGAAGGTGCATGCGGCGGCGGAACTGTTCCTCGCCACCGGGGAAAACGAATACCGTCAGCATCTGCTGAATGAAAAGGATTTCATTGCCGAAAAGATCCAGCGTCTGGGCTGGATCGCCTGCCGTGTGGTGAAACAGATGCAGGATGCGGCTTTTGAAGAAACCCTGCGTCAGGCGCTTTCTGCCCTGCAGGAGGAGATGGAAGCGCAAAGCAAAGAAACCCCCTACGGCATTCCCTACCGTCCCCACATCTGGGGGGCCGGCTGGCAGATCCAGGCTATGGGGTTCCAGTATTATTTCCTGCATAAAGCCTTCCCGGATCTGTTCCCCAAAGCACTGGTGGGCCATGCGCTGAACTTTGTGCTGGGCTGCCATCCCGGCAGCAATACCGCTTCCTTTGCCTCCGGTGTGGGTGCGGTGTCTGCCACCATGGCCTACGGCCTGAATCGGGCGGATTTTTCCCACATTCCCGGCGGGGTGATTTCCGGTACGGCGCTGATCCGGCCCGACTTCCCGGAACTGCTTCCCTGGCCTTTCCTGTGGCAGCAGACGGAATATGTGCTGGGCGGCGGCAGCAGCAACTATATGTTCCTGGTAATGGCGGTGAAGGAGCTTTTCGGAGCGTAACAGGGATAAAGAAAAAGAGAGAAAGCATTCCTTTCTCTCTTTTTTATTCCTCTTTCAGCTGAAGCTGTACCTTTGTCACCACCTGTGCTTTTGTGTATTTGTCCCGGAAATGGAAAGCCTCCCATTCTTTCACGGTGCAAAACCGGCGGACGGCCAGGCTGCCAAACCCCAGGGCATCGCAGCGCAGGGATTGCAGCTTGCGGATCACATTTGTGATTTCTTCTTCCAGATAAGCGGTCAGCCTGCTTTCATCCGGCAGACGGCCGGAGGGAAAGCCCGCCTGGCAGCGCAGGTGTACATGCAGGGTCAGGGAGGCCTCGCCGCCTATGGAAAGCCGGGCCGGGGCAGCGGCATACAGGGTCAGGGGAAAGCCCTGTGCATCCGTCAGGATCAGGGACTGGGTGCTGCCCCGAAGCAGGTTGATCAATGCCGTTTCATAGCCCGTCAGTGTGCCGGAGACCCTGATGCCGTCGGTGGCGGCGGCACCGTAAAACCTGGCTTTGTTGGGGCTGTCGGCGGGCAGTTGACCGGCAGCCACATCCAGTACATTCTCGTTTGCAATGGCCTTTTCATCCTGAGAAACGCCACCCAGGATCAGAAGCGGATCCTGCCAGCCCCAGCCCGTTTCCCGCACTGCCCTGGCCAGGGTGGTGGAGGGCACAAAGCCCTTCTGGGTATAGTTGCGCAGGGTCACCTCGATATAGCGGCTGAGCCGCACCCCCACATAGGGCTTTTGCTCCTGTACAAATGAAAGCGCCTTTCCTTCGCAGATCACCACCGCTGCCTGGGTGTGCATCCGGGGCAGGGCGGACAATTGCATCAGCAGCTGGGAAAAGCTGTCTTCTCCAGCCAGGTCCCTGCTGATCACCACCTCCCATACCTGGCTGAAATTCAGGGATCGGGGGGTGGTGGCCAGCAGCAGTTCCAGCGTATCGGAAAAATGATGGCCGGTGGCATGGAGGGTAAGATAGCCCTTGGGATCGTTTTCCTGGCCGTTGCCGGAGGGGGCGCTTTGCCCGCCGGCCGCATTGCCCGGCACCTTTACGGTGAGGGTCAGCCCGCCGTTCTGTTCCCGGTCCAGCCCCATGGCAATGACCAATAGCTGCTCCTCCACCTGGCTGCTCATACACCCGGAAAGCAGCAGGCAGCAAAGCAACAGGAGGATCACACAGCTTTTTCTCATATCCGTTTGCCTCCTATAGAAAGCAGGATCAATCCCACCCCCATCAGCAGTGCCCGGAGGGGAAACAGGAAACAGATGACCTCCTCCACTATGGGGGAGGGCATCAGCGACAGGGACAGCAGGGGCAGCAGCGCCAGAGGATGCAGCTGCTTTTTTGTGATGCGCCAAAGCAGGATACTGCTTTCTTCAATGGCGCAGCACAAACTGACAAGGAGCAGTAGCATCATGCCGCACACTGTCAGCGACCAGGCCAGCAGCGACGTATTGGTATCCAGAAACAGCATAAACCGTGCCCCCGGGCTTTCCGGCCGGGCCAGGAAATAAAAGGGCATCAGATATGCTGCCATCAGGGCGGTGACAAATGCAAAAAACAGGGCTGCGATCAGGTGCAGGCAGCCGTTTCGGGCAAGAAGGCCGTTTTTTTCGGGTGGATGAGCCAGCAGTGGAAACAGGGCAGGGGACAGACAGCCGCACATCCATAAACTGCCCCACAGGATACGCCCTCCCCCTTGCCCCAGCAAGGGAAAAAGGTTGCCGCCGCTTCCCTGGGGAATGCTGCCCGGAAGGACAAACAAAAGGGCCAGGAACAGGGGAATGCACAGAAGCAGCGCCAGGTTTTGCAGAGCGTTTTGCTGTCTGCGTTTCAGAAGGGGCAGGACGCACAGAACAATGGCAATGGTCATGAGCAGGCTGTTGTAATCGGGCAGCAGCTCCTGCACCATCCCGGACAGCCCGGCAAGGGCTGTAAAGGCATCTGCGTACAGGCAGAAGATGAACGCAATGCCGGCGCATTTGCCGGGGAAGCTGTGCCACAAAAGCGGCTTGAGGCTGATGCGGCAGCAGGCATAATATACGGCGGTGAGGGGCAGCAGCAACAGCAAAAGACTCAGATAAGAGGGGGTGCTGACGTAACGGTATAGAAAAAAGCACAGCCCGCACAAAAGCTGGGCATACAGATGCAGGGAAGAAAGGGCCACCCATCCCTTCATCTGTGCGGCCTGCCGCTGATTTTCACGGGCTTTCTCTGTGTGGACGGACGTTTTTGTTTGGTGCAGGGAATTCATTTTTCCTCCTTGTCCCAGGCGCGCATTCTGCCCGGGGTGCGGTTCATGTGCAGGGCATTGCCCAGATACCCTCTCAGCCGCTGCCGCCAGATGGGCAGGCGTAGCACCTTGTCCGGATTGAATGGACGTAACGGGGAAACAGGGGACAGATAGGGGCTGTTCAGGCTGGTCAGGCCGCACAGGCTGAGCAGCAGCAAAAATGCCCCGGCCACAATGCCGGGATATCCCGCAATGCCTGCGGCTGCCACCAGCAGCAGCTGAACGATGCGGATGGCCAGGGTGAGGGCATAGGTGGGCACGGCATAAATGCCGATGCCGGAAATGGCGACCACCACGATCAGAAGAGGGCTGAACATATCCGCTTCCACCACAGCCTGGCCCAGAATGATGCCCCCCACAATGGACAGGCTGCTGCCCATGGCCCCGGGTACCCGGGCACCGGCTTCACTGATGAGGGAAAAGGCCAGCAGCATCAATAGCATGGAGGGGAAAAGGCTCATGGGCACCCGGGATTGGCTTTCCAGCACGCTGGTCAGCAGGGACAGGCTCATGCCCTCCGGGTGAAACACCGTCAGCGCTACATAAACAGCCGGCAGAAACAGGGCAATCAGCATACCGGCCATGCGCAAAAGCCGCAGAAAGGTGCCGTATTGCCAGCGCAGGGCTGTGTCATCGGGAGCATGGTAAAGATGCAGCAGGGAGCAGGGCATGGCCAGCACTGCCGGGGCATTTTCCATCAGGATCAGCACCTGCCCTTCGGTGAGGAAGCTGACCGCCCTGTCCGGACGTTCGGTGGTGATGCACTGGGGGAAGAGGGAGGATGGGTTGTCTTCCAGCAGCTGTTCCAGCATGCCCAGCGACAGAACGTGGTCCACCCTGCAGCCGGCGATGCGCCGCTTGATTTCTTCCACCGATTCCTGCTGCACCGCATGGTTCAGGTACATCAGGGTAATGCGGTTTTGTACCTGATCGCCGATCTGTACCGCTTCACTGATGAGGGAGGGGGTGCGCATCATTTTGCGGATCAGTACCACGTTGTCACGCATGGTTTCGCAAAATCCTTCATGAGGGCCCATGACCACCGTTTCGTTCACCGGCTGGCCTACGCTGCGCCGGGCATAGCCCTTCACTTCCCCGATCAGCGCCCCCTGCATTCCTTCGCACAGCAACGCCGCATCCCCCTGGCAGATGCGCAGCAGCAGCATGTCCAATTCCTTTGTGTGATCCAAAGAGGCAATCTGCAGCACCTGGGTGGAGAGGAAGGCCGCAATATCCTCATTTTCCGGGATCTTCTGCACCTTCATGCAGGGGGTGAGGAGAAATTGCTGCAGCCGGGTCAGGTCCACCATGCCGTCAATAAAAACCACTGCCGCAGCCCTGCCGGCAATTTGGAATTCCCGGAATTTCATGTCTTCATTTTTCGAGATTTGCACCGCTTCCCGGATGAGAGAACGGTTGTTTGCAAAGCTGCCGGTGAGGGTTTTCTTGTCCATATTGCGCCGCCTTTCCTGTTCCTTTTCAGTATGGCCCAAACAGGAAGAATTATGTTGCGCAAGCCTGCATTGACAATTCTGAAAAATGCGGTTATGATGAGCCCATCAAAGGCCGGAGGATAAAGAAATGGAAGCATTTGCACGGGCGGAGCTTTTGTGGGGCAGGGAAGCCATGGAAAAACTGGAAAAGGCCCATGTGGCGGTCTTCGGGGTAGGCGGTGTGGGCGCAGCCTGCTGCGAAGCCCTTGTGCGCGGCGGTGTGGGAAGGCTTTCGTTTTTCGATCCTGACGGAGTGAGCGTTACCAACCTGAACCGGCAGCTGGTGGCCCTCCGTTCCACCGTTGGCAAGAATAAGGCAGAAGTGATGCGGGAGCGGGCCCTGGATATCAATCCCCGGGCAGAGATCTGGGTACATCCGGTGTTTTACGGTGCGGAAAACGCAGCGGAATACCCCTTGGATGGCTATGATTTTGTGGTGGACTGCATCGATACGGTGGCTTCCAAGCTGCTTCTGATCGAAACGGCTCATCGGCATAATGTGCCCATCATCAGTGCTCTGGGGGCAGGGAACAAGGAAGACCCGACCCTTTTCAGGGTGGCGGATATTTTTGACACCAAAGTGTGCCCGCTGGCCCGGGTACTGCGCAGCAGGCTGAAGAAAATGG
>JAFWYZ010000203.1 GCA_017517465.1 Clostridia bacterium | reverse complement strand
TGGATGACCGCTATATCGCCACCCCCTTTGCCGCCGTTGAAAACGAATCCTACAATGCCATTTTTGAACAGGATCCCGAATACGGCTACACCCAGCCCATCACCCTTTTGGCCGGTGAAAGCAAGCAGTTTGTCAATGCCGCTTTCTTCAAAGCCGGTATTGCACAGGGGCATGTGGTGCTGAACGCTGCTTGCGGCGAACTGTCCGGCTCCGAACCCGGCATGGAGGGCATCACTGTCACCCTGCTGAAGGAAGACGGCACACCCTACCAGGACTATGCATACAGCGTTACCGACAAAAACGGCTTCTTCTGCATCAAGGGCATTCTGCCCGGCAGCTATATGCTGCAGTACACCCTGCCTGAAAATGCGGTGTTTGTCAATCCGGCCCTGCCTATGGATACCCTCACCTATACCGGATCTGTGTTTGCCGTTGAAAACGGTTCCCAGATCCATGCTGATACCGTGGGCGCCGTGTGGACCTCTTCTTTCTCCGGCTATGTGACGGATTACACTTCCGGTGCCGGTGTTTCTGCCGCCATCACCATGACAGATCCCAAATCCGGCCATACCTACACTTCCGTCACCGATGAAAACGGCGCTTATGCTTTCCCCAAGCTGATGCCCCGCAGTCATCAGATGCATATTGAACTGCATGACGGTTATGTGTTCGCAGACAGCGAAGATTCCATCCTGCCCTATCACAATGCAAGCAGTGTTACTGCCAGCGTTTCCCTCTTTGCCGGTTCTGTGGATGAAGACTGCAATATCATCGTTTCCCAGCCTGTGGACTGGACAGTGCAGCTTTTCTACGATGAAAATGCCAATCAGACAAAAGATGAAGCTGAGCCCTTCGCTGCAAACCGCACGGTGGAGCTTTATCTGCGTGATGACCTGATTGCAACTGCTTCTTGCGACGAAAACGGCCAGGTGCTCTTTGCTCAGATCATTCCCGCCGCCTACACCCTGCGCATTCCTCTGAAGGATCGCGAAGTACTGGTGGCCGCCCCCGATACCGACCAGTGCACCGTCAGCAGTGAATCCACCCAGGTTGCCCTTTTGCAGTACGCTGCATTGGAAGGCCATGTATGGTCCCTGGATGGCACCGAAAACGGCATTGCCGGCCTTCCTGTTTCTCTTGTAAAAGACGGTTCTGTCATCGATACCTGTGTTTCCGGTGCAGACGGTCTCATCCGGTTTGAGAACCTTCTCAAGGGCACCTACACGCTGGAAGCACAGCTCCCCGAAGGCTACCTTTTCGCCCGTGCCCAGGATGCTGCCAGCCGTTCCAGCCTGATCCTCAGCCAGAATAACGGCACACCCCAATCCATGCCCTTCGATATTTCAATGGGCCAGCTGAAAACCAACGGGGATATCGGCATCGGCGGTGTGGGTGCCATCGGCGATACCGCCTGGATCGACGAAAACAAAAACGGCATGCAGGATATTGGTGAGCCCCTTCTGCCCGGTGTGAAGATTGAGCTTTACCAGTACGGCGAGCTGATTGCCCAAACCCAGACCGACGTATACGGCCGCTATTCCCTCAAGAACCTCTACCCCGGTGTGTACGAAATGCACGTCACCGCGCCCAGGGAAGTGAAGCCCACCGTCCGGCAGACTCAGTTCCCCCTGGTAGCCAGTGTTCTTCCTGAAAGTGACGAAACTACTGTTGTGGTGGAAAATGTGGTGGTGCCCTCTATGGGACGTGATCTGAATATGGACCTGGGTTACCAGCTGCGCAAAAAGAACGTCTATCCCGCCACGCTGAAAACCACACCTCAGAAAGACTGGACCCCCTATCATCATCGGGAAGAATAATTTTTCCCTGACAAAAGCAGGTGACAGACATGAATGCAGAAAAAGTATTGATCCGCATCATTGCTGTCACCTGCATTTTATTGTTGCTGGTCATGACGGCTGTGGCACTGAGCGGTATCAGCTTTCCTAAAACAGAAACCTTTTCTGCCGCTATCCCTGTGCCGGTCTCCACCCCTGCTCCTCCCGCAGGCCCGCTGGATCCTCATTCAGTTACCATGGAAGAGCTGGATGCCCTGCGTGGCATCGGCCCTGCCACTGCCCAGGCCTATCTGGATTATCTGGCCCAGGGATACGCTTTCCATTTTCCTGAAGATCTGATGAACGTCAAAGGCATTGGCGAGAAGAAGTATGCTGATATCATCCACAGCTTTCATTTCACCTTGCCCGTTGTTTCTCAATCGCCACTTTTTGAATAATAAAAAGGCCTGCAGCGCATCTGCAGGCTTCTTTTTATACATAGGGAAAACGGCTGAGAAAACGAAGGATCTTCTGCCCTCTGGTCAACGGTTTCATGGGCTTGAATTTCTTCGGATCCCGGTACACCACCGCCAGCGTGCATAATCCCACCTTTACCGCACCGGCCTTTTTCAGCTCCTTTGCGCATTCCTGTGCCGTGCTTCCGCTGGTACGCACATCGTCGATCAGCAGAATGCGCATGCCGGACATATCCATCACGCTCCGGAAGACACCCTTCACATTTTCTTCTCTCTTGTCGATCGGTGTGGCGCTTTGCGGTTTTCTGTCACCGGTTCTCTCCAGCGCATCTATCACCGGAATATTCACGCGAACGGAAAGCGCTTCCGCCAACAGCCGCGCTTGGTTCACACCCCTGTCCCACATTCTTTCCCGGCTCAGCGGAACAGGCACAATGCCATCAAAATCCCTTTCCGGCAGGCTTTCCGCCATTTGCCAGCCCAGATAATGAATGAAACTGGAATCTCCTTCGAATTTGAATTCATGTACCAGCTTCCTCACACCACCCCGATAACAGAAAGGCGCAAAGCTGGCATCAATATCCTTCATCTTTCCGGACCTGCACATATTGCATCCGCTG
>JAFWYZ010000202.1 GCA_017517465.1 Clostridia bacterium | reverse complement strand
GCCCCCAGGTCCATCAGCGCCTGATTGAAATCCCCGCAGCGGCTGTCCGGCATTTCGCTTTTTGCAATCTCCAGCAGCCTGCGCTTGACGGAGGGAATGTTCACATCCTCCCGCACCCCATGGAGCCGGGCAAACACACGGGTCAGGTTGCCGTCCATGGCCGGGCAGGGCAGGTCAAAGGCAATGGATGCGATGGCCGCCGCCGTATATTCCCCCACCCCCGGCAGGGAAAGCAGCTGATCGTAATCGGCCGGGAACACGCCCCTCCATTCCACCGCTGCCTTCTGCGCTGCCTTGTGCAAATTCCGGGCCCGGGAATAATACCCCAGCCCTTCCCACATCTTCAGCACTTCCTCTTCCCTTGCTGCAGCCAGGGCAAACACGTCCGGGAAGCGTTCCATGAAATTCATAAAATAAATGCCCACTGTTTCCGTCCGGGTCTGCTGCAGCATAATTTCGCTCACCCAGATCCGGTAAGGCTCCTTCGTACCCCGGAAAGGCAGGGTGCGCCCGTGCCTGTCATACCATTTCAGCAGCCTTTCTGCCGTTTTCTTTTCCATGCCCTTCCCTCCCGAGCTTTTTCTTTCCGTATTTTTTCACATCAGTTCCGTTTTTTCGTTCATATGACGATAGATTGATTATACCACATCCCCACCCATGGGAAAAGTAAATTTTTGCGCCGTATATGTATACCAAAATGCATTGCGTTTCGTAGAAAATGGGGCAATGACGCTGTTTTGCCAAATTTTTTCCGAAAAAATGCCTGTTTTTTCAAAATTAGCGGTTGTGAAAATGCGCAGAATGTAATATACTATGCAAGGAAGCGTTTTAGCACTCAAATATCGCGAGTGCTAAATCATCCTTCCCCGAACCAACATCAAGGAGGATCCGCAATGAACGTAAAGCCTTTGGGTGACCGTGTTGTCATCAAGAATGTAGAAATCGAAGAAACCACCAAGTCCGGCATCGTGCTGCCCGGCGCTGCCAAGGAAAAGCCCCAGCTGGCAGAAGTGCTGGCCGTTGGCCCCGGCGGGATGGTTGACGGCAAGGAAGTCAAGATGTATGTGGAAGTGGGCCAGAAGGTCATCTATTCCAAGTACGCCGGCACCGAAGTGAAGCTGGACGGCAAGGAAATGATCATCGTCCGCCAGAATGACATCCTGGCGATCGTAGAATAAACAAATGAAAGTCCGCAAGCGGTCTTTCATTTGGCTGCATCATTTTCCTGTAATCCCCATAACGTTATGGGGATTACGGCCGGAAAATGATATCGGAAGCGCCATAGGCGCTCCTCGGGGCAGCCAAGCCGCCCCTGCGGATTACAGTCGAAGGGAGAATCCCTTCGACGCATCCCTTAAAAGTATGTCTGATAAAAGCATTGGAGGTAACTGAATATGGCAAAGCAGATCAAGTACGGCGAGGAAGCCCGCCGTTCCCTGGAAAGCGGCATCAATGCCCTGGCCAATACCGTGAAGATCACCATGGGTCCCAAGGGCCGCAACGTGGTGCTGGACAAGAAATACGGCGCTCCCCTCATCACCAATGACGGTGTGACCATCGCCAAGGAAATCGAACTGGAAGACCCCTTTGAAAACATGGGCGCCCAGCTGATCAAGGAAGTGGCCACCAAGACCAACGACGTGGCCGGCGACGGTACCACCACCGCCACCCTGCTGGCCCAGGCCATCGTGCGCGAAGGGCTGAAAAACCTGGCCGCCGGTGCCAACCCCATGGTGCTCAAGAAGGGCATCGAAGATGCCACCGCCGCTGCCGTGGAAGGCCTGAAGGAAATCTCCTCCCCCATCACCGGCAAGCAGGCCATCGCTCAGGTGGCCTCCATCTCCGCCGGCGATGAAACCATCGGCCAGCTCATTTCCGATGCCATGGAAAAGGTGGGCAAGGATGGCGTCATCACCGTGGAAGAATCCAAAACCATGAAGACCGAGCTGACCACCGTGGAAGGCATGCAGTTTGACCGCGGCTATGCCTCCGCCTACATGGTCACCGATACCGACAAGATGATCGCCGAACTGGATAACCCCATGATCCTCATCACCGACAAGAAGATCTCCAACATCCAGGAAATCCTGCCCGTGCTGGAACAGGTGGTGCAGGCCGGCAAGAAGCTGCTCATCATCGCCGAAGACGTGGAAGGCGAAGCCCTGGCCACTCTGGTTGTGAACAAGCTGCGCGGCACCTTCACCTGCGTTGCCGTCAAGGCCCCCGGCTTTGGTGACCGCCGCAAGGAAATGCTCCGCGACATCGCCATCCTCACCGGCGGTCAGGTCATCAGCGAAGAGCTGGGCCTGGATCTGAAGGAAGCGACCTTCGACATGCTGGGCCAGGCCCATCAGGTGAAGGTGGACAAGGAAAACACCACCATCATCGACGGCGCCGGCAACCCCGCCGAAATCGCTGCCCGGGTGCAGCAGATCAAGGTGCAGATCGCCGAAACCACTTCCGATTACGACCGTGAAAAGCTGCAGGAACGCCTGGCCAAGCTGGCCGGCGGCGTGGCCGTGATCCAGGTGGGCGCTGCTACCGAAATCGAAATGAAGGAACGCAAGATGCGCATCGAAGATGCCCTGGCCGCCACCCGTGCTGCCGTGGAAGAAGGCATCGTGCCCGGCGGCGGTGTGGCGCTGCTTAATGCCATCTCCAAGGTGCAGGGCCTGGTTGCCAAGAATCAGGGCGATGCCAAGACCGGTGTGCAGATCATCCTGCGTGCCATGGAAGAACCCATGCGCCAGATCGCCATCAATGCCGGTATCGACGGCGCTGTCATCATCGAAAACATCCGCCGCAGCCGCAAGGTTGGCTATGGCTACGATGCCCTCAAGGGTGAATATGTGGACATGATCCAGCGCGGTATCATCGACCCCACCAAGGTCACCCGCTCCGCTCTGCAGAATGCCGCCAGCGTTGCCGCTATGGTGCTCACCACCGAATCCCTGGTCACCGACATTCCTCAGCCCGAACCCGCTGCTCCCGCCGGCAACCCCGGCATGGGCGGTATGTACTAAGCCCCATCGCCTCCGTTTCGCAAGAGACGGAGGCTTTTTTGTTTGTTGCACAGGGAGACCCCGGAGGGGCTTTCCAGGGGCATTGCCCCTGGACCCTTTCTCCGGAAGTAACAATCAGTATCTTTCATACGGTTTCCCGGTGGTACTTGGGGAACCATGGAGGGGCCTTGCCCCCTCCACCCCCAGCAGGGATGTCATCCCTGCACCCAGTACCGGATATTACAATATGTATCTTGCAAACATTGTTCCGATGCTGCAAAGGAACACGCGCACACACTTTCGCAAGGAATGATTGAAACTTTGCGAGTTGGATGCGACACTGCTACACGCAGAAACCCCTTCATAAAAGAAGATTGTGCGTTTGCGAGTTGGATGCCCGCACTGCGGGCCACGGGCTGGCGGTGTGAAACACCGCCGACCGGATGCTTTGCATCCGGGGAAAACGATAAAAAAGAAGCGGTGAGAGAATGCATTCTCTCAGCCGCTCTTTTTTTCGTTTTCATAGCGCCCGTGGGCTCTCTTTCCGTTTTCCCCAAGCCACATGCGGAAAACGCTTGTTCATTCAGTTTTCTCAATCGCAGAACGGGTGCAGGGCTAATAGCCCTGCCGCGGGGGGTACGGGGGGCGAGAAGCCCCCGGCTTCGTCATTCCACGAACACAGCAGCGTACCAGTTCTGTTCTTCGTTGTCGGGGTCTTTGAGGGTAGCGATGGGCAGGCCGAACTGGCGCACGGTTTTGAACACGTCAATGCCCACGCTGTGGAAAGCGGGCCGGGCCTGACGGATGTGGCGGCATTCACCGCCTGTGTGGCCGGCGCAGGTTTTGCAAAGGCCGCAGTCGCTCATGGAAAAGGCGAAGTAATAACCGTCGCCAAAGGCCTTGCCTTCCAGATGGAAGGAAACCTTCTGAGTGATATGCTTGTTGTGGCCGCCG
>JAFWYZ010000201.1 GCA_017517465.1 Clostridia bacterium | reverse complement strand
TTCCAATTGCAGGGGACGGTATTTTTCGCTGCGCTTTTTGATGGTAAAATCAAAATGAGGCATCAGCGCCACATCACCGCTGAGCAGCTTTTGCATGCATTCCCGGAAATAGGGCACGTCCAGGGCAGAAAGGGCTTCCAGATCGGGCTTGCCGTCGGCTTCTCTGGGCAGGGTATCCTCCGGCGGTGTGGCACGGAACTGATGGTCACGCACAATGCGGCGCAGCAGCCGGGCATCGGTGGTGCGGATGCGGTTATGGTGATCCAGGTTCAGGCAGGTCAGCTCGCTGATGTACACCTTGGCAATCAGCTGCGGGTCAATGCCCTGATGCATTTCCGGGTTCAGGCAGTGAATGCCCTCCAGCACCAGCACCTGCCCCTCCTCCAGCTGCAGGGGATGGTATTGAGAACAGCGCTTTTTCGTCTGAAAATCAAAGCGGGGCATCTGTGCCGCTTCGCCGCTGAGCAGCTTCTGCATGCATTCCCGGAAATAAGGCACATCCAGGGCAGACAAAGCCTCCAGATCAGGCTTGCCGTCCGCTTCCCGGGGCAGGGTGTCCTGATTGCGGTAAAAATCGTCCAGGGAAATCAGTACCGGCTTCAGCCCCAGCACCTTCAGATGGATGCACAGCCGGTTGGAGAAGGTGGTTTTGCCGCTGGAGGAAGGCCCGGCCACAAACACCGCCCGGGCACCCCTTTCATGAATGCCGTCGGCAATATCGCCGATGGATTTATCGTGCAGCGCTTCATTGATGCGGATGAACTCCCGCAATTTGCCCCCTACCGTCATGTCATTGAGGTCTGCCGCATTTTTGCAGCCCAGAATATCGCACCAGCGGTTGCTCTGGGCAAAGACAGCCAGATGCTTTTCCCTTTCCACAAAGGGGGCAGGCCGGGTCATGTCCTGAGGGGAGGGCATCTGCAGCACCATGCCGGGGGCATGGCATTTCAGCTTGAATTTCATCACATAGCCGGTGGAGGGCAGCATGGCACCGTAAAAATATTCCGCCAGGCCATCGCAGCAATACACATTGAAATAATCATAGGGACGGTAGGAAAGCAGATGTGCCTTTTCCTCCATGCCATGCTGGGAAAAGTAACGGATGGCCTGTTCCCTTGTCCAGGTTTCTTTGCGCAGGGGCATATCTTCTTTGACAATCCGGTGCATTTCCGCTTCCAGCTTTTCCACCGTTTCCTCATCCGCATCCCGATCCAGAAAACGCATATACACGCCGTAGCCGATGGAATGTTCAATACGCACACGGCATTCTTCCCCCAGCACCCTTTTCACTGCCAGCAGCATCACAAACCGCAGCGTGCGTTCATAAATGCGGCGGCCTTCTTCGTTCTGGAAGGTGATGGGATGGAGGGTACAGTCCTCCGTCAAAAGCTCATTCAGTTCCAATGCCCTGCCGCCGCAAAAGCAGCCCAGTGCCCAGGTCATATATTCCGGAGCCAGGTCCATCAGCACCCTGAAAACCGATACCGGGGAGCGCTGCAGGTCGTATTCTTTTTCCTTGCCCAAAATGGAAACTTTCATCTTCATTCCCTCCATCAAGCAAAAAGGGGCGCAGGCCTCCCACAGGGAAAGCCGCCCCCCTTTTGTTTCTTTATTCGTTTTCTTCTGCTGCCTTCTGCAGGGCCATTTTCTGCTGCCACTGCAGATGCTTGGTATTTACATAGGCCGGGCTCTGCTCATCGGAAAGGGATGCAGCCCTTGTCATGATCCGCTTGCCGTCATCGCTCTTGCCGAAGGTCAGCTTAAAGAAGGCCAGCCCATGCTGGGGACAGTCCGCCAGGGCCATATACTTGTTTTCACCCTGCTTCACATATCCTTCCTTTACCTCCAGCTTCTTGCCGCAGGCAGGGCACGGGGGCTTCATGGCCGCAGAAGATGCCAGCGCATCCTTCACACTGCGCACCCTGAGAATGGCCTGGCATTCCTTCTTTTTCCGGTCCAGATGCTGCAGCTTCCGGGGGGTGAGGGGGAACTCCAGCACCTGATGAGGTTCAGGCAGCCGGGCAAACACCAGCGCCGTATAATAGGCGTCGTTTACCGCATTATGGAAGGGCATATTTTCTTCATCCGGCTCAATTTCAAAATGCTCCATTGCGGCTTTGAGGCCCTTGCGTTCCTTGCTGTTGCCGATCACGCGGCCAAAGAGCTGCTGGATGTCATACACCTTGCCCAGCTTTGTTTCACACCGGAAGAAGGTCATGTTCTGATCCAGCACAGACACGTCATCACAGCCCCAGGTAAGCAGGGCATAATCGTCTCCGCACCAATCGGCAAAGGCCTTCACCGCTTCGTTGAATTCCGGCGCACCCATCAGATCTTCCTGGGTGATATGGGTAATGCGGGAAATGCGGGGATGCAGCTTCAGGTACTGCTGGGGGCAGATCAGCTGGCTGAAGGAATCCACCACCTGCATTTTTTCATCCACTTTCACCGCACCGATCTGGATCAGTTCGAACAGCAATTTGCCGCCCACAGCTTTATACGCGGCGGAATTATAAGAGATGGGCTGGTTCCACTCCAGATCCAGAACAATATACTGCATGGTCATTCATTCCTATCTTTGATCAGTTCAGCAGCGCTTTTTCCGGCCAGCGCACCGGTGGAAAAGGCAATCTGCAGATTATAGCCGCCGGTATGGGCGTCCACGTCCATCACTTCCCCGGCAAAAAACAGCCCGGGGATTTTCCTGGATTCCATGGTGCCGGGGGCAATTTCCTTCACGTCCACACCGCCCCTTGTCACAATGGCCTCGGCAATGGGCCGCTTTCCCTTCACCGTCAGGGGCAGTTTCTTCAGCAGCTGCACCATCAGGGCACGTTCCTTGCCCTTCAGCTGGCTGCACACTTTGGTGCCGTCGATTTTACACACATCCGCAAAAACAGAAGCCATCCGCTGAGGCAGCAGCGTCTGCAAAATGGAGTTTACCTGTTTCTTCCCGGCTGCTTTGATTTCCCTCTGCAGCCGCTGGTCCAGCTGTTTCTGGGTCAGGCCCGGCTTGAGGTCCAGATAAAACAGGGTTTCTCCCTTGTCCGGCAGGTGGGAGGACAGCTCGATCACCAAGGGGCCGGACACCCCGAAATGGGTAAACAGCAATTCACCCAGCTCCGAGTATATTATTTTACCACAACATGTGCCCGTTAGGCAAACATTTTTCAGCGTCAGTCCCTGCAGCTGCATGGGC
The DNA here is from genome assembly GCA_017517465.1 of Clostridia bacterium. Classification (GTDB taxonomy): domain Bacteria; phylum Bacillota; class Clostridia; order Christensenellales; family Aristaeellaceae; genus RUG563. The sequence goes on along the minus strand of JAFWYZ010000201.1, from coordinate 5,035 downwards.
CAGGTTTCTTTGGTCAAAAGCCCTACCAGGGACGGCTTTCTTTCCGTCACTTTCAGGCCCATTTTTTCCGCAAATGCATAGCCATCCCCGGTGGAACCGGTGGAAGGATAGCTGACACCGCCGGTGCACACGATCACGGCTTTACAGAAAATCTGCCCCTTTTCCGTTTCCACACCGCAGATGCCCTCTTCATTCCGCACAAGGCCCAGCACCCGGGTATTGAGCATGATCTGCACCCCCAACTGGCGCAGGGCTTTTTCCAGTGCCCGGGTCACGTCGCTGGCCTTGTCGGACACAGGGAATGCACGTCTTCCCCGCTCCACCTTGGTTTCACAGCCGAAGCTTTCCAGCAATGCCAGCAGATCATCCGGGGCCATCAGCCGCAGCGCACTGTACAAAAAGCGGGGGTTGCGGGGCACATTCTGCAAAAAGGTGTCCACATCGCATTGGTTGGTCACGTTGCAGCGGCCCTTGCCGGTGATGTAGATCTTTTTGCCCAGCTTTTCATTCTTTTCCAGAAGGGTCACCCGGGCACCGCTTTGCGCAGCAAACAGCGCAGCCATCATCCCGGCTGCGCCGCCGCCAATGACAATCACATCACTGGTTTTCACGTTTGGTGTAAATGCTGTATGCATCCCAGATTCCTTCCAGTTTTTCAAAATGCCGGCTCAGGTCGTCCCTTTTCTTCATGGCCAGGGCCACCAGCAGCGCATTCACCAGCGACAAGGGGGCCACCAGCGAATCCACAAAGGAGGCCATATCCGTCCGGGCTGTCAGGCACACGTCCGCCTGCCGGTACAAGGGGCTCATCAGCCCGTCGGTAATGCCGATCACCTGAGCACCGCATTCATGGGCAAAGCGCATGGCTTCCAGGGTACGGGTGGAATAGCGGGGGAAGCTGATGCCGATCAGCACATCTTCCTTCCGGATACGGGCAATGGCTTCAAATACGTCGGTACTGGAAGCGGCCACCACCCGCACATCTTCAAAAATAAAGCTGAGGTAATAGGCAAAAAACTGTGCCAGCGGCGCTGCAGAGCGCAGACCCAGAATATAGATGATCTTGGCACTGAGAATTTTGTTCACCACATCCGCAAAGGCCTTTTCGTCAATGGCATCGGCCGTGTGGCGGATGTTCATCATGTCCGCCTTGAGCACCGTGGACAATACCGCGTTTTCCGGCATGTCACTGGTCATTTCAAAGCGCTGCACCGCCGTCAGCCGGTGGCGCACCAGTTCCTGCAGGGAATGCTGCAGCTGGGGATAGCCTTCATACCCCAGGGCTACCGCAAACCGCACCACCGTGCTTTCGCTGACCCCCACAATTTCACCCAGCATGGCAGCCGTCATAAACACTGCTTTATCATAATGCGCAGCAATATAGTCGGCAATCAGCCGGTGGCTTTTGCTCAGCTTTTTCCCTGTCAGGTTCAGCCGGTCAATCAGATCACGTTGGTTTTCCACAGTCCATCCCTTCCTCGTTTCAGGATGTAACCATTATAAAGGAATGCTCTGTATTTTGCAAGTTTATTTCATGATCTCCTGCATTTTTTCGGCATATTTCGGGTTTTCATCCCCATAATGGCCCACAAAACTGCAAGTTATGTGTCCTTCTTGCAAGAAATGCCGGTCAGAGCCCGGTTCCGCAGGCTCGATGGGCAGGTTCGCCGTGTCCACTTCCTCCACCCAGTAATAGGTACGGCCGGCAGGGCTTTCCCGGCGCTGATAGGTATCCAGGAAATACCCCTGAGACAGGGGGCACAGCACCATTTCCTTCATTTCCTCCACCTTCCGGTTGGGGCCGTTGAGGTTGATGAAGGTAAACCGGGGCAGCTTTTCCCCTTCAAATTGTTCTGCCAGCTTCACTGCCACACGGGCCAGATGCAAGTACATTTCCCACGTGGCGCCAAACTGAATGGAAACCGCCATGGAAGGAATATAGGCCATGGCCGCTTCCCGGGCTGCCGCTGCCGTACCGCTGTAATACACGGCAGAGCCGGTGTTATCCCCCCGGTTGATGCCGGACAGGCAAAAATCAAAATGCTTGTTATCCGTCAGGAAAGGCCCAAGCCGCGCACAGTCGCCGGGGGTGCCTTCCACCGCAAATGCCGTGGCACCCTCCCACTTCATTTCCTGCACCAGCAAGGGATGGCTGATATTGATATGCTGACTGTTGGCGCTGCACTGGGTCGCCGGGGCACTAATCACCACTTCGTGCCCTCTTTCAATGGCTGCCTGGGCCAATGCCCGGATGCCCTCTGCCCAGAAACCGTCATCGTTTGTGATCAAAATACGCATAGGATGCCCTCCTATTTTCTTTTCCTTCCCATTATAACGGAAATTCCGTCATAAGGCAATGCCGGAACATACGCTGCATATCCATTTAGAAAGGAGGAATTCACCCATGCAAGATGCATTCGGATATCAATTGATGAAAGGCACCGGCAATATCACCGGCCACATCCGCTGTTCAAACGGGCTGAGGCACATTCAGTGCCGGGGACTGCAGCCCCAAGAGAAATACACGCTGTTTCTGGATACGAAAAGAGAGCAGGAAAAGGCGGCGGACAATCACGGCTGCCTGTCCTTTTCCTGCAGCAGGGAAGGGTTCCTTTTCCTGTGCAATCAGGCAGGCATCCCCATTCTGTGGCAGGAAAGCACCGATGGAAGCGGCCTGTTCCGGGCTCGGCAATATTTACAGAAAGCCGCACCGCCGAAAAAAACATTGCCGCAGCCGGAGCAGCCACCCCCTGCAGCACCTGAACCGGAGGAAAAGTCACCGCCCCCACGGGAACAATACCTGCTTCGTGCCCCCTCTTGTGCACCCATGGCCGCAGCCCTGCCCCGGGTACAGTGGCCGGAAAGCCTTGAAAAGCTCCGCTCCGCCATGGCCGCTGTCATGCCCTTTTCCCCCTTTCCCCTGCCGGGGTTCAGGTGTGCACGCATGCCCGGCCCCTCTCCGGCCATTCCCTTCTACATAACAGGCTACAAAACCGAAAACAGCAGGGTCTGCCATCTTGTGTATGCCCTGCCCGGACATCCGCTCCGGCCGCCGGCCCAGCTGCCCGGATGTCAATGGAAAAGCGGCTGGTGGTACACTGTGCAAAATGTGAAAGGATAAACCATGGGCAAAAAAGCACTTTTCCTCCTCTTCTTCTGTGTTTTTTGCACCGGCTGTGCACCGGACTCCGGCCCTGTGATGGCACAGAAAAATGAAAAAATCATCTGGGTGGAGCTGGACAGCATGCGGCTCCTGCTCTACGAAGACGGCCGGGAAACCCTGCGTTTCCCCATTGCCGCCGGTGCCCGCTCCAGCCCCACACCGGTGGGCATCTTCCGCATCAACCGCCGCTTTATCACGGAGCTTTCCGGTTTCGGCACCCGGTTTCTGGGGCTGAATGTGCCCTATGGCGACTATGGCATCCACGGCACAAACCGCCCCTCCTCCATCGGCGGCCATTTCAGCCACGGATGCATCCGCATGTACATTCAGGATGCGGAAAAGCTGTATGCCAGGGTACCCACAGGCACCCGGGTGGTCATCGACGGCGGGCCTTACGGCACATTTACCACCGGGCTGCGTACCCTCTCCCCCGGAGACCGGGGCAGCGATGTGCTCCAGGTGCAGCTGAAGCTGATCGCTCACGGCTTCCTCTCCGGCTGGCCCGATGGAGTCTATGGCGAAAACACCAAGCAGGCCGTCATTGCCGCCCGGAAACACTTCGGCCTGCCCGCCGGGCATCAGGTGGACTGGACATTATACAACCGCCTTGGCATGATGCAGTTTGAGTGATGAGGAAACGGGATGTTTTTCAGGGGCTCCTTGCCCCCCTCTCCCCCGCGACACCAGGGGCATTGCCCCTGGACCCATTTTGCGAAGAGGGAAACTGATCATCAAACGATCTCCGCACGCTGCTTGAGGAACGACCAAGCAGGGGCTTACGCAGCCCCCGTACCCCCACGGCAGGGCCATCGGCCCTGCACCCGTTCTGCGATAGAGACGTATTATCTACAAACGTTTTTCCGCATGTAACTTGGGGAACCGGAACGAGAGCCCACGGGCGCTATGAAAACAATGAAAAAAGGCTGGTAGGGAAAGCGTGCTTTCCCTCCAGCTTTTTTCTTGTTTTCCCCGGATGCGCAGCATCCGGTCGGCGGTGTTCCACACCGCCAGCCCGTGGGCGGGCGCCAGTGGCGCATCCAGCTCGCAAAGAAACAATCTACCTCTGCAAAGGGGTTTCTGCGTGGCGGCAGTGCCGCAGCCAACTCGCAAAGTTTCAATCGTTCTTTTACACTGATGTGTGTGCGTGTTGCTTTGTTTCACCGGAAGGCTGTTTGTATAAAGCAGATTGCTAATTCCGGCTCTGGGTCAAGGGGCGATGCCCCTTGTGGGGGTGGAGGGGGCAAAGCCCCTCCGGGTCTCCCTCCGCAGCACCGTCAATAGATGATCTGTTCTGCGCCGTAGGGGAAGACGGCCACGATTTCATCTTCGATATAGATGATGGTATACAGGTTATTGCCATAGACCCGGTAATAGGTCATGAATTCAGAAACGGTATTCACACGGATGGGGTTCTGGGGAGTGCCGTAGTAGAAAATGCAGTTGGGAGACAGCACATAATCATACTTATCCGCCGTTTTGTTTTCAAAATTGGAGCGGCTGCCGGTGGTATAGTCATCGGTCAGGTAGGAAATGGTTCCCAGATCCGCCACCAGGCGCCAATCGTTGTTCTTGGTATAGATATTGTTCACATAGCCGGCAGACACCCGGGTGCGTTTTTCGCTGGGCCGGCGCTGCAGATAAACGGTGTAGGTGGTGGAGGCATTGCCGCTGCGGACGGTGATGGTCACCGCCTGGGGCTTATCGGTCATGTTGGTCACCTGAGAGGTCTGACCGCTGCGGACGGTCTGGCCGTTGACGGTGATCTGTGCATTGGGATCAAAAGCAGTGGGGGTAAAGGTCACCCGGGACACCCAATCCGCCACCGTCAGAAGATAGGTGGTCTGGTAGGGGCTGAAGGTTTCGGGCAGCATA
>JAFWYZ010000200.1 GCA_017517465.1 Clostridia bacterium | reverse complement strand
GTGGTTTTTTTGTGCGAAAAGGCCTTGTGATTTCTGTTCATCGCAAGGTCTTTATGTTTTGTGTGTAGAAGATTGACTGTTCGATGTGATTACAGGTTCATGCCGGAATTCTGCATATACCCTGCCAGCATCCTGGCTGCAAAGAACAGGACAGCGTATTCTTCGTCCTGCCAGATGCGCCGGTTTCTGGGCTCGGCGCATACGAGATAGCCATAGGTTTGTGCGCGAATGCCGATTCTGGTCATCAAGACTGTTTCAAATTCTCTGGCCCGGCACAGTGCATGCGTATCGGGTGCTTTGCCTTCGATACGTCCGATCTCATTGGTGGTATAAAGATCCTCCTGAATCAGTTCACCCAGATCTGCCGTTTTCCCCAGCACTTCCCCGGTCCGGACGCTTCGGAACTGATGATCCATGCCCACGTAATACAAATCCGATATCCGCATATCATCTGCCAGGATCTCCAGCATGGCCTTCAGTTTATCCGGCAGCTCCGTTCGGGCATCAAACCCGGATGAAAGATGACGGAAAGTGGTATAAATGCTCTTTCCTGCCAGTTCACGGATCGTGATATTCTTATGTTTCTCCTCCACATAGATGATATAGCAATTCCTGCCCTTTGTTTTGCCCCTGTACAGCGCTTTATCCACCAGGCTGAACAAGGAAGCGTAATCCTGCGCATCCTCAGGATAGATGGCGCTGCCGATCGTACCCGTGATAAACGGCTCGCATTCCCCCAGATCAATATTCTTTCGAAGTACATGATAGTTGGAGTAAAAGCCGGTAAAAAATGCCTTGATATCATCATATTGATGGTCCCTGAAATTCACAATCAGGAATTCATCCCCGCCATACCGGCCGGCAATGCCGTAATCTTCCAGATACCGCTCCATATCGTTGGATACACCGGTCAGTACCCCATCGCCAATATGATGGCCATAGGTATCGTTGATAAACTTGAAATTATCCAGATCCAGAAGCGCCAGCGTAAACGGCACCTTGTTTTCCACAAGATGCTGGATAAAGCCCACCATATGACGTCTGGAAACAAGCCCTGTCAAGGAATCAATGACATTGCTGATGTCCCGTGTTCTGAGCACTTCCTCAAAGTACGGATATTTCGATAGCTGCTCCTTCGTATACATCGTTTCCTCCAAACAGAAAGCCGGTTTATACATTGATGTATGAAAATGCTGCTGACACCATTATACAATAACAAATTCGGCAAAACAATGAATATTTCCGGGCTTTTTTATACTTTTTCCGCTCCAAAACAGCAAAACTCCCGGTGAACGTTCACCGGGAGTTTGTTTTATCCGCCATAGGTGCCCAGCACCTTCCGCAGCTTGTCCATCTGCTTTGGATCAGGCTCCGGCAGATGACCAAAGGGAAAAACGATTCCCATCATGTCATATTTGCTCTGGCATATTTTCCGGAAAGGCAGCAGTTCAATCTTGTCAACGCAGGGATACTGCTTCGCAATATCCAACAGGCGCAGCACATTTTCCTGCGTATCATTCAGTGAAGGAATGATCACCTGCCGCAGGGTAACCGAAATTTTGCGTGCATTCACCGCTTCCAGAAAAGCCAGCGGCTGCCGCATTTTGCAGCCCACATGCTGCTCATACTGTTCCGGCAACGTGTACTTGATATCCAGCAGCACCCTGTCCGTATACTGCAGCACCGAAGCGCACTTTTCTCCATCCGCACAGCCGGACGTATCCAGGCAGGTATGGATGTTTTCTTCATGGCAGATGCGGAATACCTCCGCGGCAAAATCCCTTTGCAGCAGGGGTTCGCCGCCGGAAAGGGTGATGCCCCCTTCCCTGCCGAAATAGGAACGGTACCGGGCAGCACGGCGCACAATCTCTTCCGCTTCGTATTCCGTGCCGCCGTTCACATCCCATGTATCCGGGTTATGGCAGCATCCGCAGCGCAGCGGGCAGCCCTGCAAAAAAGCCACAAACCGAACCCCCGGGCCGTCCAGCGTACCCAGGCTCTGGAAAGAATGGATGCGCCCTTTCATCACACAGCCTCGTGGAACGTACGGCTGATCACTTCGCGCTGCTGTTCACGGGAAAGCTTGTTGAAGTTCACCGCATAGCCGGATACGCGGATGGTAAGGTTGGGATACTTTTCGGGGTTTTCGTAAGCATCCATCAGCGTTTCCCGGTTCATCACGTTCACGTTGATGTGGTGGGCCATCTGGCCGAAATAGCCGTCCAGGATGGTGACCAGGTTGTTCATCCGCTCGCCGTTGTCCCTTCCCAGTGCAGCAGGGGTGATGGAGAAGGTATTGGAAATGCCGTCACGGCAATCGTCATAGCTGATTTTGGCCACAGAGTTGAGAGAAGCCAGCGCGCCGTTTTCTTCCCTGTTGTGCATGGGATTGGCGCCGGGGGCAAAGGGCTCGCCGTTTTTGCGGCCATCGGGGGTGGCACCGGTGTTCTTGCCGTACATCACGTTGGAGGTGATGGTCAGCACGCTCAGGGTATGGATTGCATTCCGGTACGCCGGGGTTTTGCGCAGCTCGGTGATCATTTTGTGGGTCAGGTCTTTGGCCATCAGGTCCACCCGGTCATCATCATTGCCGAACTTGGGGAAATTGCCTTCGGTGACAAAATCCGCAATAAACCCTTCTTCATTGCGCACAGGATGCACCTTGGCAAACCGGATAGCGCTCAGGGAGTCTGCCACCACGGAAAGCCCGGCCACACCAAAGGCCATGAAACGGCCCACATCGGTATCATGCAGCGCCATCTGGGTCTTTTCGTAGGCATACTTATCGTGCATGTAGTGGATCACGTTCATGGTATTCACATACAGGTGGCTCAGCCAGCCCATATAGATTTCCATGCGGCGCATCACTTCGTCAAAGTCCAGCACATCGCCCTGCATCACGTCCATCTGGGGGCCGATGTGGATATTGGTGGTGGTATCATAGCCGCCGTTGATGGCGATCAGAAGCAGCTTTGCCAGGTTGCACCGGGCACCGAAGAACTGCATCTGCTTGCCCACCTTCATGGCGCTGACGCAGCATGCAATGGCATAATCATCCCCGTACAGGGGACGCATCAGATCATCGTTTTCGTACTGGATGGAATCGGTATCGATGGACACCTTGGCACAGAATTTCTTGAACGCTTCAGGAAGCTGCCGGGACCACAGCACCGTCAGGTTGGGTTCGGGAGAGGAACCCAGGGTGTACAGGGTATGCAGCACACGGAAGGAGTTCTTTGTCACCAGCGTACGGCCGTCTTCGCCCATGCCGCCCACCGCTTCGGTGATCCACATGGGATCGCCGCCAAAGAGCTCGTTATATTCGGGGGTACGCAGGTGGCGGGCCATGCGCAGTTTGATGACAAAATCGTCCATCAGCTCCTGGGCCCCTTCTTCCGTCAGGATGCCGGCCTTGATATCACGCTCGATGTAAATGTCAAAGAAGGTGCTCACACGGCCCAGGGACATGGCAGCGCCGTTTTGTTCCTTGATGGCACCCAGATAGGCAAAATAGGTCCACTGGATGGCTTCCCGGGCATCCTTGGCCGGCTGGCTGATGTCAAAACCGTACATGGCCGCCATGTCCTTGAGATAACCCAGGAAAGTGATCTGCTGGAACAGTTCTTCATCCAGACGGATCTGCTCGGTATCAAATACCGCTTCCGCCAGCTTGGCCTTATCCTTCTTCTTTTCGGCGATCAGCCGATCCACACCGTACAGCGCCACCCTCCGGTAATCGCCGATGATGCGGCCGCGGCCATAGGCATCGGGCAGGCCCGTGATCACATGGCATCGGCGCGCCAGGCGCATTTCATCGGTATAGGCGCGGAATACACCGTCGTTATGGGTGGTGCGGTAGGTGAATTCCTCTTCCACTTTGGAGCTGAGCTTATAGCCGTAAGCCTCGCAGGCCTGGCGCACCATGCGCATGCCCCCAAAGGGGTTCACACCGCGCTTGAGGGGACGGTTGGTCTGCAAGCCCACAATGATCTCATTTTCTTTGTCAATATAGCCGGGAGAATAGCTTTTCAGGGAGGACACGGTGGCGGTATCGATATCCAACACACCGCCGAACTGCCTTTCCAGCGCAAACAGGCCCTGCACCTTTTTCATCAGCGCAGCGGTGCGTTCCGTGGCACCGGCCAGGAAGCTTTCATCGCCCTTATATTCCCGGTAGTTCTGCTGGATAAAATCCCGCACATTGATCTCATTCTGCCAAACACCGCCGCAAAAACCCTGCCAGTTGATGTGTTCCATGGCTGATCCTCCTTCTTGTGCCTGAATTGCCCCAACAAAAAAGGCAACTCAACTTTACGCAAAAATTGAATTGCCCAGACGGTCGGCTTTCATAGCGTTCACACTCCCCCGCGGTATTCCGCGAAATCCGTCAGTCATGCGAATGCACTTGTATTGTAACAAACAATGCCCGCTTTTTCAAGAGCGTATCTTCTTAAATTTTTGTTTCAAACAGAAAATGCCCGGCGCCATGCACATCCGTGCCCCGGGCATTTTCCATTTCTTCTCAGTAGCCGATCAGAACACCAAACAGCAGCACCAGCACCGAAATCACAAACAGCGTCAGCTGGATCTTCCACGTCCATTTCAGCCACTTTCCGTAGCTCACATTGGCCATGGAAAGGCCGATCAGCAGCACCGGATTGGTGGGCAGGATCACGTCCGTAAACCCGTCTGCCATGCAATAGGTGAGGATCACCAACGTGGGAGAAATACCAAGGGCAGCGGTGATCGGCAGCACAATGGGCATCACCAGGAAAATCTTCGCCGAGGCAGAGCCGATGAACAATTGCAAAAACAGGATCAGAGCATAGATCAGCAGGATGGTGACAAAAACACTCTTTCCCACCAGCAGCTGCAGTACCGAATGCATCACGGTATCGATGATATTGCTTTCCACCATCACCAGCTTCACAGACGATGCCAATGCAATCATCACCACCGCCGGCAGCATAGCCACCGCCCCCTCCAGGAAGCAGGAAAGCACCTTTTTGAAATCCCGGCACACCATCTGACCGGCGATCAGCCCGGAAATCAGGAAGCTTGCCGCCAGAATGGGAATGGCGAACCCGGAAATCTGACGGATACAGGCAATGGCCGCCAGGATCACACCCTGAATGGCGAAGAAGGCAGCATAAATGCGGAAAATCCGCTGCTGATCCCGGGGCAGATCATCCCCATGGCCGATGAGGCTTTCCCGTTTCAGCTGATCCGCCTCATAAGTGAGGGAAATCTTGGGATTCTTTTTCAGCTTTTTCAGATGGCCCAGCAGGAAGGTACACACCACCCCATACACCATCACAAAAAACACAATGCGCAGCCATGCCCCTTCGGCCACCTGAATACCTGCCAACTGGGCCGCCGTCCCCACGGAAAAGGGATTGGTGATGGCGGTGGAAAAACCAAAGCACGCTGCCATCAGGCATGCCCCCAGGCCCATCATGGTATCCATCTGCATGGACAACATGAACACGATCATCAGCGGCAGCAGCGTCACCAGTTCTTCAAACATGCCAAACAGGCTGCCAAACAGCATGAACACCAGCACCGTCATGCACACCATCAGGCTGCCCTTGTTCCTGAACCGCCGCATGATATGCACAATGAAGGTTTTCACACCGCCGGTTTTCTCCAGCAGGTTAAACACACCGCTCATCACCAGCAGGAAAATACTGATCATGATGATGGTCAGTGCATCTTCCGATGCAAACACCCGCACAGGGGCCGTCAATACGCGCCAGAGCGCTATTCCCTGCACCCGGCCCATCTGATAGGTGCCCGGCAGGATATTGCCCGCCGCATCCCGTTCAAATGCCCCCTGAGGAATAAAGCAGGACAGCGAACCGCATACAGCCAGCAGCGCCACCAGCAGGCCCACCACCAGCAGGAAGGAGCGGACACTGATGTTGGAAGCGGCTTTTTCCTTTTTCCTGTTTGCTTTTTCTTTCGTAAAAATCATGCTGTCTCCTTATGCTTTCTGCTTTTCTGCCTCGTCATAGAGGATCATGGAGGTCATGTACCACTCCACGCAGGTCCGGGGATCCCGGGGCACATAGTACTGAATTTCCTGCCCGTCATACACCTCAAAATTCTGTCCGGCGCCAAACAACAGCCGGTATATACACTCAATGGAAAACTGCTTTTCCACCTGCTCCCCATCCCGGGTTCCCCGATAGGTAAGCCCTTCGCGGTTCAGGGTGCACACCCCTTCGCCCCCATGGCGGGTAAGCCCTTTGCCGGTACCGGGCAAGCGCAGCTCCACCGGTTCAGACAATGCATAATCCGGATCCGCTGCAATCTCTTTTTCCAGCTGCGCTTTCTGCCATTCGTACCATTCACAAAGGTTTTTGAACCGGAAATCTCCGGTAAACTGGTACCGGCAATCCACTGAAGTAAGATAGCCGCAGGTCTCGCAGAATACCTTTTTCTTGTTCGTGGTAATGGTATGCTTTCCGCCGCATTTTGGGCAGGTCATCAGGATATTTTCCAGCCCTTCCGCCATTTGAACACAGCGGTAGCGGACCTTTGGATGCTGCTCCAGCCACTGGAATTCATCATAATACAGCCGCTGCGATACCCCTTGTTTCACCTGATCCAGGGTCAATTCTTTCAGCTGTTCTGCTGTCCACAGCCTGTCCAGCTCTGCTTCCACCAGCGAACCGCGCCGGAAACCCTTCCCCCACTTGGGATCGGCAAAATAGTCCCCGCCGAATTTCAGCGAGTAAATATTGGCCCCCGACGTTTTGATGAAGGAATAGGTATTTTCCTGAATATCTTCGAATTTTCCGGCAGTGGACAGCCTGGCTTCCGGCATCAGCACCAGATACCCTTTGTTTCTAAGCACCGTAAAGCAGTTTCTGGCATTCTCCATATCCACCGCAAACATGCTCTTGGGGAAGGCGCCCACCGTGCGCAAAAGCCGGTTCAGGTATTTGTTATAGAAATACAGCCGCGCACCAACGAAATTGGGCTTCTTTTTCCGCAGCAGCACCATGGTATAAATGAAATCGATATAGGAGCCGTGATTGCAAAGCACAATGGACGGGCCTTCGATCTCACCAATTTTGTTGGTTGCTTTGATTTTCACGCCGCACAGGAACAGATATCCCCTGGCAGCATAGTACAGCACATTCAGCACAAAGCCATTGGCTTCACGCACCTTGTTTTTCGGCGGTTGTTTATTCTCATCCGCATACTTGTTCAGCCGGGAAAACAGCACATCCTTTTTCCAGAAAGCAATGCCCATGAACACCATCAGCACCGCAAACACACATACTGTCACCACCCAGCTGGACATGATGGTCATATACCCCAGGCCCACACCGATGCAAACGGAAGGCAGTGCGCCAAGGCACATCAGCGTGGTATAGCGGCGGTAAGACATGCCAAGACTGGCGGCAAAGAAGCAAATCATGCCATAAGGAATGGCCGGCAAAAAATAGAGAATGAAAATAATCACAACCATTTTGCTGGACCGTGCAATCTTATCAAAATCCAGGTTCAGCTTCTTCACAAAATAGCCCCGCAGCTTTTCCCCGAAGGTTTTTTGCAACAGAAAAATCAGCGTACTGCCCACCAATACCCCAGCCATGCAGCATAAAAGCCCGATCGGAAAACCGAAGGTAAACCCGGCCAGCACCTGCACCGGCTCCGCCGGCAAAAAGGTGCACACCACCTGCAAGGCTGCCAGCAGCGCCACCACAATATATCCGCGCCAGCCGAATCCCATCAGCAGGCAGCTCAATTCTTCATTGGAAAGATTCTCTGTAAACAGCGTCTTGAGCAGATCTGCATTGTCCCCCGATAATGCAAACCAGATCAATAACGCTAAAATGACTGTCACTCCAATTGCGATCAGCAGTCTTTGCCTCGTGTGTTTCTGGGCAGTCAATGGAATATGTCCCCTCTCAAAACGTGCTATGTAATATTATATCATAGATCGTCAAAAACCTCAACAAGTAGTGTTTTCCAAAAAATGAAAAAGGGCTTGCTTTGGCAAGCCCCTCTTCTCATATTTACTTTGCAGCAGCTTCCTGCTGTTCTTTCTTTTCCTTCCGGGCCTGAACGCCGCGCCAGGCATGCATCACCAGCGCCATGGCAATAACACCGTAGGAAATGAACACGCGGAAATATTCACCGATGGCCGCATCGCCAAACAGGTTCTTGGCAGCAGGCGGAGCCACAATGAACAGCAGATGGAACAGGATACAGCCCAGAATGGCCTGGCCGTTGGTGGCCTTGCGGATGGAAGCACCGCCCACCAGAATGGCAGCACCGGCATACAGGCCCACCTGTTCGTGAGCGCCGTAGGTCTGGAAGGAACCCATGTTCTGCACGAAAATCAGCTGACCCCAACCGGCCAGAACGGTGGAGATCACAATGGCGATCAGACGCACCTTGTCCACATGGATACCGGATGCATTGGCCACGGTTCTGTTCTGGCCCACAGCGCGGAACTGCTGGCCCAGCCGGGTCTTCATCACGCCCACATTGAACAGGCACAGGATCCCCACAACGATGAAGGTGATCATGGGAACCTTCACCATGGAGAACAGATCGGCCACGGCGGGAATCTGGTACAGGCCGCACAGCACAGCAGCCGTACCCACACCGATGATGGCCTTTTTCTTTTCAACCTTCTTCAGCAGCAGCCCAACGATCAGCGCCATAGCCACAATGCCGCACAGCACATACAGCGTCGTGCCGAAATCGGTGCGCCAGATGCCATCCAGGGCATACTTGATACCGCCGCCGGCACCGCTGTTGAGGTCAATGGTGTTGGCCACACCGGTGGAACCCTTGACTACCAGACCGGGGGTATTCAGGGGAATCAGGTTGCCGAAGATAAACAGGAACAGCAGCTGATACAGACCGCTGGCGAAATAACCAAGGATCAGACCACCGATCATTTCCTGGCCCTTCATCTTGTTCAGCAGCTTACCGATCAGGAAACCGAACAGGGCTGCAATAGGAAGGGTCATGCCCATGGCCAGCAGGAAACCGCCAATGCCGCCCACACCCCATTCGATCACCCACAGCACGCTGATCTGAGCGGCCATGGCACCGATGGTAATGGCGAAGTTGATACCCATGCCGGCAACGATGGGAATGATCAGGGCCAGCACGATGAAAGAGTTACGGCTGAGACGGCCAAACAGTTCGTAAATCACATAGGATACGGACTGGCCGGAGAAAATCATACACAGGGTGCACAGCACCACGAACATCACCGTAACGGCGTTGTTGCGCAGCAGCGAACGAATGTCTTTCTTATCCACGAGAGCCACCTCCGGACTTGGTAAGCGCATAGAGGATGATACCGTTGGAAATCAGAATGCGCAGCGTTTCAGAAATCGTAGATCCGGGCACCAGCACATTGGCAACCGGCATACCCAGCGTCAGAACGCCCTGGAACAGGAACGTACCGATCAACACGTGGCTGATTTTGCACCGGCTGGTGGATGCACCGCCAATGAGGATGGCAGATGCGGCGATGAAGCCCATCTGACGGGGAGCGGTGTACAGCTGCATGAAGCCGTAGCTCTGGGAGTACACCAGGATACCCACAGCACCCAGCACCGTGCTCAGCACCGTACCGATAATGCGCATTTTGTTCACGTTGATACCGGTAGCCTCGGCAAAGCGGGGATTGTTACCCACAGCCTGCATGGCCACACCGGTCTTGGAGCGGCTGAACAGCCACACCACAAAGCAGCACAGCAGCATGAACAGCAGCAGCCCGGTGGGCACCACGAAATCACCGATCTTGAAAGACCACAGATCATCCAGGATGTGACGGAAGTTGCTGTTATCCAGGCCGATGGTGTTACGCAGACCGGTACCCAGAGGCCAACGCAGCTTCAGGCTGTTGAAGGGCAGCACCAGCCACGCAATACACATCAGGCTCACGATGGAGAAACCCACATACGTGGTAACGGACATTTCTTCACCCTTGAGGCGGTTGAGCAGCTGCGCATACAGCCAGCCGCAAACGGCAGCAATCAGGCAGCCCACCAGGATGGCAAAGACAAAGCCCAGCCAGCCGCCGATTTCCAGTTCGATGGTCAGCAAACCACCGATCAGACCGGCCACCAGACCGATGGGAAGACCCAGGTTCAGGCTGATGCCGCACTGGATACCGGGCACCATGGCCAGCACCATAATGGAGTTCATGCCCATGCGCACCACGGAGTTGGACAGCAGGGTGCTCAGGCTCAGGTCATACAGAAGGCTCATGAAGCACAGCAGAATGAAGAACAGCCCGATGATCACACGCGGGATGCCCAGCTTGGCCACCAGCACTTCATAGAACAGCAGCGTCAGCGCAGCCACGATCAGCGCACCGGCCACATAGAACAGGTCATCCGCATAGCGCACCAGGAAGCCGCCGGTTTTGTTTTCCAGGGCATCCCCGCTGCCCGCCTTGATATAGCGGTCATACTGCAGGGTGTAATTATCCCCGGCCTGATACACGATATCGGCAATGGTGCCCTCCAGGGTATTGAGCGCATTGTCATCCATTACAGGATAAATGCCCTTCAGCGCCTCCCCTACCAGGCCATAGGCTTCCTTGGCCTTGGCTTCCAGGGAAGTCATTTCTTCCGTTGCCACAAAGCCGGACATATCCACCGTTACCTTCATTTCTTCGGGAACATCCTGGCCGGCAGCAATCTTGGCTTCGCGGTCAGCCTTGGCCGCTTCGTATGCTTCATCATAATGGGCATCGATATAGGCCTGCTTGGCAGCCGCTTCACAATCGGCAGAAGCCTTCAACGCCACCATGTATTCATCCATAGCCGCTTCAAGATTAGTGGTATCAATGGCGGAATAATCAGTCGCATTGCTGGAATACTTGGCACGGGTTTCTTCTTCCGCTTTGGCAATGGCTTCACGGATGGCACTCATACCGCCGCCGGCAGCCTTGGCAGCCGCCTGGGCTTCCTTCTTGGCCACAGCCACATAGCTTTCCACCACACCTTCACCCGTTGCATTGAGCAGGGTGCGGGTGCGCAGGGTTTTGAGAATCTGCAGGCCGTCTTCGGATTCGCGCTTGGGCATGTTCACAGCACCCAGCACGATCAGCACAACCGCCGCCACGCAAAGAACGATGGCGATCACACGCCGCAAAACAGATTTCGTCATTGTGCGCCATCTCCTTTCTCATGATGTTCAGAGGGTTTGATACCGGACATTGCCAGACCGAAATCGGCATCGGAGGCATCGGGAGACAGAATATCCACCAGCTTGCCCTCGGATACGATGGCAATACGGTCGGAAATGCTGCGCAGCTCCTGCAATTCGGAAGAGACCATCACAATGGTCATGCCCTGTTCCCGGTTCAGCTTCACCAGCGTCTCCAGCACCAGCTTCTTGGCACCGATGTCAATGCCGCGGGTGGGTTCGCTGACAAACAGGAAACGGGGGCCCATCACCAGCGCGCGGGCGATGCACACTTTCTGCTGGTTACCGCCCGACAGCGTACCGGAATGCTGTGTGGGGCCAAAGCAGCGGATGTCCAGTTCCTTGATCATCTTTTCCGCCTGAGCGCGGATGGCCTTACTGTTTTTCAGGGTCATGGGGCCAAACTTGTACAGATATTCGCCCTTGATCTGCATAGCATTGAAAACAATGTTGTCTTCGATGCTCTGGTCCAGCAAAAGGCCTACGCCCTTGCGGTCCTCAGATACCATGGCAATACCGGCACGCAGCGCATCCCCGGCATTGTTCAGCTTCAGCTTTTCACCGAACAGCTCCACATCGCCAGAGGATTCATACAGGCTCATGATACCGTTGGGAATGCCCAGCTTGCCCTGGCCGGCCAGGCCGCCGATGCCCAGGATTTCACCCTTGTAGACATCAAAGCTGACGCCGTTCACTTCTTCACCGGCCATATCCACATGCAGATCCCGCACCCGCAGCGCCACTTCGTCATGGGGCACTTCACGGGGATCGGTATGCACCATAGCTTCGCCCTTGCGGCCGATCATCAGTTCAGCCAGCTCCACAATGGTGGTTTCCTTGGCATTTCTGGTAGCAGCCAGTTTACCGTCGCGCAGAATGGTGATGGAATCGGCAGCGGCGGCCACTTCATCCAGACGGTGGGTAATGAAAATGATGGCGATGCCGCTTTCGGCAATGGCCTTCATCACCTTGATCAGCTGGGTGGCTTCACTTTCTGTCAGCACAGCCGTGGGTTCGTCAAATACCAGCAGCTTCACGCCCGTCTTGTCGATTTCACGGGCAATTTCCACAAACTGCATATAGCCCACAGGCATGCCTTCCACACGGGTATATTCATCGATGCTCATGCCAACGCTGTCCAGCGCCTTTCTGGCATCGGAAGACATTTTATTCATATTCAGCGTTTCCAGGTTCTTGCCCATCAAACGGCTGAAGAAATTTCGATGTGTAATTTCACGGTTCAGCTTGATATTTTCCGTCACCGTGAAGCCGGGAAGCAGCATGAATTCCTGATGGACCATACCGATCCCCTTGGTCATGGCGTCATGGGGGGAAGAAACATGCACTTCCTGCCCATCCAGAAGCACCTGGCCCTGGAAGCCGCCGGTGGTATGAATGACCGGCATACCAAAAAGAACGTTCATGAGCGTGGATTTGCCGGCACCGTTTTCACCCAGCAGTGCGTGAATTTCACCGGGGCGAACAGAAAGGGAAACATCACTGAGCACGGTGTTTTCGCCGTACTGCTTGGTGATGTTTTTCATCTCCAGAACGAATTCTGCGCTCAAGCTTGAGCACCTCCTTAGCAGGAATAAAGAGGAAATGTCAAAGTGGCCGCTGCCCTTCTGACATTTCCTCTCAAAAAATGCTGATGGACAGGATACAGGCCCGCCCGTAAGGGGCGGGCCTGTACCTTGCTTTTATGTTGGCTTTTGTGTATTACTTCAGATAGTCAGCGAAGTCCACGGGAGCCAGCAGGATGGTGTAGTAGTTGTCGAAAGTGGTGCCTTCGGCATTGGTGTAGTTGGCCACCTTGGCGCCGGGGATCTTAGCCTGCAGCAGTTCGGCCAGCTTGGCACCGTCGTTGCGGGACACAGCGCCGTCCACATAAGCCTTGGCATATTCCACGCCGATTTCGATGATGGTCATAGCAACGGGGGAAGCCCAGGTGCTGTAACGGCCAACAGCGTCATATTCCTGCAGCTTGGCAGCGATGGCTTCCAGAGCAGCCACGTCGTCACCGCCCACAGCCAGTTCCAGGCTCAGGGTAGCGGGGAAGGCATGGTAGGGAGAGGGGCAGCAGGGCTGGGGATAGTAGGCGTTGGGCTGGGTCAGGATAGCAGTCTGCAGGGAGGGCTGCATGCCGCAGTTGGTGGTGAAGAAAGCAACCTTCTTGCCTTCGTACTTAGCCATCTGCTGGGGCACGTCTTCCAGGATGAACTGCTGGGAAGCGGACAGGCCAGCCTCAGCGGTGGGGTCGGGAGCGGTAACGTCAACCAGCTCGATGCCCAGAGCGTCAGCGTTCTCCTGCATCAGGGTATGACGGCCAACGATCAGTTCCATAGCCATGTGACGGGGGAAGGAATAGTGAATGAACACTTCGATGCCCCATTCGGCGCACTTTTCCATGATGGAGTCGCCCTGAGCGATTTCGTCAGCATACATCACGATGTCAGCAGCTTCGGAAAT
>JAFWYZ010000199.1 GCA_017517465.1 Clostridia bacterium | reverse complement strand
TTACGGGGCACGCTTCCGGGAAAAGGAGGCCTACCGCTGGGCCGTGGAGCTGAGCATTTATGTGGATGAAAACCACCGCGGAAAGGGCATCGGCAAAAACCTGCTGCGCCGGCTGCTGCTCCTGCTGAAAGCACAGCATTTTCAAAGCGCCTTTTCCTGCATCACCCTGCCCAACGCCCCCTCCCTTGCCCTGCACCGCAGCTTCGGTTTTCAGGAAGTGGGGCATTTCAAAAATGCCGGCCACAAGCTGGGCCAATGGCGGGACGTCAGCTGGCTGCAATACCAGCTGAACCCCGCTGACGCTCAGCCCGAAGAGCCCATCCCCTTTGCCACGCTGGACAAAGCCGCCGTGGCGGACATTCTGACATAAGAAACCAGAACAGGAAGCTCCTCGGCAGGGCCGTCAGCCCTGCACCCTTTCTGCGACACGGATAGCTTCTTTTTACATTCGGATTTCCGCATGAAGCTCTGGGAAACAAAAAAAGAGCCCACGGGCGCTGTGAAAACAATGAAAAAAAGGACACATCGCAGGATGTGTCCTCTGTTTTATGTTTTTTGCCCCACGCAGACACCCTTTCGCAGGAAAAGTGAATTTTCTTTGCGAACCGGGTGCAGGCACGGCCTGCTTACTTGGAAGCTTCTTCGATGGCCACGGCCACAGCCACGGTCATACCCACCATGGGGTTGTTGCCGGCGCCGATGAGGCCCATCATTTCCACGTGAGCGGGCACGGAGGAAGAGCCGGCGAACTGAGCATCAGAGTGCATACGGCCCAGGGTATCGGTCATGCCGTAGGAGGCAGGGCCGGCGGCCATATTATCGGGATGCAGGGTACGGCCGGTGCCGCCGCCGGAAGCCACGGAGAAGTACTTCTTACCGGCTTCGGTCATTTCCTTCTTGTAGGTGCCGGCCACGGGATGCTGGAAGCGGGTGGGGTTGGTGGAGTTACCGGTGATGGAAACGCCCACGCCTTCGTGCCACATGATGGCAACGCCTTCACGCACGTCGTCAGCGCCGTAGCAGTTGACCTTGGCGCGTTCGCCATCGGAATAAGCGGTCTTCTTCACGATGGTGAGGGCATGGTCTTCCTTCACGTCTGCAGACAGGTAATCATACTTGGTTTCCACATAGGTGAAACCGTTGATGCGGCTGATGATCATAGCGGCGTCCTTGCCCAGACCATTCAGGATAACACGCAGGGGGTTCTTGCGAACCTTGTTGGCATTGCGGGCGATACCGATGGCGCCTTCAGCGGCAGCGAAAGATTCGTGGCCGGCCAGGAAAGCGAAGCATTCGGTCTTTTCGTCCAGCAGCATGGCGCCCAGGTTACCGTGGCCCAGACCCACCTGACGCTGGTCGGCAACGGAGCCGGGGATGCAGAAAGCCTGCAGACCTTCACCGATGCAGGTAGCAGCTTCGGCAGCGGTCTTCACGCCCTTCTTCAGAGCGATAGCGGCGCCCAGTTCATAGGCCCACTTGGCATTTTCGAAAGCGATGGGCTGGATGCCTTCAACGATCTTGTAAGCATCAACGCCCTTGGAATTGTTATAAGCCTTCAGTTCTTCGAAATCCTTGAAACCGTACTTTTCAAGCACCGGCTGCAGCTGGGGCATACGGCGTTCATAACCTTCAAACAGAGCCATTTACGTATACCTCCTCTTATTCTTTACGGGGGTCAATCCACTTGACCGCGCCGTCTTCGGCCTTGAAGCGGCCGTAGGTGCCGATGTTTGCGTTGTAAGCTTCGTTGGGTTCCACGCCCTTCTTGATGGCATCCATCATTTTGCCAAGGCTGAGGAACTGGTAGCCGCAGATCTGGTTGTCCTTATCCAGGGCGATCTTCAGCACATAGCCTTCGGCCATTTCCAGGTAACGGGGGCCCTTGGCCAGGGTGCCGTACATGGTGCCCACCTGAGAGCGCAGGCCCTTGCCCAGGTCTTCCAGACCGGCGCCGATGACCAGACCGTCATCGGAGAAAGCGGACTGGGTGCGGCCGTACACGATCTGCAGGAACAATTCGCGCATGGCGGTGTTGATGGCGTCGCACACCAGGTCAGTGTTGAGGGCTTCCAGGATGGTCTTGCCGGGGAGAATTTCGCTGGCCATAGCGGCGGAGTGGGTCATACCGGAGCAGCCGATGGTTTCCACCAGAGCTTCCTGGATGATACCCTGCTTCACATTCAGGGTCAGCTTGCAGGTGCCCTGCTGAGGGGCGCACCAGCCAATACCGTGGGTGAGGCCGGAAATGTCCTTGATTTCCTTAGCCTGGATCCACTTGCCTTCTTCGGGGATGGGTGCGGGGCCGTGGTTGGGGCCCTTCATCACGCATACCATTTCTTCCACTTCACGGGAATATTGCATGGATCTGGTCCTCCTTACAAATGATGATTAACGGAATAACCGATTTATTATAACATATTCCGCAGGGAGAAAGAAAGAGGGGAAGCCCAATTTTTTTCGTATTTTCGGGACAATTTTTGCCCGCCGGGAACTTTTTTATCCGCAGCAAAGAGAAAGAATGAGGGTTCTTTTTTCATTTTCTCATCAAATTCTCATCGTTTTCCCCCTGTCTTTCTTATTTTTCGTTGCTAAGATATACCCGTAACGAAGAAAGCGAGGCAAGATGAAATGGTACATTACAGTGTGATCGAAAAGCTGCGCAAGCAGGCTCAGGTTTCCTACGAAGATGCCAAGGAAGCCCTGGAAATGACGGAATGGGACGTGCTGGATGCCTATGTGTGGCTGGAAGCCAAGGGCAAGATCGGCTCCATGCCCTGGGATGAAGACCAGGCGCAGCAAGAAAATAATGAAGAAAAGAAGGAAGAAACCGTGGAAGAAATTCGTGTGGAAGGCACCGTGGAAGAAAAAGAAACTGTTGATGACAACCTGATCTGCCGCCTGTGGCGCATGGGCTGGGACAACCGTCTGGTGGCCCGCAACAAAAACGGCCGTGTGGGCAGCCTGTCCATCTGGGGGCTTCTGTTCACCGTGCTGATCTTCCGCAAGTTCGCGCTGATCCTGTTCCTTTTGTCCCTGGTGCTGCAGGTGAAATATTCCCTGGAAGGCCCGGACATGAAAAAGGCCCAGACCCGATAAAACCGCCTCCCCCCTCTCTCTTTTCCGCGGTGCAAGCCGCGGGTTTTTCTTTTTGCCGCAAAACATATCCTCAAATGCCTTGTTATTTCCGGCAAGAACCTGTATACTGACAGGTGTATGCTATTTTGATGATCAACCGCAGCGAAAGGAAAAAACCATGCTGAAAAACCGTCACTCCCTCAAAAGCAACCTCATCGGCGACAAGGCCTTCTACAAAGCCGTGTTTGCCATCATCATCCCCTTTATTGTGCAGAACACCATCTCTTCCTTTGTAAACCTGCTGGACAATGTGATGGTGGGCCAGCTGGGCACGCCTCAGATCAACGGCGTGGCCATTGCCAACCAGCTGTTCTTTATTTTCAACATCTGCATCTTCGGCAGCATTTCCGGGGCCAGCATTTTCGGTGCCCAGTTTTTTGGGGCCAGGGACTTCGAAAACATGCGCGCCTCTGCCCGGTTCAAGCTGTATGCCTGCATCAGCGTGTTTGTGCTGGGGGCGGTGATCTTCCTCACCCTGGACGATCAGCTGATCTCCCTCTTCCTCAACGATGCCGACAAGCCTGCGGAAGTGGCGCTTACCCTGGCAGAAGGGAAGAAGTACCTGTTCATCATGCTGCTGGGCCTTTTGCCCTTTGCCGTCACCCAGGCCTATGCATCCACCCTGCGCGAAGCCGGTGAAACGGTGCTGCCCATGGTGGCCGGTATTATTGCCGTGTTTGTGAATATGGTGGGCAACTATATCCTGATCTTCGGCCACTTCGGCGCTCCTCAGATGGGGGTGGAGGGCGCTGCCCTGGCCACGGTGATCAGCCGCTTTGTGGAAATGGCCATCGTCATCGCCTATGCCCACAATCACCGCCGCTATCCCTTCATGGAAGGGCTGTACCGCACCCTGAAGGTGCCTGCCCGGCTGGTGAAGCGGATTCTGATCATGGGTGCGCCCCTGTTTATCAATGAGCTTTTGTGGTCCGTGGGCACCAGCTTCATCAGCCAGCTCTATTCCGAGCGCGGGCTGGACGTGGTGGCCGCCACCAATATCTCCAACACCGTCAGCAACCTCTTCACCACCGCCGTCTTCTCCATGGGCAATGCGGCAGCGGTGCTGGTGGGCCAGGCACTGGGGGCCAACGAACTGCCCCGGGCCCGGCAGACCGCATGGCGGCTGCTGGCCTTCAGCGTGTTCATTTCCCTCATTACCGGTGCGGCGCTGGCGGTTTCCGCCCCCTTCATTCCCCGGCTGTACAATACCTCTGAGGAAATCCGCATTCTGGCCACCCGCTTTTTGTGGATCTCCTGTATCAATATGCCCTTTATGGCCTTTGCCCATACCAGCTATTTCACCCTGCGCTCCGGCGGCAAGACATTGATGACCTTTATGTTCGACTGTCTGCCCCTGTGGGCGGTGAACATCCCTTTGTGTTTTGTGCTGGTACACTTTACCGCCATGAACATCCTCTGGGTATACCTCATCATCAACCTGACCAACTTCCTCAAGTGCCTGTTCGGGTTCTACATGGTGAAAAAAGGGGTATGGATCAACAACGTCACCAAGCAAGTGGTGGCGGATTGACGGGCAAACAAAAAAGGCCGCTTCCAGG
>JAFWYZ010000198.1 GCA_017517465.1 Clostridia bacterium | reverse complement strand
TCACATTACCTTGCTTTCGATGTAAAGGAGATTCT
The DNA here is from genome assembly GCA_017517465.1 of Clostridia bacterium. Classification (GTDB taxonomy): domain Bacteria; phylum Bacillota; class Clostridia; order Christensenellales; family Aristaeellaceae; genus RUG563. Next base: position 15,768 of record JAFWYZ010000198.1, on the reverse strand, counting down.
CGGGTCAACAAGCGACATCAGGATATCACCAAGGATCATACTGGTGATGGACAGCAGGCCGTAGAACAGGGTCACGCCCACGATCACGCCGTTGTCATACATATTGATGGCCTTGGTCAGCAGGTTACCGGCACCGGGAACCACATACACACGTTCGGTGATGATAGCACCGGTAATGGCACCCAGGATGGTGCCGGGGATACCGTGCACCAGGGGAATGATAGCATTCTTGAGGATATGCTTGCGGAAAATTTCACCTTCGGAAAGACCGCCGCTGCGGGCGAACTTCACATAGTCGCTGTTCATCTGGTCGATCATGTAGCGGCGCAGCCACTTCATCAGATTGGCCACAGAGGGCAGCGCCAGGGACACGATGGGCAGAATGTACATCAGCCAGTCACCCTTATCGATATCGAAGGTGGTAGGCAGGCCGATGGCGCCGCCGATGGCCTTGAACAGGAAAATGTAAGCCAGAGAGGGCACAGCCAGAATGAACACGATGTACAGCGTACCGATCTTGTCCACCAGCTTATCCTTCTTGCGGGCCATCATAATGCCCAGCGGCACACCCAGAGAATAGGCCATGATGGAGGAGATGATACCGATCACAAAGGAGAAGCCTACCTTGGATTTGGCATTCTTCACCGTGCCGACGGAAGTATAATCGTCAGCAAAGCGATCCTTGTTCACCATGTTGCCTTCCCGGGAGCCGGCAATATACACGGCGGAATGGAGGTCGTCTGCGCTTTCTTCCACCAGGCCGGTGGGATAGGTGACCGTGCTCAGCACATAGGAACCCTGTGCCTTGGTCATGGTGTCAAACACGTCCACGCCCAGGTTCACAGAGTAGGATTTGCCCAGATTGATGCTCACCAGGTTCTGGTGAATGAAGGGGAAAGAATCGGAGAAATATAGCAAATACTTGTGCTGGGTGCCATTGCCGATGATGGCGGGAGAGAACTTTTCGCCGCCGTACACCGGGTCTTTCCAGGTAAAGGTCAGGCCGCGGTTTTCAATGTCTTCCTGCACATAGTGAATATTGTCAACGCGAATGATGCCGGTGAAATAGCTCCACAGGCGGTTCATGAGGGGCTTGTCTTTGTAGGCAAACAGCTGCTGCTGTCCGCCGGAAACATACTTCTTGGGGGTCTGCATTTTTGCAGGCAAACGAACCACTGTGTAGCCGTTGGCTTCATAGTGGTCTGTGAACTGCTTCACATACTGGGCCTGCAGTTCCGTATCATTTTCTGCTTTCTTGCCAAACTTGACGGCGTCCTTGTGGATATCTTCCCCAATTTCACCCTTGGCAAGCAGCTCGTTCATGTATTCGGTATACGGCACATAATCCAGATAGCCGTATTCCTCCCATTTACGGTACTTATAAACTTCTTTCTGATTATTGCCCAACTGCTTGAAAGTGGGGTCCATGGCAAAAATCAGCTGTCGGTCCAATGCGGAATAAATCAGCAGCATTACGATGCCGACAACGATCACCACAGAGACCAAACTGTGCAGAATACGCTTAATCAGATATTTCGTCATAATCTCATCTCTCGATTAGTACGATACGGGGGCGGCAAAATGCCGCTCCCGTATCGCTGATTTTTTAAGCCTTATTCAGGCTTGTTGTACCAGTATTAGAAGATACCGGTGCACTTGACCATGTAGCCTGCGTAGTCGGGCAGGAAGGTATCCAGGTAGGTCTGAGGATCGCCGTAGTCGGGGCTCCAGCCGGACACGTCATACAGGTCATAGTTGGCTTCGTAACCGTAGTCGGTGTAGTAGCCGGCATAGTACCATTCGGTACCGGTCTGAGCTTCGGTCTTGTTGACCTTCACCAGGCCGCCCAGAGATTCTTCGATGCTGCTGACGATCACCTGAGCACGGTTGTTGTAGGTGGTGGAAGCCACATAAGCGGGCAGGTCGAGGTAGATGGGATGTTCGGCATCGATCACCAGGCCTTCAGCAGCCAGTTCTTCGATAGCGATAGCCAGTTCGGCCTTGGCATTTTCGGGGTTGAACCAACCGTCGAAGCCGAAGGAAGCACCGGCGCCGCCTTCCAGAGTGGGATCCCAAACCTTGATGGCAACCTTGTCAGCATCGATCTGAGCCTGCATGATGGCGCCGTAGTAGGTGCCGGCAGCGAAGGTGGTGTCCACGCCATTGATGGCAACGGTCACATCTTCAGTCAGCTGAGCGAAGTTACCGGGGGTGTAGGAGTTGATCACGGAGGCCAGCTTCAGTTCTTCACCAACGGTCTGAGCGTTGTAAGCAGCGCGGTCATAACCCATGGCGATGGCACGACGGAAGTGCACGTTCTGCATAGCCTGCTTGGTGCGGGCAGCGTCTTCGGGGGTCTGGGTGGAGGCCACAGCACCGTCGTTGACGTTGGCAAAAGCCTGACGGTTGATGTTCATGAAGGTACCGAAGGAGGTAGCGTCGGTGGCGGAAACGCGGACATACTTGTCAAAGTAACCATCCTGCTTGGCCACTTCCAGAGCGGAAGCGTTCAGGCCGGCAGAGGCGATCACGTTGGCCTTCATGTCGTTGTAGGCCTTCAGGGCATCCTGACCGTCGTTGAACTTCCAGGTGATGGTCTGGAGGTTGATGTTGTCCTTGTTCCAGTAGGATTCGTTGGCAGAGAACACGATGGTGTTTTCGGGGGTCAGGTTGGTCACAACATAGGGACCGCAGTAAGCGATATGATCGGGATCCTTACCATACAGGTAGGTTTCGGAATCGGCAGCATATTCTTCGCCGAAGCCGCCGCCCTGAGACAGGAAGTATTCACGGCTCATGGGAGCGAACACGCCGTAGCCCAGCATGGTCATGAAGTAGGGAGCGGGCTGTTCCAGAGTGTATTCCAGGGTGTAGTCGTCGAGGGCCTTTACGCCGACCTGAGAGAAGTCGGAGATTTCGCCGTCGATGTACTGCTGAGCGTTCACGATGCCGCAGCCGCCGTCAGAGCCGACCAGGTATTCCAGGCCGCCCATGGCGTCCAGCATGTGGTTCATACCGGCAACGAAGTCGTCGGCGGTCACGTCGTCAACCTTACGGCCCTGAGAGTCAACCCAGATCACGCCTTCGCGGATCTTGAAGGTGTACTTGGTGCCGGTTTCGTCCACAGACCATTCGGTGGCCAGAGCGGGCTGCATCACGTTTTCCATGTCGTATTCCACCAGGCCGTCGTAGGTGTTCACGATGGCTTCGGAGTCAGCGGCACGGGAGGTGGCCAGCACGTCCCAGGTCTTGGGGTCAGAGGAGTAGCCCAGAGCGTATTCGGTGTTGAAGGTGTAGCCTTCAGCGGTCAGGTAATCCTTCACCCACTGTTCGTAGGTGCCGGTGCCGGCCTTTTCGGCCCAGGCAGTCTTCATGGCGTTCCACTGTTCGCTGGTCACGGGATCTTCGTTGACGATGATCACGTCATGATAGCGGTAGGAGTCATTGCCCCACAGAGCGGAGGTAGCAGTGTTGGCAGCCACACGGCCGATGGCATAGTTACCACCGTTGGAGGAGCCGGGCACATACATAGCGGATTCCATCAGCTTGGCTTCTGCGATAGCCATCAGGGCAAAGCGCAGGGACAGGTTGGTCACTTCGCTGCGGCCAGCCATATAAGCTTCATAGAATTCGCCCAGCTGAGCGTTGTACAGCTCAGAGGAGGTGACGCCGTAAGCTTCCACGTCGAAGTCTTCAGCAAAAGCGAAAGACACGGAAGTCAGGGCGAGGACCAGGGCCAGGATCATAGCCAGAGTCTTCTTCATGATTCATTTTCCTTTCTGGAATTTATTTAATCCGCATCCCATGCGGATCAATTGCGGTAGTTATTATACCACACATCTGTGCGGTTGCAAAACATTATTTATACCAAAATTGTATTTTTTCTGTTTTTGCATACCTGAATTTGGTTTTTTTGTGTATTTTTACCATCTATTTGGCATGTAATCAACCATATTCTACATCCTTATGACAAAATGTGAACACACATCCTGCGACATCGGGAAGAAAACCGGCATTTTCAGCGTTCCTTTTGTGTGCTGTACTTTACGGCAAAAACATGCTATAATACGTATCGATTCTTGATATCGAAAAGGAGGTGCGCCGTGAGCACGAACGATTTTGACCCCCGCCAGAGCGATCTGCCCCCCATTCCCCCTCAGCAGGAGACAGACGGCGCACAGCAGCCTGTCTTTTACGATCCTCAGTCCTATTATACCGATCCGGAAAACCAGGGGCTGTATTCCTCCTGGGCCAACGAAAACCCGGAGGCGGAGGAAGAGCCGAGAAAGCGTACCATTTTCAAGCCCCGCACCCGGAAACCTTCCTTTATATTAGGGGTATTCATCAATTCCATCCGGATGCTGGTGCTGTTCATCCTGCTGCTGGGTCTTTCCGGTGTAGGTGCCGTGGTAGGCATTGCCAAGGCCTACATGGACTCTGCCCCCGTACTGGATCTGGCGGCCATCGACGACCAGGCACAGACCTCCTTCATCTACGATGCTGACGGGAACCTTATCACCGACTACCGGGGCACCGAAAACCGCATCATGGTGTCCATCAACACCATGCCCTCTTTCCTGCAGCATGCCTTTGTGGCCGTGGAAGATGCCCGGTTTTACACCCACGGCGGTGTGGACGTGAAGCGCATCATCGGCGCTTTCGTCACCAACTTCACCACCGGCTCCAACCAGGGCGGCTCCACCATCACCCAGCAGCTGATCAAAAACACCCTGCTCTCCTCCGAACAATCCTATAAACGCAAAATCCAGGAAGCATACCTGGCCATGCAGCTGGAAACCCGCTATACCAAGGAGCAGATCCTGGAAGCCTACCTGAACACCATTTACCTGGGCGAAGATTATTACGGGGTGAAGGTGGCCGCCAACGGCTATTTCGGCAAGGACAACCTCAACGACCTGACCCTGCGCGAGTGCGCCATGCTGGCCGGCATGACCACCAATCCCTACTACTATAACCCCCGCCGCAATTTCTACACCCGCCAGAGCGACACCACCGATTATGCCGCCATCACCAATGCCCGGACGGACTATGTGCTGCGGTGCATGTACGAAAACCAGTTCATCTCCCGGGAACAGTACGAAGCGGCCATGAATCCCCAGAGCGCCAACGTGCTGGAAAAATCCCCCCAGAGCACTGCCCTGTATGCCTATCCCCATTATGTGGAATACGCGGTGCGGGACGTGGTGCAGACGCTGCTGCGGCTGAACAATCTGGAAAACACCTCCGCCAACCGCAACAAGATGGAAACCGAGCTGCGCACCGGCGGCTACCATGTCTATCTGGCCCTGGATACAGACATCCAGAAAACGGTGGAAAACACCCTGGCCACTTATGAGGGCTATCCTGCCCTGCGTGACCCTTCCGACAAGATCTACCGTGCCCGCAATGCCGACGGCACCTATGATGAAATCATTCAGCCTCAGGCCGCTGCGGTGGTGTTGGATTACCGCACCGGCGAATTGAAGGCCATCGTGGGCAGCCGCACACCCCCCACCACCCGCAAATCCCTGAACCGGGCTGCCGATATGAACATGCCCGTGGGATCTTCCATCAAGCCCATTGCCGTCTATGCCCCGGCCATTGAAATGGGGGCAGGCGCCGGCACGGTGCTCAACAACATGCCCCTGCCCATCCGGGGCTGGACCGGCTCCAAGGGCAAGGATTCCTGGCCCCAGAACTACGGCGGCTCCTCCTACCGGGGCCCCGAAACCCTGCGTACCGCCCTCACCAAATCGGATAACACCGCCGCCGCCTATGCCCTGATGCATTTTGTGGGGGTGGACAGAAGCTATGACTTCCTGCTGCAATTGGGGGTGGATCCGGATAACATCAACAAAACTCCCTTTGGCCTGGCCCTGGGCTCCTCCGGCATCACTCCGGTGGATATGACGGTGGCCTTCGGTGTGCTGGCCAACGGCGGTGTGTATCAGACGCCCCTCACCTTCCTTGGCATTGCGGACAGCGATCAGAACATCCTCTACGATGCCCATAAGGAGCAGGAGCGCCGTCAGGTGTTCAAGCCCTCCACGGCCTGGCTGACGGTGGACATTCTCAAAGACGTCATCACCAAGGGCACCGGTACCTCTGCCAAGATCTCCGGCCAGACCGTGGCCGGCAAAACCGGCACCAACTCTGACCAGAAGGGTGTATTCTTCACCGGCATGACAGGCTGGTACTGCGCTTCTGTGTGGATCGGCCATGACAACTACAAGGCCCTTTCCTCCAAGACGACCGGCGGCAACAGCGCTGCCAAGCTGTGGAAAGCCTTCATGCAGCCCATCCATCAGGGGCTCAGCAACCGGGACATCCTGGAAGGCAGTGCTTCCGATTACGGGCTGACCAAGGTGACCACCTGCTGCGTCAGCGGCCAGCTGGCCACCGATGCCTGCCGGACCGATGTGATGGGCTACGGCACCGTCACCGACTACTGGCCCCGGGATACCGTGCCCACCACCTCCTGCCAGATGCACTACACCCTGGGGGTGTGCAACGAAAGCGGCATGCTGGCAAGCCAGTACTGCCCCTCCGTTTCCAACAAGGGCGTGGTGCTGCTGCCCCAGGGCCATCCTCTCTACGACTATATCGGCACCGAATACGAAGATGTGCTGCGGGATTACCTGGGCGAATATGCCACGCTGCGGCTCACCTCCGATGCCAATTACAATGCCGGCATCATCAACCAGCGCACCTGCCCCTACCACGCTTCCGGCTCCTCCTATCAGGATTACATCACCCAGAACACCCTGCTGCCGGATGCGCAGCGGCTGCTGGGCCAGGCCAACAACCTGCTGGCCTATGTATCCCCCAGCCACTTTGCCTATAACGAGCTGGTCAATGCCATCAATAATCTGTCCAACGTGATCTACTCCAACCCCGGACAGGATGCACTGGTCAATGCCATGAGCCAGCTGACCATGGCCATGGCCGCAGTGCAGCAGTAATATAATGAAAAAAGACAGAATAAAAGGCTGAAGGATATTTCCTCCAGCCTTTTTTCATTTTGTGATCTCGTAGAAAATGCAGTGATGCCAGCTGCCCCGGTATTCAAAATCATCCTCATAGACAATGCGGTGCATGCCCGCCTTCTGCATCACCCGGCCGCTGGCCGAATTTTCTTCAAAATGGGCAGCCCGCACCGTATGAAACCCCTTTTCAAACAACGCTCCGATGGCCTGCTTCACCGCCGCCGTGGCCACCCCTTTGTTCCAATGATCCGGGTGCACCACATAGCCGATCTCGATCCGGCCGTTATCCACTTCCACATCATTGAGAAACCCTGCCAGCGCACCGTCTGCATAAATGCCGCGGACAAAATGGGTTTCTTCCAATGATAAGGCCATCAGCCGCCGGGCCATCCCTTCCGCTGCCTGCCGGTTCTCAAAATCCGGCAGCATGTAGGTTTTTTTGATTTCTTCATTCACAACCAGCGTACACAGTGCATCCAGATCCTTTTCCTGCATGGGCTGCAGGGCAATATGCATGTTCATTCCTCCTTCACCTCAATGGCATGGCCGCTGCGCAGCGCAAACAGGTACGTTTCCTTCACCTGCTTGCCGGTGATCTTCTCCAGCGCCTTTTTGTACCACTGCATCTGCAGCCGGTACCGGTGCAGGATCTCTTCATCCTCTGCCTTGTCCGTCTTGTAATCCAGCAGCACCCATCCGTCCGCTTCCAGGAAGCACAGGTCAATGACCCCCTGGATCAGGGTGCCGTTTTCCCCAGCCAGGTTGAATGCCCATTCCCGTCTGACCGGATGGGCGGCCAGCATTCTGCAGCCCAATGGGCTTTGATAGAAGTTTTTCAGCCAGGTGATGCGGATCGCGTTTCTTTCTTCTTGGGTCAGCAGCCGCTTTTCTTCCAACTGATCCAGCGCCTGACGGAATTTTCCTTCCCTTGCCAGTGCCAGGTCCATCAGCCCCAGCACCCGGTGGGTCACGGTTCCCCGATGGGCTGCGGTGATCTCCTGCTGCACCAGGAAGGAAGGCAGTGGGCTCTCCTCCTGCATGATGCGCTTGTCCGCCGGGGATTCCCAGTCATCCTCCGAAAGCCGAATCTGCTTCACCACAGCGGAAACGGAGGTTTTCAGCGTTTCACCCGTTTCCTCCTCCCGCTCCATCAGCACGCGCATGGCATCCGACGGCGGCTGCAGGGCCAGGGGCGGCGGCGGCATATCCGCCTTTCTCGCAAAAGCGTTTTCATCCGCTTCCTCCAGTGTCAGGCGCCAGATGCTGCCGTTGGCCGCTTCAAACTGCCCTTCCTGACCGCCCTCCAGGCTTTCCATGATCCAGTCCAGCATGCAGCCGGTGTGCCCGGCGGCATAGGCAGTGGCAGGACGCGCCCATTTTTCCCGACATTTTTCCAGCCGTTTGGGCGCCCCCACAATGATCAGCCTCTCTTCCGCACGGGTCATGGCCACGTACAAAAGCCTTGCTTCCTCCGCTCTCTTTTCCCGGTCATCCAGCCCCTTGAGGGCAATCTGCGCACAGGTTTCCCGGGTGATGCGCCCATCGGCATCCACATATTTCAGGGCAGCCCCGTGGCGCATATGCAGCCGCAGGGTATAGTCCCTGTCCTTATTGAAATCCCGGGCCGTTTCCAGCAAAAACACCACCGGGAACTGCAGCCCTTTGGATTTATGCATGGTCAGTATCCGCACCACGTCTTCATTTTCGCCCAGGGTTTTGGCGGTTTTCAGGTCATCCCCGGCATGGATGCGCCCCGTTTCACGCAAAAACGCATTCAGCCCTTCCGCTGCCGTTTCTCCCTGTGCCCTTTCCACCAGCAGCCGCAGATTGGCCTGGCGCAGTTCCCCGTCTTCCAGGCATCCGGCACGCATGTATAATCCGCTGTCCTCCAGCATCCGCCACAGCAGCCGGTCCAGCGGCAGGTTCACCGAAAGGAACCGCCATTCGTTCAGCTGTGCCCAGGTTTTCCGGGCCTTTTCCCCCAGGGTGCCCTCTTTTTCCAGCAGCTTCAAAAACGCCTGATGGAAAGGCACATGGGGGCCCTGATCCACCAGCCGGATCCGGGCCAGCTCTTCTTCCGTAAAATCAAAGCAGGGGCAGCGCAGGGCGCTCATCAGCGGAATATCCTGCAAAGGATTATCCACCACCCGCAAAAGATTCAGCATGTCCGCCACTTCCGGCAGATCAAAAAACTGGGCATCCGCATCGGAATACACCGGGATTCCGGCATTTTGCAGCACCCGGGCAATAAAGGGAGCCCTGCCGGATGCATTGCGGATCAGAAGCGCAATATCCCGGTATTTCAGCGGCCGCAGGTTTTTCTTGTCCATCACCTGCACCGTCTTCATCATTTCCCGGATGCGCCTGGCCACAAAGGCCGCTTCATACCGGTATGCCCGGGTCAATTCCCCGGGGCCGTCTTCATCCTCTCCGGCATGGAGCAGCACGATCTCCGCCGCTGCCCCTTCCCGCTTGTTGCCGCCAGGATAAAGCATGGCCGCTTCATCGTATTCAATTTCCGTTTCCTTTTCCCGCATGGCATGGGAAAACACCTGGTTTACCGCCGCCAGCACATTATGATCGGAGCGGAAATTCTGCTGGAAGATGATCTTGCGCTGCGGCGCATCCGCATCCTCGGAAAAGGTGCGGTATTTTTCCAGAAACAATGTGGGGTCTGCCAGGCGGAAACGGTAAATGCTCTGCTTCACGTCCCCCACCATAAACATCATATTGTTCTGCCCTTCATGCAATGCAGACAGGATGGCCTCCTGAATGCCGGATACGTCCTGATATTCATCCACAAAAATGGCGTCATACCGGCTGGCCACATCCTGCCGCACCCTTTCATCCCGCAGGGCTTTCATGGCCAGGTGCTCCAGATCCCCATAATCCAGATAATTGCGCTTTTGCTTCATCTGGAAATATGCATCCATCACTTCCCGGGTCATGGCAAACAAAGCCCTCAGGGCAGGCAGCGTATGCAGCACATCCCGGCCGGCCTTTTGAGGATCGGCAGGCAGGAGCTTGCGGGCTTCTTTGATGCACCCCCGCCATTCTTCCCGGGTATCCTTATATTGCTGGGCCAACACAGGGTCTTCATCGGGAGAAGCTTTCTTGCTGCTGAGCCGCTGAAACCCGGTTTCATCGCCGGTAAGCCGGCCGTCTTGCGCCGCTGTCAGCAATTCCTGCATCAGCTGGCCGTCCATCTCCACCGTCTTCAGGTAACGCTCCGGGAAGCCGGGCAGGAGGGTCATCCGCTCCATGTCCGCCATGCGTTCTTCGGCACCGGAAAGATGGGCCCGGCACAACATCTGCAACAGCGGCATCCATTGATCTATCCCATGGTTTTCTTCCCTGCTCTGGGCTTCAGCCCAGCCCACAGGGTCCGCCTGGGCCAGCAGAAACTTCTCCGTCCGCCCCAGCATCTCTTCGATCTGGGCATCTTCAAACTGCTCCGCCAGTGCTTTCTGATCCGCATCCGGCTGGGCATACATTTTTTCCATCACCTGGTCCAGGGCACGTCTGTGCAGGGCATCCAGCTTATCCTCATCCGCAATGCGGCACATGGGATCGATGCCCACCGCCTCAAAATGCTCCCTCAAAAGCCCGGAGCAAAACACATGCAGCGTGGAAATGGCAGCCCGGGGAAGCAGCATCAGCTGCCGTCTGAGATGGGCATCCTGCTCCTCTTCCTCCAGCCGGGCAGCAATTCTTTCCCGCATTTCTCCGGCGGCAGCCCGGGTGAAGGTAACGATCAGCATCCGGTCAATGCGCTTGCCTTCCTTCAAAAGCGATACCACCCGCTCCACCAGCACCGCCGTTTTGCCGGAGCCGGCTGCTGCGCTGACCAGCACATCCCTGTTTCTGGCATCGATGGCCGCCTGCTGCGCCTTTGTGAAATCCATATTCCGGGCCCCTTTCAATTGTTTTCCTGTCATTATTCTATATCAATTCCCTGAAAACCGCAAGTAATGTGCCTGCACAACATGGGCATACTTGCCAAGACAGAAAAAAAGTGGTATAGTATCATCGCAAGCATTCATTGGTGCGTTTTTCTGGCAAAGTGGTGAATGCCTGCCGGATAAATGCCAAAGAAATTCAAATAGTGGCGCTTTTATCCCATTTTTGTTCCAAAATGAAGGATTTTCGGTTTTCGTGTCGAAAATCACTCCGACATTTTTCAAGGGAAAAGGAGATTCCTTTCATGGCAACGGTTCTGGACATTGGCGTGGACCTGGGTACATCCAGCGTGGTGATTCACGGCAAAGGCAAAGGCGGCGTGCTGAACGAGCCTGCCGTTATCGCCATCGACCGTGATACCCGGACCGTGCTGGCCGTGGGTGAAGAGGCGCACCGGATGCTGGGGCGTGCCCCGGGCAACATTCAGGTGATGCGTCCCCTGGCAGACGGCATGATTGCCGATTTTGATCTGGCAAGCGCCATGCTGCGCTATTTTGTAAACAAAGTGGTGGGCAAGCATCTGCTGGGCGGTCCCCGCGTGCTGCTTTCTGTGCCCTCCGGTGTAAACGAGGCCGAACGTCACCAATTGATTTCTGCCCTTTTTGAAGCAGGTGCCCGCCGCACCTATATGATGGAGCGGCCTGTTGCCTCCGCAGTGGGGGCCGGTCTCCCCATTGGCGAGCCCTCCGGCCAGATGATCGTGGATATCGGCGGCGGCGTAACGGAAATTGCCGTCATGTCTCTGGGCCGGATGACGGTATGGAACAACATCAAGCTGGGCGGCGATACCTTTGACGATGCCATCATCAAATACCTGCGCCGCAAGCACAATTTCCTGGTAGGCCCCATCACCGCCGAAGATATCAAGATCACTCTGGGCTCCGTGATCCCCAGAAGTGAGCAGTTCTATATGGAAGTCACCGGGCGCAGCCTGCTCACCGGCCTGCCCAAGGTGATGCACGTTACCAGCGACGAGGTGACCGAGGCCATGGCAGGCCCCCTGCAAACCCTGCTGGAAGCCATTCACGGTGTTCTGGAACAGACCCCCGCAGAGCTGGTGGGCGATATTTCCGAAGCCGGCATTGTGCTCACCGGCGGCGGTGCCCTGCTGAGCGGTTTGTGCGAAGCGGTGCAGCTGTCCCTGAAAATCGATTGCCGTCTTGCCGAAGATCCTCAGGAAGCCACTGCCCGGGGCTGCTGCCAGACGTTGGAAAACTGGAATGAATACAACCGTTTCCTGGGCGACAAGAAAAAGCGCTGAGCCGAATGTATTTAATCAAGGAGGGAATTTCCCTCCTTTTTTATTTCAAACAAAAAGAGAGGGAAGGCTCCCTCTCTTTATTTTATAGGCTGAATTACTGTTCCAGTTTCTTTTCCTTCCGGGCAGCAATGGCCTTTTCCAGCCAATCCTTGCCTTCGGTAAAGCGGCACACGATATAGGAAGCCACATAGTCGCCGGCAGCATTGACCATGGTGGCAGGCGGGTCTACCAGGTTACCCAGGGCAATGGCGATGGGATAGGCAATTTCCATCTGATTGGGGAAGAACATGGTGCACAGCACCAGCTCGCCCACACCGCCGCCGCCGGGGATACCGCTCATGGCCACGGAGGAGAAAATAGCCACAATGATGGCCAGAATGGCATTGCCGGTGTTGAAGGGCATGCCGAACAGGCCGAACAGGAAAGCCACCTTGATGATGGCGCTCATGGAGGAGCCATCCATGTGCATGGTGGCACCCAGGGGAACCACCACGTCAGACACTTCCTTGGGAATGCCGGTTTCTTCGGAAACCTCCATGTTGGTGGGGATGGTGGCAACGGAGGAGCAGGTGCCAAAGGACACCGCAGCAGGCTTGAACAGGTGACGGAACATTTCCTTGATGCCATGCTTGCCGCCGCCGAAACGGGCATAAATGGGGAAGAAGATGAACATGTAGGCAAAGCACATCACATAGTAGATGATGAGGGTTTTGCCGTAGTCGCTGATCAGCTCGGGGCCGTAGGTGGCCACCAGGTAAGCAAAGAAGCCAAAGAAGGCAATGGGCGCATAATAGGAGATCAGCTTCACCATTTTCAGGATGCATTCGGTGATATTGGCCAGGCCCCGGGCAACCCCTTCGCCCTTTTCACCGGCCATCTGCACACCAAAGCCAAACAGCACCGCAAACACGATCAGGGGCAGCATGGCGCGGCGGGAGAGCAGCTCCACAAAGTCCGGCTTGGTGAAGAAGTTGATCACCATATCGGCAAAGCCCAGGGTTTCGGCCACTTCACCGCTTTCCACGGTATAATTGGAAGAAACCAGACCGCCGGGAACCAGCAGCGTCACCACATACATCAGCACAGCAGCAATCCCGGCCGTAACCATAAACGTGACAACAGTGGTGCCCATCACCTTGCCGGCACGCCTGGCGCTTTTCATATTGGCAATGGCGGAGGAAATGGAGCAGAACACCATGGGCACCACCACGCAGAACATCAGGTTGATAAACAGAGTGCCCAGGGGCTCCAGCACAGTGGCACCGGGCCAGAAAGCACCTGTAATGCAGCCGGCCACAATGCCCACCAGCATGCTGAGGATAAACCAATAGTTTTTCAGGAATTTTTTCATCCTTCTCCACCTCGTCTATCGATAATTTGTTAATTGTATTATAGCATTGCCTTTTTTCTCTATACAGTGTATAATATGTCTAAAATATTGCAAAACCTGCTTTTTATGGTGATCTGATGAACGAAAGTATTTCCCGGGGGTACCTGCTGCAGCCCTACCGCCTCTTTCATTCTTCCGACCGGCGGGATGCGGACTTTGACGCCCACAGCCACGAATTCCACAAAATGGTCTTTTGCCTGCAGGGGCATGTGACCTACATCATGGAGGGCAACAGCTATGAGCTGCAGCCCGGGGACATGCTGCTCATTCCGGAGCGGCAGATCCACCGGTCCATCATGCACAGCAATACCCTCTATGAACGGATGATCCTGTGGGTGAATGACAGTTACCTGCGTTCCTTCAACGAAGAAACCCTGCGGCGACCCTTCCGCTCCCCCATGCTGCACCGTCCCTCCCCCGGCAAGCAGGCTGTTCTGAAAGAAAAGCTGACCGAAATGGAACGCTGCGAAAAAGGAGCGCTGCCGGGCCCCCAGCTGATGCAGGACACCTATCTGTTGCAGTTCCTGCTGCTTTTATCCGGCCAGCTGGATGCCGCCGGCGATGCTCCGGCCAATGCCGTTCGCACCGACCCCAAGGTGCACGAGGTTCTTTCCTATATCAACGGCAACCTGAAGGAAGAATTATCCGTGGACAGCCTGGCCCGCCGCTTTTTCATCAGCCCATCCTACCTGATGCACTCCTTCAAGGCCCACACCGGCTGCAGCGTACACCAGTATATTGTGCAAAAGCGGCTCACCTATGCCTTCGACCGCATCCGGGACGGTCAGGGCATCGTAGAAACCGCCCATCAGGCAGGTTTCGGCGATTACAGCGCCTTCCTGAAGGCCTTCCGCAAGCAGTACGGCTGCAGCCCCCGTGAAGTGAAATAAAAGCAGGAGCCTTTCAGTAAGGGTGATGTGAAGGAGGGAGTTATCTTACATTATTACATCGAGCAAATAACGAAGCCGCAAGCTTTTGTCGGCTTGCGGTTCTATGCACTGCTGTGATAGAATGAAAGTGGCAAACTGGAATTTGACGAGGTAAGAATATGGCGATGTGGAATCCGTGGAGAGGTTGCAAAAAGTGCAGCGACGGCTGCCTTTATTGCTATATCCACAAGGGCGACGCAAAGCGTGGTGTTGATACAAGTATCATTGAAAAAACAAAGGACTTTGCAAAGCCCATAGAACACTTAAAGAACGGCAATTATAAAATGAAATCTGGCATTGTATATACCTGCTTTTCCACCGATTTTCTGATTGAGGAAGCAGATGCATGGCGCCCAGAATGCTGGAAGATGATAAAGGAGCGCAAGGATTGTACCTTTCTCTTTCTCACCAAGCGCATCGACAGATTTATGGACTGCATTCCCGATGATTGGGATGATGGCTATGAAAACGTGGTCGTTTGCTGTACGGTTGAGAATCAAAAGAATGCAGACTATAAGCTTGGAATTTTTGAAAAACTTCCGATCAAGCATAAGTGTATAACGGCTCAGCCACTTATCGAAGCCATTGATATAGAACGATATCTTGACGGTATTGAACTTGTGATTGTCGGCGGTGAATCGGACACGAATGCAAGACCGCTTGACTACGATTGGGTGCTCAAGATCAGAGAGCAGTGCATCAGGAAAAACGTATCTTTCGAATTCAGACAATGCGGAACGCATTTTATCAAGAACGGTATGGAATACAAGTTGCAAACAAAGGATCTGTGTGTTCAAGCAAGAAAAGCTGATATAGATTTCAAACGCAGTAGTTGATTCAGTTCCAATTTGCAGAGCAGACGAAATCCCTCTTTCCCATCGATTTGGGAGGGCGCAATGATACGCACCGTTCCGGTGCATTGCGTTTCTACGGTTCGCAAACCGAATAGATAAGCATGCCGATCCATAAGCAAGCGAACATCCGAATGTCGGATGCTCGCTTGCTTGCTATTGGATAAATTGTTCCTTAAGAACCCTCCCGCCACAGCTCCTGCTTTTTTATTTGCCTGCCATGAAATCCAGTGCTGCCTGCATGGCATCTGGGGAGGAGGTTTCGATATCCGGCACCACCGTCCGGCTTTCCGTTTCACCGGAGGGGCGCAGGAAGCGCTTGTGGGAAACGGACGCATACAGATGGGAATTTTCCAGTGCAACAAAGGTGATATCGCCATAGTGATTGGGC
>JAFWYZ010000197.1 GCA_017517465.1 Clostridia bacterium | reverse complement strand
GCCGGCGCTGTTCCAGGTGACACCGGTTTCGACGGAACCGCCGTTGTCGATCATCCACTGATCCCACATCAGGGCATAGGTATCGTTGGCAGCCCAGTACACCTTGCCGCCTTCCTGGTCGTTGATGTTGTCATAGCCGGTCTGGCCGTAGGTCACATCAGCGCAGGGATAGGAAACGCCGTCCACCCGCACATCCACGATCTGCAGATACATGCCGGGGAACAGTTCCTGGCCATCCTTCACAATCAGCGCAAACTTCTGAGCGCCGATGTTGCTGTTGCCGCCGGAATAGAACCAGCTGGGCATATGGGCATCCAGCTTGGCAGTGTACCAGCCTTCGCCGGTCACCACAGCGGGAGTGGGGGTCCAGTAATCGTCTTCTTCAGCCCAGGCAGCAGGCCACCAGTCCTGATCCTGCCAGAAGATGTAGGCGATGGTGCTGGCAGCAGCTTCTTCGCCTTCGGGGGCCACTTCTTCAGCAACAGCCGTCATGCTCATTGCCAGCACGAGCGCAGCCATCAGAAGAAGAATACGGGTGAAGTTCTTCATAAATTCGTTCTCCCTTCTTATTTTTGGGTGCCAAAGGCACCGCAAACGTTTTCGGCTTTTTATATTATAACTGCTCAGGATAATTTTGTCAACATCTGATAGGTTTTTTACCCAAATTTAATAATTTTATGCCAACACAGCCAGAATCAGCCTGCAGGTATTCTCAATTCCCTTCACATGGGTGCGTTCGTAGCCATGGGAGGCAAACACGCCGGTGCCGATCAGGGCAAAGCGGCAATCGTTGCCGGCACGAAGGGCTGTGGCAGTATCGGAAGAATAGCTGGGATACACATCCGCCGCATAGTCAATGCCCTTTTCCTTGGCCATGGCAATCAGTTCATTGGTGAATTCGTAATGATAAGGCCCGGCAGAATCCTTCACGCAGATGGACACCATGGTTTCATCGCAGGCAAGGTCATCCCCCACGCAGCCCATATCCACCGCCAGAATATCTTCGATCCCATCCGGCAGCTGCATGGATGCCCCGTGGCCCACTTCTTCAAACACCGTAAACAAAATGGCCACCCGGCGGTTCAGCTTCACTTTCCCTTCTGCCACCCACTGTGCCAGCGCCAGCAGCATCCCTGCGCTTGCCTTATCGTCCAGATGGCGGCTTTTGAGATAGCCACTTCCGGTCAGCACCGTCCGGGGATCCCAGGAAATGAAGCAGCCCGTTTCAATGCCCAGCTTTTCCACGTCCTGCTTTCTTTTTACCACTTCATCCAGCACGATTTCCAGGGTATTTTCCCCCCGGGTATCGCCATTCATATCACCGAACACATGCTGGCTGGCCTTGGTGGACTGCACCGTGGCGGAATAGGTTCTGCCGTCCCTTGTGTGCACCAGGCAGTTTTCCGTTTCCACCGTGCTGTCCGCCCAGCCGCCGATGTGGGTATAGCGGATGCGGCCATTGCCCTTGACGGAGCGCACCATGGCCCCCAGCGTATCCACATGAGCAGAAAGCAAAAGACCCTTTCCTTCGCCGCCCAGTTCACACCACACACCGCCTTTGCGGTGCTTCACGGGAGAAAAGCCCATCCCCTGCAGCGTTTCCATCAGATAATCGGCTGCCATGCCGGTAAAGCCGGTGGGCGAAGGAATGGAAAGCAGTTTCTGAATATAGTCCAAAGCCAGTTGATGCATATGTACGTTCTCCTTCATGTTTTTTCTTTCATTATACACCATTCCTTCCCTAAAGCAAGAAATATTCCCCGGTACGGATTGTATTTTTTTCTTTCTCTGCTATAATGGAATCAGAACAAATTGATATAAAGGAGAACACACGATGGCTTGCAAAACCATGATCTCTCCCCGTCCGCCCATGGGCTGGAACAGCTGGGATTGCTACGGCGCCGCTGTCAACGAGCAGCAGGTGCGCCAGAATGCCGAATATATGGCCAAGCACCTGAAAGACTTTGGTTGGGAATACGTAGTGGTGGATATCCAGTGGTATCAGCCGTCCGCCTCCAGCCATGCCTATGAGCCCTTTGCCCCTCTTACCATGGATGAATGGGGCCGGCTGACCCCTGCGGTCAACCGTTTCCCCAGCGCTGCAAACGGACAGGGCTTCAAGCCCCTGGCCGATTATGTGCATTCCCTGGGGCTGAAATTCGGCATCCATATCATGCGCGGTCTGCCCCGGATGGCCGCCCACAACCACCTGCCCATTCTGGGCTGCGAAAAAGGCTGCGCAGATGTTGCCAACCCCAACTCCATCTGTGCCTGGAACCCGGATATGTACGGCCTCAAGTGCGACCTGCCGGAGGCCCAGGCCTATTACAACAGCATTTTCCAGCTGTATGCTTCCTGGGGTGTGGACTTTGTCAAGTGCGACGATATTGCCCGCGAATACCCTCATTGTGCCAGGGAAATCGAATTGATCTCCACTGCCTGCCGGACATGCGGCCGGAACATTGTGCTGTCCCTCTCCCCCGGTGCAGCACCGCTGGAGCAGGCAAGGCACCTGCAGAAATATGCCAACATGTGGCGCATTACCGACGATTTCTGGGACGATTGGAAGCTGCTTCATGCCATGTTTGAACGGGCTGAAAAATGGTGCATCTATTCCGGCCCCGGTCACTGGCCCGATGCGGATATGCTGCCCCTGGGGGCTCTTCGCCAATGCTATGGCAGCAATGACTGGACCCGCTTCACCAATGACGAGCTCTATACCATGATGACCCTGTGGTGCATCATGCGCTCCCCTTTGATGATCGGTGCAGAAATGACGAAAAACGATGCCTTTACCCTTTCTCTTCTCACCAACAAAGATGCCCTCTATGCCAACCAGCATGGCCGCAATGCCCGTCCCGTCAAGGATGAGCAGGGCCATATCGTGTGGATGAGCGAAGGGGAAGACGGCCGCATTTTCGTGGGGCTGTTCAACACCAACGAACAGGAGGAAGAAATCACCTTCTGCCGCAAACAGTTCACCGACAAGCAGATCCTCTCCGCCAAAGATGTGTGGAAGCAGGAAAGCGTCCCGGTGGACAAACGCTGCTTCACCGTGCCTGCTCACGGCGCTGTGATGCTGGCACTGGAGGTATAAATGCACATCCGGATCATGACCTGCCATGACTATGATGCCGTGTATGCCCTGTGGCTTTCCTGCAAGGGCATGGGGCTCAACGATGTGGACGATTCCCGGGAGGGCATTGAAAAATACCTGCGCCGAAACCCTGCCACCTGCTTTGTGGCAGAGGACAAAAACCGGATCCTGGGTGTGATCCTCTCCGGTCATGACGGCAGACGGGGCTTCATCCACCACACCGCCGTGCACCCGGAATGCCGGGGCATGGGCATCGGCAAACAGCTGGTGGAGCATGCACTTGCCGCCCTGAAGCAGGAGGGCATCAGCAAGGCAGCGCTGGTGGTATTCCAAAGAAACGAAACCGGCAATGCCTTTTGGGAAAAGATGGGCTTTTCTCAGCGCACTGACCTTGTCTACCGCAACCTTGCTCTTCGTGAACTGGTTCGCATGGATACATAAAGACCGGCAAGAAAAGCCTATGCTCATCACGCTGTGAAAAGGAGGAACCAATGTCAGATATTTCTGATGTCATTCCAATCATCCGCTCATTCGTTGTCGGCGATATGGGTATTGATACATTCATGAACCACTATTTCGCTTCAGATGAGATAGAGCGCTATCTGGAAGGAATCATTGACACGATTGAAAAGGAACATCTTCCCATCAAAAGGCGCACCGTATGCATGAAAGGTGTAAATCAAGGCCTCCCTTTCGAAGCACGTACTTCTTTTGAAAAATACTTAAAAGAATACGCCCAAAGTTTTCGTGATTTGACCGATGAATGGAAACAGAATCCACCAAGAATGGGACACGATATCCGTCGGACAGAATATAGAACGTCACTTGGTGCTTACCTTATTCATAGCACTGTAGCTGATATTTATTATCAGGTAGACACCGCTATCATTAAAACAGAAAAATATGGTGACGAATATTCTTTCTTGCTGGACGTTCTTCCCAATTACCTTTCAGGCGGCGTGGATGCCGAAAACTTTGTAAGCCAGCACATTCTGCCCCATTACCCTGCCACCATGAAAAAAGGCGAACGAAGAAAGCAGATAAAAGACGAAATCAACCGGGCCTTTTTAAGGGATTGTAAAGGCTATCCCCGATGGATTCAGGCGCCGGAATGGCCCATTGATTCTGATGGAAAGCCCATGATTTATACCGGCCAGAAGCATTTTGCGGATTATTCCGAATACTATTTTCGCAATGCAGCAAATAATCAAAAACAATCTATAACACAGTGGTGGTAATTCTGAAACAATGAAAATGGTATTCACATAAAAAAGCTGCAAGAATTTTCTTGCAGCTTTTTGATAAGAAATGAACCTTTCCCCTTCTTTTCCCGTCTATTTATACGAAACCGGTTTCAAATCACAAAAAAGGAGGTGAGGAACATGGACGAATTTGAACAGCTGCTGTCCTCTCATCTGCAGGCAGTAAAGCGCTACGTGCATTATCGTTGCCGCAATGCCGCAGATGCGGAAGATATATTGCAGGAAGTGCTTTTACTGGCTCATCAGCGTTTTGATCAGCTCAGAAACAAGGATGCTTTTAAGCCATGGC
>JAFWYZ010000196.1 GCA_017517465.1 Clostridia bacterium | reverse complement strand
TGCTGATAAATGGCCGGATTGAAGATAAAACGCTGTACAATCGTCATCAGCACAGTGGCAAACAGGAACAGGCACAGGTTCACCGCAATGCCGGCGAAGGACACCAGAATATCATCCCGTTTGAAATTCTTGTAATTCCGGGGATTGACAGGCACCGGTTTTGCCCAGCCGATGCCAAACAAAAACATGCACACCGTACCGATGGGATCCAGATGATGCAGGGGATTGAGGGACAGGCGCCCCAGCATCTGGGCAGTATGGTCGCCGCATTTCATGGCCATATAGCCGTGGGCCACTTCATGCATGGTCAGGGCAATCAGCACAGCCGGGATCTGATACAGCAGGGTGATAAGGGCGTTCATATCACCGTTCAAAACATCGGAAAGGATGCCCAAGGGACAGACCTCCTTTTATCGCTTCTTTACCATCCACATTATACTATACATGATGAAAAAATACAAGCAACGTCCATGCGCAGCCAAAATGGAAAGAAGGTTCCATGTCTGTTGCATGAAACCTTCGTACAGATTGCACTGCTGACCATCAGCGTACCGCTTACATGGATGCTGTGCTGATGGTGCGGCAACGGTCAAGGCGGGTATTGCAATGGGAAGCTGTGTTGACAATGCCGGTATCCGGGACAGCCTGAACGGAGTCATAAACGACGGTTTACCAGGGATGATGCTCCGTTGATGTGCCGAAGCTGACATTCATGGCATCATAGACATCTTCGAACATGAGGGTCTGAGAGGCTTCTGTGGCCACCCGGATGTTGAAAACTTCGCTTTTGCCAAGGGGAATGAGGGTGGTACCGTCCTGATAGACGTATTGTGATTTGTTCTGGTTTACATGGGGGGAAACGGTGTATCCCAGAATGCAGGGGGGTGTGGTTTCACCGGCTGCAAGGGGAATGGTGTAGACGGCGCAGAAAATATCATAGACAGCACCGTCGATATTGACATTGGTGATTGGATCAGCCCAGACCCAGTTTTTGTCGGTGCCATGGGTGAGCGAGGCCAGCGTTTTTCCATTACCGGCAGTGGGCACGGCAACGAAGGTGCGCACATAGGCGGGGAGGGAACCGATATTTTCCACGGTGACAATTTTATCGACAGCGGAGCCGGGGTAGAGTAGCTGGTTATGTTCGAAGGGCTTGTTGTTTTCGCTGCCCGGGCCGGCATAAACACCGTATTCATGCTGCCTGATGCACAGCTCGCCGGAACTTACAAAGCCGCGGCCCGTTTCTGTGTCGGTGAAGCAGGACAGCGTGCTGCACGTCAGGATCAGGAGCGTTGCGATGATTACACAGATCAGAAGCGCTTTTTTCATCTGCATCTTTCCTCTCGATTTTTCAGATGGAACAAGATGGTATGCCGATTGCCTTCCGTGACACCGGCCATCATTCGCATGGACGGCAAAAGGTACCGTTTGGGGCAGCCTGCCCTCTGCAGACCGGAGATGGTATCATCATCAGTTTCCTGCTTTTTGTCACTTCAGCCCCTGCCTGAACCGGTGGTTCACAGGGCGAAAAAAGGCATCATTACACCATATTTATCGTATGCGAATGCATTATATCACTACATATTGTAAATTGCAAACAAAAGATACCATAAATTAGAAATAGCGCAAAGATGAGTGGCCTCATGGAAATGAGAATTTGACAATTCAACTTGAGTGTCTTGTCAATCGGGTGGTTTTGTGATAAAATAACTTGTTCCCTTATACACAAAAGGAAACATAGGAGATGAAAAGAAGAATGATCCATATTTATCTGGATGCCATGGGCGGGGACAATGCCCCTCTGTGTACCGTAGAAGGTACGATCGAAGCGCTGCGGCTGAACAAGAACCTGAAGATCACCCTGGCTGGTGTGCTCAGCGAAGTGGAGCCCTTGCTGAAGGAATGTGATGATGTGCGGGACAGGATCCTGCTGGATGATGCGCCGGAAATCATCACCAACCACGATGCCCCTGTGATGGCCGTGCGGCAGAAGAAGAATTCTGCCCAGGTTAAGGGCATGCTGGCTGTGAAAAACGGCGAAGCGGACGGCTTTGTGTCCGCCGGTTCCACCGGGGCTACCCTGGCCGCAGGGATGTTCCGGCTGGGCCGCATTGAAGGGGTGGAGCGTCCTGCGCTGGCGCCGCTGCTGCCCAACGGCAAGGACTTTTTCTGTCTGATTGACTGCGGTGCCAATGTGGATTGCCTGCCCCATTATCTGCCCCAGTTCGGTATCATGGGCAGCGCTTACATGCGCTGTGTAAGGGGCCTGGAAAACCCCAGGGTGGGCCTTGTGAACAACGGTGCCGAAGCGGAAAAGGGCAATGAAATGACCAAGGCCGCTTATCCGCTGATGGAAAAGGCGCCCTTCAATTTCATCGGCAATGTGGAAGGCAGAGACATTACGGCGGACGTGGCCGACGTGGTGGTGGCTGACGGTTTTTCCGGTAACCTGATCCTGAAATTTATGGAAGGGGTGGCCGGCACCCTGATGGGCATCATCAAGAATGAAATGTATGCAGACCTCAGGGGCAAGATCGGCGGCCTGATCGCCAAGCCTGCTTTCCGCCGGGTGAAGAAAATGATGGACTATACCGAAGTGGGCGGTGCTCCGCTTCTGGGTGTAAAGGGCGTGGTTGTGAAAGCCCACGGTTCCTGCAATGCCCATGCCATTGCCTGTGCCATCCGTCAGGCAGTGATGATGAAGGAAAACCATGTGGTGGAAACCATCACATCGGAAATTGAAAAGCAAATCAAGGAAAACGAAAACGCTTGATGAACAAGGAGGAAAAGAACATGGTATTTGAAAAGGTAGCCGGCATGATCGCCAAGCAGCTGCGTCTGGATGTGAGCGAAGTGACCGCCGATAAGCGGCTGGTGGAAGACCTGAAGGCTGACAGCGCCAACGTGATGGTGCTGATCATGGACCTGGAAGATGCTTTTGACATGATGGTGGACGATACCGCCATCAATACCCTCAAGACCGTGGGTGA
>JAFWYZ010000195.1 GCA_017517465.1 Clostridia bacterium | reverse complement strand
CTTTGCCATCCGCCGCAAGCTGCATGCAATGCATACAGCCCGCCGCGCACGCTCTTCAAAGGTATAACACACTACACTTTCATTCTGAAAGTCGTGTGCCACGAAACCTCCGTTTTCATTGGATTCTTCCGGCCAACAGGACGCTCCCGCCCCTATTGGATGACCCCGCGCAAAGCCGGCAGAACCGCCTTTGGAAGCGTGTCCTGCGGATAGACACGCTTCATTTGCCGGTCAGCCCACCCGGATGTACGTCTGGTTCCGGCTGGTGGGCTTGTCCGGCAGGGACGTTGCGCATGGTTCGTTTCATCATTCCTTTTCGTCCTTTTCATTCTGAAACTCACTCAAATCGATGAAATCATCCATCGATATTGCGCACCGTCTGAGATAACGGTGGCCGCCATCAACGGAACAGGCACCGCATGAACACGTTTTGAAATCATGAGTGGAAACGGATTCAATAATCTCTCCACACTTTTTGCACTGGATTGCATTTCGAAGAATCGTCATATGTATCTCCTTTATAACTACGCTTAAAGCCGTTTACAGCATTTCCTCCGGCAGTTCATACCGTGTTACTGCCTGCAGGTACCGTTTCGGATCACCCTCCACGATCAACTCCACATAGGCGGCGGGGTCATTATAGATCAGGTAATCCAGTTCGGACCGCTGGTACATGTTTTCTGCTTCGACCTGCTCTACCTTCGTGCAGTCGATGGAGAGAATGCGGCCATCTTTCAGCCAGGCATCCACGCAACCGGTGTCCATATTGAAATAGCAAGCATACATTTCCATTGCTTTTTTCTCCCTTCGTATCGATCCGGTTCATCAGAATTTGGGAAACGGCTCTCCGATACCCTTTGCGGATACGCATCGTTGGAGCCTTTTCTTTCGTCACTATGCACAATTACCAGCCATTCCTTTTGGCCAGATCGGTCATAGCAAAGCAGAAATTTTGCCACGGTAACCATGTCATCTGTGACGGGTCGCCCTCGCGGATACGAAGCGTGCGGCGGATTTCCTTGGGAATCACCACTCTGCCCAGTTCATCTATTCTGCGTACAATACCGGTTGCTCTCAATGTAGCTGCGCCTCCTTTTCTTTTCAGCCATAGGTTTTTCCAAGGCTGTCGCTTTTATGCAAAAGGATGGGCAGGCATCATTTTCCATGGCATGTTTTTCAGCAGCATTCAATTGCAGCCGGAGCAAGCCATCTTCCGGAGCATTTTGCCGGTTTGATGGCAGTTTTGCAGCCGGCAAAAAGGCGCTTTTTTCAGTGTGATTTTTCACCTGGGAGACGGATATTTGCCATCCCAGACAATGGCACGGTAGTTTTCTCTGTCGGTATCCCCTTCGGTGCTGAAAAGCAGCACCCGGGAATGCTCATTCAGGCCCATTTCGTCACGCAGATGCGCCAATGCCGGATTCTGCAGGATCTCTGCCATGCAGCCAAAGGCGGATGCGCCGCTTTCACCGGAAATGATCCCCTGATCCCCGGGCATGGGGTTGCCCAGCATGCGCATTCCCTTGGCCGCTGCATAATCCGGGCAGGAAATGAAATGATCGGCATAATCCTTCAGCACGTCCCAGGCCAGCGGGCAGGGTTCGCCGCAGGCCAGCCCAGCCATGATGGTATCCATCGGACCGCTGACAGCGTGCAGCTTTCCGTCCTGCGCACCGGCAGTACGGTAAAAGCAATCGGCCTTATTGGGTTCCACGATCACCACTTTGGGACGTTTTTTGCCATAACGTGCGGCAAACAGCCCGGCAATGGCCCCGGCCATGGAGCCCACCCCTGCCTGGAGGAAAATATGGGTGGGTATCTGGGGCAGCTGTTCCATGGCTTCCAGCCCCATGGTGCAATAGCCCTGCATGATGTGGGCCGGTATTTCTTCATATCCTTCCCAGGAGGTATCCTGCACCAGCACCCAGCCCTTTTCTCTGGCATGGGCACCGGCCAGGCGCACCGTATCGTCATAATTCATATCCGTGATGGCAGCCTGAGCCCCTGCGGCACGGATGTTTTCCAGCCGCTCCATGGCAGAGCCCTTTGGCATATATACCACCGACTTCATGCCCACCTGGGAGGCCGTCCAGGCCACACCCCGGCCATGGTTGCCGTCCGTTGCCGTGATGAAAGTGATATCCCCCAGCCTTTCCCTGGTTTCAGGGGCGGTCAGCAATTGGCAGGAAACCTGCTCCATGGAAAGGCCCAGCTTTTCTGCCAGAAAGCATCCGATGGCGTAACTGCCCCCCAGTACCTTGAAGGCATTGAGGCCAAAGCGTTTGGATTCGTCCTTCACATATACATCTGCAAGGCCCAGCCTCTTTGCCGTTTCTTGCAGATGCACCAGCGGTGTGGGCTGATACATGGGAAAGGTCCGGTGGAAAGCACGGATCTGATGCGCCTGTTCCACAGAAAACAAATGCAGACCGGCACCCGCTTCGGAATGCGTCAGTGTTTTCAGATAAAATCCCTCTTTCATCTGCTCACCCTCTCAGCGATAATAATTCATGTCTTCAAACGTCTGGTATACCAGCCGATCCATGGACAATTCCACTTCCAGCTGCACCGGATGCAGGGCAGCGCGCAGTCCTTCCAGCTGTTGCTGGGAATACACACCGGGCTTAAAATAAGCCATGGTGATATGAGGGGTCAGGGCATAGCCCAGGGGCACCACGTTTTCCAGGGCACCGTACATATCGGAAAGCCTCCGGGCGCTTTGGGCATCGCAGGGAGCCAGCCCCAGCACGATGCTGGTACTGACCATGTTGAACAGCCAGGTGGCCCGCATGTGCAGCGGGGATGTGTCCTGCCAGCGTTGCAACAGTGTTTTTGCTTCCCTTTCCGCCACGGCCATCTGCCGAAGCAGCTTTTCATCCCTTTGGGGGCCGTTTATCAGATCATGCAGGGTCATATGGAAGGTGTCTTCATTCAGCCGGGCAGCCAGCACATCCCCTGCCTTTTCATACAGTTCATCCTGCAAAACAGCCAGCGCTTTCCGCACCTTTTCTTCCATCAGAAAAACAACGGTGTTTCCGAAAAAGGGCCGGAAACAGCCCCTTTCGTCCACCTTCATCCGCAGCCCCTCCCGGGTAACAAAATCCCCGGCTGCAGGCAGGCTGCAGGAAATATAGTCCTCCAGTAAATTCAGCATCATATCTTCCTTCACTTTTCCTCAGCCGGCAGGCCAAAGCCGGGCACGAAGCCCGCTTCCGCCAGAGCGATCATACACAGAAGGGCTCCCCAATGATAGAATTTATCACTGTTGGCGGAATCGCATCCTTCGCCGGAAATGGCGGAGTAATTTTCATGCACATGCCGGTGCTGCTGCCATTCCTTCATAAACAGCCTGCGGGATTTTTCCGCCAGGTCCCCTCGCACATCCTTCAGTTCCGTCCGGCACAGGGCCATGTACACCAGGAAATTCAGCGGTGCCCATACCCTGCCCCGCCAATATTCCTGATCCGGGAAGGCAGCATCGTTTCTGGCAATGGAGGGCAGCATCCACTCCCCGTAAAACTCCTCCGGATTGAAATAATGTTCATCCGCCATGCGCCGCTGCCTCTCCTTCCCCACCCGGGAAGAAAACAGCGCATAGAAATTGGTAGGGCTGATGCGGCGGGAGAATTCCCCGGTATCGGTACGGCGGTTATAATAGAAGCCGTTTTCCTCATCCCACAGCCTTTCCAGACCTTCTTCCGCCTTTGCCAGCCGCTCCTCCAACTCCTCCGTCACATCCCGGCGGTCAATGATCCGAGCCAGCTCCAATAAAGACCGGCAGTCCAGAATATACAGCCCCGTCAGGCCCACGTCCTCCAGTTCCAGCCGGTTGGTTTCCCGGTTGAAGGGAATATCGTCATACATGGGGGAATTATCCAGCCCGCTTTCCAGGGCAGCACCGAAGGTGGCATGCACACCGTCCGTTTCCCAGCGGTTGCCGTACAGCACCGGAATTGTTTCGCTGCCCCAGCACAGGGCACCGCTTTCGTTCATCCGATGGGCATAAAACCAGCGGTTCCACTGCAGAAGATCGTCAAACATGTTTTCCACAAACCAGTTTTCGCGGTATCTTTTCCACGTTTCCAGCACCATGGCACTGCCAACAGGCGGCTGGGAACGGTCGGCGCTTTTCTGGCCGGTGGCATAGGCAAAATTGGGCACAAAGCCATCTTCCGTCTTTTCGTTCATGATCTCCCGGATATTGCTGTAGGAGAGGAATTTGTTCCCCGTGGAAGCCATAAACCCGGCAAAGAAATTATCCCAGCAAAACAGCACATAGCCGCCGCTGCCAATGCTCCACAGCCGGCTGACGGGAGATACAATGCGGTCATGCAGGGCGTCGTAGAGGGTGTCCCAGCCAAGGGCGCATTCCATGGCCTCATACATGTCCGCCATCTCGCCGTAAGGGGCCAGCTTTGCCTGATGCGCCGCTTTACCCCGGGCTATCTGCTGACAGATTTCCTCCAGCGTACGCTGTTTTCCGCTGCAGATGCCCACCTGCCCCTCCAGCAGCACCGAAAGGAATGCTGCCTGCACCGGGATGTTGGGGTCATGGGCCGGGCTGCCGGTGATATACACCCTTTCTTCCCTGTCCTTTCCATGGGCCAGCAGCATGTTTTCCTTCTTTTCCACATACCCGGGCCTGCCCCACAGATAGCCCCCTTCCACCACCAGCATGCAGGGCTTCACCTGCTTTTTGACAGGGGTCACCAGCAGGCACACATCCCCCTCCCATACGGAGGATTCCACGCTGATTTCCATGCCGCACCAGCGCACCGTCATTTCGGTATACACATCGTCAAAGGCATGGGGGCCGGGGAAAGCGGTTTCCGCAGGTTCCCGGCCGTATTCGTTGGTAAAGCGGCCCACCAGCGTTTCCTTCAGATAATGGCCTTCCCGGTATTCCTTGAATGCCACATTCAGGGCAAAGCCATCCGGCATATGCACATGAGACAATACACTGCGCACATTCCAGGTATGCCAGCCCGTCATTCCTTCCTTTTTCATCACTCCGTACTGCATAAAATAATCCTTTCAAGCGGTATGTTTTTCTTTGATGCTGCTAAATAATTTGGCCCAAAAGGCCTGTTTTCCTGCTGAAAACACCGCATTTGGCAACAATTTTTTCTGTTCCCGTTGACACACTTTTCCCAAACGCATACAATGAATCCATCTGTGAAAGGAGGGAACAGGCGTTGCCCACCATCGCAAAATATATCAGGCCTTATCTCAAACGCATCAGCTTCCAGATGCTGATCAAAATTTCCGGCACGGTGATCGAGCTGTTCCTGCCGGCCATGCTGTCTGTGATCATCGACGATTATGCCAAGCGCCCCGGCGGTGAAAAAGGAGTGTGGCTGATGGGCGGGTTGATGGCGCTGTCTGCGCTGCTGGCCTGGCTGTTCAACTGTATGGCCAACCGCATGTCCACCAACGTTACCCGGGAGATCACCCGGAATCTGCGCCGGGATCTGTTCCGCCGCATCACCGCCCTTTCCGCTGCCCAGCAGGATAAGATCACCGATGCATCCCTTATTTCCCGGCTTACCTCCGATACCTATAACGTGCATAACATGATCGACCGTATGCAGCGGCTGGGGGTGCGTGCGCCCATGCTGCTGATTGGCGGTATTATTGTTTCTCTGGTGATGGAGCCGGTATTGACCCTGGTGCTCATTGCCACGCTGCCCCTGCTTGCCGGCACGGTGATCTGGAGCTCCAAAAAGGGCGTGCCCCTGTTCACCTGGGTACAGGAGGGGCAGGACAATATGGTGCGCAAGGTGCAGGAAAACATGGCCGGTGCCCGGGTGATCCGTGCCCTGAGCCGCACCCGGTGGGAGCAGGATGACTTTGGCCGGGTGAACGACGAGCTGGCTGGCCGGCAGCGCAAAGCGGATCTGACCATGGCCCGGGTCAGCCCCCTGACCAGCTTTATCCTCAACGCTTCCCTGGCCTTTGTGGTGCTGGTGGGTGCCCATCGGGTGCACATGGGTGTGATCGGCCCCGGCAAAATTATTTCCTTCCTTTCTTTTGTGACCATCATCCTCAATGCCCTTCTGATGGTGACCCGCATTTTTGTGATGTATTCCAAAGGCAGCGCCAGTGCCCGGCGCATTGAAGAGATCCTGCTGACGCAGCAGGATCTGGAACAGGAAGAAGGCACACAGGAAACAGAAGACGCCCATATTGTTTTCGATCACGTTTCCTTCTCCTACAACAAAAACCATCATAACGTCACCGACCTGCATTTTTCCGTGGGCCATGGGCAGACGCTTGGCATCATCGGCCCCACCGGCAGCGGCAAAAGCACCCTGCTCTCCCTGCTCATGCGGCAATACGATGCGGACGAAGGCGAGATCCGCATCGGGGGCAAGCCCATCCAGAGCCTTTCCAAAGAAGAATTGCACAGCCGGCTGGGTGTGGTTTTCCAGTACGATTTCCTGATGGCGGATACCATCCGGGAGAACATCCGCTTCGGCCGGGATATCAAAGAAGATGCCATGATGGATGCCATCGACTGCGCCCAGGCATCCTTCATCCATGAAAAGGAAGGCGGCCTGGATTTCGAGCTCAACGTGAAGGGACGCAACCTGTCCGGCGGGCAGCAGCAGCGAGTGCTGATCTGCCGTGCCCTGGCCGGCGACCCCCGGATCCTGCTATTGGACGATTGTTCCTCCGCCCTGGATTTCCGCACCGACAGGCAGCTGCGCCATGCCCTGCGGGAGCGCCACGGCCTGGCCACCACCGTGATTGTGGCCCAGCGTGTTTCCGCCGTGATGGCGGCAGATGTGATCCTGGTGATGGACGGCGGCCGCATCATCGGCCAGGGCACCCATCAGCAACTGATGGACAGCTGCCCCATGTACCGGGAGTTGTGCCAATTGCAGCTGGGAGGTGACGCCGCATGAACGGAGGCAGAAATGCAGGCCGCGGCCCGGCTTTTGCCAAGCCCAAGGAAAAAACGTCCGTCATTTTGCTGAAGCTGTGGCGCTACCTGGAAAAATACCGGTACATTATCCTCTTTGCCGCGCTGCTTTCCATTGTGGGCAATGCCCTGGGGCTGGTGTCCCCCCGGCTGTCCGGCGCCGCCATCAATGCCATTGAAGATGCCCGGGGTGTGCAGTTTCCCACCGTGATCCGGTACGTGATCCTGATGGTCGTGGTGGCCGCCGCATCTTCCCTGATCGGCTGGGCCCTTTCCGCCATCATGATCCGCCTTTCCCGGAACGTGGTGAGCAAAATGCGCAAGGACCTGTTCGACCATCTCACCAACCTGCCCATTTCCTTCTTTGATACCCATCAGACCGGCGATGTGCTGTCCATCCTGTCCTATGACGTGGACACCGTGGGTGCCACACTCTCCACAGACCTCACCCAGATCATCTCCAGCTTTGTGACGGTGGTGGGTTCCTTCATCATGATGGTGTCCATTGCCCCCCAGCTTTTGCTGGTCTTTGCCGTCACCATCCCCCTGTCCGTTGCCATCACCCGATGGCGGGCCAGGATCGTGCGGCCCCTGTTTTCCAAGCGCAGCCGCATGCTGGGGGCCATGAACGGCTATTCGGAAGAAACGGTCAGCGGCATGAAAACCATCCGGGCCTATCATCAGGAAGAGGAATTCAACACCCGCTTCAAAACCCACAACGACAATGCCGTCCATGCCACCTGGCATGCCGACCATACCGCCGCCGTGACCGGCCCCACGGTGAACCTGATCAACAACCTGTCCCTGGCTGCGGTCAGCGTGTTCGGTGCCCTGCTGTACATGGGCGGCAGGATCCTGCTGGGGGATGTGAGCTCCTTCGTGCTTTACAGCCGGAAGTTCTCCGGCCCCATCAATGAATTTGCCAATATTCTGGCAGAGATCCAGTCCACCCTGGCTGCGGCAGAACGTGTGCTGGGGCTGCTGGCCCTCTCCCCCGAACAGGCGGATGACCCGGATGCCAAATCCATCCGGGATTGCAGCGGACATATTCAGTTCCAGGATGTTTCCTTCGGCTATGAGGAAGGCAAAACCGTGCTGCACCACATCGATTTCGAAGCGGCTCCCGGCAAGGTGATGGCCATTGTGGGCGAAACAGGCTGCGGAAAAACCACCCTGATCAACCTGCTGATGCGCTTTTACGACGTAACGGAAGGCCGGATCCTGCTGGACGGCACGGATATCCGCAAGCTGAAAAGGGACGAGCTGCGCCGGCAGTTCACCATGGTACTGCAGGATACCTGGCTGTTTGACGGCACGGTGTTTGAAAACATCGCCTACGGCCGGGACGGCGTGACCCGGGAAGACGTGGAGCAGGCCGCCAAGGCCGCCCACATCCATGACATGATCCTGTCCCTGCCCAAGGGCTACGATACCGTGGTCACCGGCAGCGGCAGCAGCATTTCCAAGGGACAAAAGCAATTGCTCACCATTGCACGGGCCATGCTGATCGCCTCCCCCATGCTGATTCTGGATGAAGCCACTTCCAACGTGGATACCCAGACAGAGCGGCACATCCAGCATGCCATGCTGCAGCTGATGAAGAACCGTACCTGCTTCATCATT
The DNA here is from genome assembly GCA_017517465.1 of Clostridia bacterium. Classification (GTDB taxonomy): domain Bacteria; phylum Bacillota; class Clostridia; order Christensenellales; family Aristaeellaceae; genus RUG563. Next base: position 874 of record JAFWYZ010000195.1, on the reverse strand, counting down.
GCCCACCGGCTTTCCACCATCACCGGCGCCGATTGCATTCTGGTGATGGACAAGGGCCGCATCGTGGAGAGCGGCACCCATCAGCAGCTGCTGGAAAAGAAGGGTGCCTATTACGAGCTGTATCACGCCCAGTTTGACACCCCTCAGGACAGTGACTGAAACAAAAAGCGCATCTGCATATCCGAGTTGTTTTGTCAAGTGTGTTTTCACATGTCATGCATAAATAAGGATATTTTCGAAATTCACATATAAAAGACGCAGCTGTTGCTTATGTATAAATGAGCAGCAGCCGCTTACTTATGTTATTCTGCACTTCCATAACACAGGGACGCAAACACATTGACGCTCATCGTATTCTCGTCTACTTGACAATTTTGCATGATCGTCGCATTGAACAGACTGTCAGTTAGGCTTCTGTTATCAAAACTCAAAGGTGGAGAAAATAAAACATTAATGAACTCCCCTTTAGGCAAAGGCCATCAAAGATAGAAGTTGATAATCCAATTAGTATGTTATGGCGTATTCAAAAGGAAGTCTATCGGCATCTGTTACAGGAGATTGAATTTCAATATTGGAGCCTGCATCCCATTTTTCCATTATAAGAACACTGGACAGAGGGTTAATCAAATAGGTTTCCACCATGTTACCAATACCGCGACCACCATTACTAAGATCAGCGAGTGCTTTTTCGAGCAGATAGTTCCTGTACCCATCACCAATGGTAAGCTTTACACCCTTCTCGTGTTCGAGATTATTGGCAATAGCATTGAGCTTCAAGTCGAGGATCTGAGCTGCAGCTGCTTCTCGTATGAAGTCAAAAACCACAAAGTTATCACCGATTCTGTTCAGCAATTCCGGACGCTGAATCGTATAT
>JAFWYZ010000020.1 GCA_017517465.1 Clostridia bacterium | reverse complement strand
GTGCCGTCCAGCGCAATGCAGGGGCTGCCGCCGTTCTCCTGAAGGCCCCGGTCTTTCAGATGCACATCGGTAATATAGGGCAAAAAACGGGGCAGCAATTCCCACACATCCTCGCAGGCATAGGCAAAATTGCCGGTATCAAAGGCGCAGGTCAGCCCGGGAACGGTGGACACAAAATCGAGCAATTCTTCCCCGAAGCAGAACAGGGCCTGCTTGCCGTCAAAGTCCTCCATGGTCAATTGGATGCCATGCTCCCGGGCAATCTGAGCCAGCCCTGCCACGGATTTTTTCACCCGATCCCTGCGGATACGGTAGGCATCGCTCCCACGGTCCATTTCTTCTTCCCGAAGAAAAGCTGCCACGGTGAGCATGTTTTTGCTGCCGCACTTTTCCACCAGCAGCACATTCTCCAGCGCGGTTTTCATATCCGCTTCATAGCAGTCATCCGTCAGGCCAAAGTCGGTGAAAGCATACACGGCATGCACCTTCAAGCCGGCTTCTTCCAAAGGTGCCATGGTGCCGTCAAAATCGTTTTTCAGCCGATTCAGGTCCATGTTCACGCCATAATAACCCATGGCCTTGGCGCGTTTGCAGGCTTCCAATACGGAAATGCCCTGCTGGGATGCGCCTTCCAGAATATGCTCATGAAAAATCGCTGCTTCATGCATGATGAATGCCCCCTTTTTCTTTTGCGGATTCTGTTTATTCGCCTTTTTTCAGCCGCTGAATGGCCCGGGCAGCATAGAAGCCCAGCGCCATCAGCGCCATGGCCACCCCCACCCAGATCAGGATCAGATGCACCGGCACACCCACCTTGGCAAAGAATTCATGGAAGAAGCAGGCAATCAGAGAAAGTACCACCATCAGCTGGGCATATTTCCCCATCTTTTCTGCATACACCACAATCTTCTTTTTCAGCATCACCGCACCGCCGATCACCATCAGCAGCTCCTTCAGCAGCAAAATGGCCAGCGGCAGCACCGGCAGCACCCCGACGATCACCCACGCCAGCATCATGCTGATCACCATCAGCTTATCCGCCAGCGGGTCCATCAGCTTGCCAAAGTCGGTGATCAGGTTATATTTTCTGGCGATATAGCCATCGGCCAGGTCCGTCAGGGAGGCGATCACATACACCGCCAGGGCCCAGTAACGGCAGCCTTCCTTAAAAAAAAGCACCCAGAAAACAGGAATCAGTGCCATGCGGATCATGGTCAGCACATTGGGCACATTCCAGATCTTTTGATTTTTATCCATTGTATTTCCTCCAGCTCCTTTGGGTATATGCTCAGTATATCACCTTACAGAATGTTTTTCAACACAAAAGCATCCTGTTCATGCAGCCTTTCCGCCGCATTTTTCAGCCTTTCCAGTCCGGCAAACAATTCATACACTTCACCCTTTTCCAGCGCCAGCAAGGTCTGCGCGATGCCGTCCCCCACCGCATCGGTCAGTTCATGATGCGTAAAAAGGGCCAGCCTTTCCTCCCTTTCCTTCCACCAGTTTTCCGTTTCCAGCAGCATTTGCTTTGCCATTTCCCAGTTTCCATGCTGTGCATACTCCAATACCTTCTGCCGCCTTTCCATCAGCTGATAGCCGATATTCCTTCTGGCGCCATCTGCATACAGGGAAGCAAGCAGGATCAGCCCCATGGAAATCAGCGCCACCCAGATTGCCCTTCCCATTCAGCCCTCCCTTTCTGCAGAAAAAATGCAGGGCCTGTCCTTCCTTTTCCCCTGCACATACATTCTGCCCTCTCCGTTCAGGCTGGCCAGCACCACATCGCATGTACGCTTTTCCCCTGCCTTTTCCAATTGCGTTTTCAGCCATGCATCATCATGCCCCGTTTCCATCAGGTGCTCTTTCTGCACCTGCCCGTCCACCACCAGCAGCCGCGGCATTCCCTTTTCCGGTGCATCGTTCAAAACATCCTGCTTCTGCACCCCTTCGTAAATCGTCTTTGGAAAGGCGCTCAGCCGGCCATTGGTTTCCAGAATGGCCGTTTCGATTTCCGATATGTCCGGATACCCAAGGCCGCGCAACTCCTCCATCAGGTCCTCCACGGTGTAGCCCATCTTCTGCATCTGCACCGTGTCCATGCAGCCCTGCCGGATCACCACCCCCGGTCTTCCGTTGAGCAGCCGTCTCACCGGCAGCCACTTCACCGAAAGGGCCGTGCATACCCCATGCAGCACCATCAGCCCCAAAATGGGCACCAGCCCGTACAAAAGCGGCGTGCCCATATTTTCCATGGGAGATGCTGCAATTTCCGCCACCATCAGGGCCAGCACCAGTTCATAGGGCTGTAATTGCCCCACCTGACGCTTGCCCATCAGCCGCATAGCCAGCACAGAAAACAAATACAATACCACCACCCGGATAAATACCGTCAGCATGATCATCCCTCCTTTTTGCAGTATACCCGTGGCAAAAAGATGGCATGCAAAAGGCATCCCTTGAAAAAGCAGGAAAAAAGGGGTACAATTGACCGGAAGAAAGGAGGAAAAAATCCTTGTCCCATACCCAGAAAAACCATAAAGGCCATGAATTGATGAGCATCGATTCCCTGTATGCCTTTCTTTATTGCACACTGGCCTCCAACGTGCTTTTGAACCAGCCCATCGTCGGCGGGGCCCTGTATCTGGCCGGACACTGCGCTGTGATGTTTTTACATTCCCGCCGGCATCTGAAAAGCGAGGTTATTTCCCCCTCCCTTCGCCGGGCCGGGCTTTTGATGGTCATTTTCTCCGCTCTTTTATCCCTGGTGATGATGACCCTCTCCCCCGTTTCCATTGACAGCGGCAACTTCTGGCAGCTGGCCGGGCTGGCGCTGGGGGTGCTGCTCCGGCCGGAGATCATGCGCTATTCTTTGGAAAAAAGCGCCTTGGAAAAGCGGAAAACTTCTGCCATCTGGCTGCGTCTTGTGATGATCCAGCTGGCCTTTTTGCCCTTTGTTGCGCTGATTCTCTTCTTCTCCCCTCTTGAAAACAGCACCGACTGGGCGCTGCTTGGGGGATATGTGATCAGCGGCATTCTGGAATTTTTATCCCTGCCCAAGGTGCGCTATTCCCTGAAGGGCTATACTGACGAAGAAAAGGAAACCCTCTCCCAGCTGTCCGGTGTCCATGCCCTGCGCATGTACCAGAATGCGGCCATTGGCATGGCGGCTGCCCTGCAGATGACCCTGGTCATTGTGCACACCTATCTTGCCGTCACCGCCGATCAGCTGATCTTCACCATGCTGCTGGCGCTTTTGTGCACCTATGCCGCTTTTTTTGCCACCGATGCTCTTTTGAAAAAGCGCATCCGCAAAACCCGGGACCAGAGCATTCTTCTGTGCGTAGGCCTGGCCGTATGGCTGGGGGGGCTGGTGCATTTCATCTGCACGCTGGACAGCCCCACCCTGCTGCAAAGCCTCATTTCGCTGGCCCTGTGCATTACCGGCGCCACCGTTTCCGCCCGTGCCATGAGCCGCATGGAAAAGGACATGCAGCGTGTGGCTGCCTTCGGGCTGGGTCGCAATCCCGGTTCCCTGCCCAATGCCACCATGCACATCAAGCTGGAATTTGCCACCATCCTGGGCCAGCTGATCGCGCTGGTGGCGCTGCTCCTGATTGCCATCTTCACCAACAGCGCCTATCCCGGGGACTGGGAAGCGCTGTTCCGTTCCTTCTCTCCCCTGCTTACCCTGCCTGCCGTTTGCCTGGTCACAGCGGCCCTGATTTTTGCCCTGCTCTTCCCCATGACATGGGACCATATGAACAAGCTGCGCCATTACATGGAGCTGCAGGAGAAGGGCGAAGAAAACGCACCGCTGAAAAACCAGCTGGAAGCGGTGGTGGTGAAAAAAAGCCTGAAGCACTACGGCGTGAAGCTGATCATTATGCTGATCCGTCCCTTCTACCGACACAAAATTGTGGGACGGGAAAACGTGAAGCTGGACAAGGATATCCCCTGCATTTTCGTCAGCAACCATGGGGAAATCTACGGCCCGGTGGTGAACGTGGTGTTTGTGCCCTATGCCTTCCGACCCTGGACCACCTTTGAAATGCTGGATGCCAAAATCATTGCCGACCGGGTATGCGGCGGCATGCTGAAGGATCAGAAGGTGCTGCCGGAAAAATTATGCTACTGGCTGGTGGACAAAATTGCCGCGCCTTTCCTGGCCTGGATCATGCGCCAGGTGGACAGCATTCCCGTCTACCACGATAACCCCCGCAAACTGATGCTCACCTTCCGGGAAACCGTTTCCGCCATGGAAGCCGGGGATAATATCCTCATCTTCCCCGAAAACGCAGCCACCAGCGAAGACGGCAAATACCAGAAGGAAGGGGTATCCGAATTCTTCACCGGCTTTACCATGGCCGCCCAGATGTTCCATGCCCGCACCGGCAAATGCTGCCAGTTCATTCCCCTGTATGCCAATCAGGAAAAGCGCACCATCACCTTCGGCCAGAGCACCCGGTATGACCCCGATGTGCCCCCTGCGGAGGAAAAGGAGCGGCTGTGCAAAGTGCTGCGGGATGAAATGATCCGCCTTTCCAAACTTTGATATTTTCCCCTTGCGGTATGCCGGATTCGGCTGCCGCAAATTTTTTTGCGATTTTTGTGAGATTTTTCAAAAAAGTGCTTGACAAACGGATTGGACAGTCGTATAATATGCCTTGCGGTTGAGAGATATCGCACCGTTGGGGAATGGTGTAACGGCAGCACCTACGACTCTGACTCGTATTGTCAAGGTTCAAATCCTTGTTCCCCAGCCATTTTGCCTCCATTGTCTAGGGGCCTAGGACGCCGCCCTCTCAAGGCGGAAACATGGGTTCGAATCCCATTGGAGGTGCCACGAAAAAGATCGCACGTCGGCAGGACGAAGGCGGTCTTTTTCGTTATTCCGGTTGATTTGGAGGACATCATGAAAACCGAGCATTCCTGCGGCGCAGTGGTCTTTACCCGGCAAAACGGCATTCCCCTGTACGTGATCATCCAATCCAAGCAGGGATTCTTCGGCTTTCCCAAGGGCCACATGGAAGGAACAGAAACCGAAGAAGAAACAGCCCTTCGGGAAATCAAAGAAGAAACAGGGCTTTCTGTGACCCTGCTCCCCTGCTTCCGCACCGAGGATGAGCATCTGATCCCCTGGACCCATAAGGAACCCGTGATGAAGCACATCGTCTATTTTCTGGCGGAATACGAAAATCAATCCCCCAAAGCCCAGGAAGAAGAGCTTTCCGCCATCCGCCTGCTGCCCTATGAAGAAGCCATGGCCCTTTTCCAGTTCGAATCCAGCCGCCGTATTCTGACGGAGGCACACCAGTTCCTCCGGCAAAAATGAAAGAAACAAAGCGCACCTGCCCTCCGCATAAAAACAGTGAACAGGTGGCGAGAGAATTCTTAAGGATGAATTTTTCCCCCCAACGAAAAAACGAGCATCTGGCGAATATGCCGGATGCTTGTTTGCTTATGTGATCCTCAAACGCAATGAACCGGAATGGTACGTATAATTGCGCCCTCCTGAAATTGCGGGGACGTGAAGTTTCGGCTGCTCGACAAATTGGAATTGGGCTGACGGTTGTTAAAATTGTTTGTCTTGTCCAAAAGCCTTACACTTGTCTGAAAGGATACATTTCGTAATCTGATTTACCTTCCATAAACTCAACAATATACTCGATAGCACCTTCAACATCGTTGGGGTGCCAGTGAGTGCCCTTTGTTTGCTCCGCATCCATCACATCCATAACAAAATTACCGCCATCTTCGTACAATTCAATAATTTGTCTGTGGGCTTTACCTACGATGATTGGGCAATCAACAGTAAAGCCTTTATCCAGTGCAGAAGTAGTGGTCAAAACCAAATTATATCGGTCTTTAAGTTGTTCATAAACCTCTATAACATCGTCAACAGTAATATCAAACATATAGAACACCTCCATTTAATTCAAGTTTATCGCTTTCATTCTATCACAGCAGTACAAGAAAACGCAAGCCAGACAAGGCTTGCGTTTTCGCAATTTACATGATGCAAAGTGAAAGGATAACTTCTTCTTTTCCACCGCTCTTATTGCGCTTTTTGTTTTGCAATATCCTTTAAAATTTGTTAGTATCTCCTTCCATACAGAATTTTTGCTTGTTCTGTACATCGCTTCACAAATTCAGGCTTATCACTTTGGCAATGCTGCCGTTCATTCCTTTGTCCATCCATGTTCGCCGTGGTAGATCATCTGCCTGGTCATGCCGCCGTCGATGCAGATGTTTTCCCCGTTGATGAACCCGGCCTTATCGGAGCACAAAAACAGCGCCATCTGGGCAATATCATCCGTCACGCCAACCCTTCCGGAGGGCTGCTGGTATGCATCCGGGCCGTGCCAGGGCTGATCCTCCGTATCGATCCAGCCGGGGCTAATGCTGTTCACCCGGATTTTTCCGGCCATGGATACCGCCATGGCATGGGTCAGCGCCGCAATGCCTCCCTTGGCTGCGGTATAGCTTTCCGTCTGGGGCTGGCTCATGCGGTCCCGGGAGGAGGAAATGTTCACAATGGCACTCCCTTCCGGCATATGCCCCATCAGCAGCTTGGACAGATAAAAGGGGGCCGTCACCCCCACCCGG
>JAFWYZ010000194.1 GCA_017517465.1 Clostridia bacterium | reverse complement strand
TCTTCCCCGGCCACAATGCGCAGGATATCCCGCTGCAGACGGTCAATTTCCTTGGCCTCTTCCCGGTAGATTTTCTTCGCCACGGCATCCGCATTTTCGCAGGCCATGTCAAAATTGCTGTCATCCATGATGGAGGTTTGCCGGGTGCGGTGGCAGGTGGGCATCTTTTTGCCGGTGGCCGGGTCATCCACATATTCGATGCCGTAGGCGCACAGGCACAGGCCCCAATAGGCCTCTGCCTCTTCCGGAAATTCCGCCACAATGGATTCATACACCGATGCAGCCTTGTCAAATTCCGATGCCATGCGCAGCCGGTTGGCCCGGTTGAACAGGTTCAGCTTCTTTTCGTTATCCACCTGAGGGATGGTCTGTGCGGTGCCGCAAAATTCGCACTCGCACACCGACATCCCTTCCTGAAACTCCAGATCCCCGCCGCACATTTTGCATTTGATGATCATCTGTATTGCTCCTTTTTTTCCGTGAATGGTCCTTTATTTCAGCAGGTCCCAGTCATCCACATCGCACTTATTGTTCCAGTTGCTGCCCACAGCCACCACACTGCCGTCTGCCTTCAGGCCAACCGTGTGGGAATTGCCGGCGGCAATGGCCACAATGTCTTTCATGCTGCTTGCTTTGCCGGACTGACCGTCTCCGTTGGCCCCAATAGCCACCACGTTGCCATTGGCCTTGATAGCCACGGTGTAATAATCCCCGCAAGTGATGGCCACGATATCCTTCCAGCCGCTCACATTGCACTGGCCCACCCGGTTATCACCCACGGCCACCACCGTGCCATCCCGTTTCAGGCCCACCGTATGAGCAGCGCCAGCAGCGATCGCCACAATATCCTTCCAGCCCTGCACATTGCACTGGCCGTCTTCATTTTCACCCACGGCCACTACCGTGCCATCCTTTTTCAGGCCCACTGTATGTAGCCCCCCGGCAGAGATGGCCACCAGATTCTGCCACGCGCTTGTGTTCACATTGATCTGACCCCGGGCTGACCAGTCATCGCCATCGGCGCCGACAGCAACGGCTGTGCCGTCCTTTTTCAGGCCCACCGTATGGAAAGATCCGGCAGAAACAGCCACAATATCCGTCCACCTGCGTACATTGCATTGTCCGTTTTCATTGTTGCCTTTCGCTTCCACCGTGCCATCTGCCCGCAGCCCCACCGTGTGATAGCCTCCGGCGGAGACAGCCACCATATCATACATGCTCACATTACGCTGGCCGTATTCATTGCTGCCCGCGGCCACCACACTGCCACTGTCCTTCAGGCCCACCGTATGGTCATCACCGGCATCCAGCTTCACCGCAAACTGGGAAAGGATGCTGCGCTGCTTCTCCATGCTGTCCAGATAATTGCCTGCCCTCCGATAGTACTGCAGGGCACTCACCGTATATCCGGCAGCCAGCTGCTCTTCCGCCTCGGCATAGCTCCGCTTCACGGTAACCGTTTTGCTCATCCACAAAAAACCGGCCACAGCCAGCGCCGCTACTGTCGCAACAATGGCGGTGATCGTCTTTTTTCTTTTTGCTTTTGCCTGTGCCGCTGCTTTTTCTTTCTGGGCCTTATCTTCCGCTTCCTGCTGTATTTTCTGCTGTTTTTCCCGGCAGCGGATCACCATTTCCCGGCTGTCCCGATAATCTGCCAGGACAGCAAACATGTCCTCTGCCTGTTTATAGAAGGTTTTTTCCATCAGGCCCCTGGCTTTTTCATATTGCATTTCGCAGTAGTTTTCACGGCAATAGATCACCATTTCCCGGCTGTCCTTGTAATTGCTCAGCTGCCTGAATTCCCGCTCGGCTTCCTGCCATTTATTTTCCTGAGCCAGTTTCTGCGCCTTCTGATACCCGTTTTCCAGCACAGCAGCATGCCGTTCATCGCAGGCCTTGCGGATCTCTTCTGCCAGGGCAATCGGCTGAATGTCCTTCGTTTCTTCTTTGATCCGCAGGATATCATGCGGATCCTGGGCAGTCTTCAGCCGCTGTAAAAAGCTATCACGCAGCCTGTTCTGCCGCTCCTTTTCTTTCCTTTCCTGATCCTCACGCTGCCGCTTTGCAATTCGCTCCGCAACCGCCTGATGATAACCCTGCATCTGCTTTTTCAGTTCCACGTCCCCAAAGCGAAGCACTTTCCGGTAATCCTCATTCTGGTCAAAGGCCTTGTCCAGCCGTGCCAGGCCTTGCGGCTTTCTAACCCGCAGAGCCGCCATCAGTTTGCCCAGATAGGCCTTGGCATTCCGGGCATCCTGATTGAGCACCTGCTCGCAGAATTCATCTGCCCGGTCAAATTTTCCGTCCTCCAGGGCCATGAAGGCACGGTCCAGCAGGGCAGCCACATTGCCCGCACCTTCTGCAGCAGCCTGCTGCACCACCACCTGCTGCACCGGCGCAGCGGGCTTTTCTTCGCCCAGGATTTTCCGGATGCCCCGGATCAGATCCTGCATGAAGCCCAGCCTTCCCATATCCTGAGCCTGCAGATGGGAAAACTCATCCGGCAGATCGTAGGGATCCATGTCCCGGTATGCCGGTACCAGCGTTTTCTTTTCTCCGGCACGGATCATGGCCAGGAAACGGCTCCATTCGTTCCGCACCCATACCGCCTTGAAATATTCCGGCTTCGTGCCCAGCACCACCATCACCCTGGCAGACTGCAGCGCAGCAAAAATATAGGGCTCATACGCTGTGCCGATCTTATCCTCCAGCGTGATCCGGCTGAAAAACACCTTGAACCCTTCATTGGTCAACTGATGGTACAGCTCATTGGCCAGCACGCTGTCCGGCGTGCGGCGGCCGCTTTCATCCGTTTCCTTATAGCAGATGAACACATCAAAGGGCTGCTCGTTCCGGGAAATGGCCAGAATGCCCTTCTGGATTTCATCTATGGCACGGGCTTCCTGCTCATAAATGGTTTTCTGGAATCCGTCCGCATACTGCAGGGCGGACAGATAATCCTCATCCGCAAGCACGGACGTCAGCTGCACCCGGTTCACCGTGGGCAGGCGCTTTTTCGTAGCCGGATCCTCCACATATTCAATGCCCCACCGGCATAGCACCAGCGACCAATAGGCCTCGGCATCCGTCCGATCCTCCTGCAGGATCTGTTCAAAGATGCCCATGGCCTTGTCATATTCATTCTGCCGCCGGAAGTGGTTTCCCCGGTCGTACAGGTTCATCCGCCGTTCATTATCCAGCTTGGGAATGGTCTGCACACTTCCGCAAAATTCGCAGGTACAGGTGGTTCCATTTTCTTGGGGATGCAGATCCCCGCCGCACATTTTACATTTGATGATCATCTGTATTGCTCCTTTGTTTCCATGAATGGTTCTTTATTTCAGCAGGTTCCAGTCACCCACATTGCATTGGCCTTTGAAATTACTCCCCACAACCACCACGGTGCCATCCGCTTTCAGGCCCACTGTGTGATTTCCCCCGCCAGAAACAGACACAATATCCCGCCAGCTGCTCACATTGCACCGGCCATGGCTATTTGGTCCAACGGCCACCACGGTGCCGTCCGCTTTCAATCCCACTGTGTGATAGCTACCGGCAGAAATGGCCACAATATCCCGCCAACTGCTCACACTGCATCGGCCATCGTCATTGTTACCCACTGCCATCACCGTGCCGTCCGCTTTCAATCCCACTGTGTGATAGCTACCGGCAGAAATGGCCACCATATCCTTCCAACTGCTCACATTGCACCGGCCAAAGAGATTATTCCCCACGGCCACCACGGTGCCGTCCGCTTTCAGACCCACCGTATGATACTCTCCGGAAGAAACGGCCACAATATCCCGCCAGCCGCTCACATCGCACTGGCCATATACATTCTTCCCCACAGCCACCACGGTGCCGTCCGCTTTCAGACCCACCGTATGATGCTCTCCGGAAGAAATGGCTACGATATCACTCCAGCGGCTCACATTGCACTGGCCATCATCATTATCCCCCACTGCCATCACCGTGCCGTCCGCTTTCAGACCCACAGTGTGATGGTCTCCCGCAGAAACGGCCACAATATCCCGCCAGCTGCTCACATTGCACTGGCCATCATCATTATCCCCCACTGCCATCACCGTGCCATCCGCTTTCAGGCCCACAGTGTGATATCCCGCAGAAACGGCCACAATATCCCGCCAGCTGCTCACATTGCACTGGCCCAAGCTATTTGATCCAACGGCCACCACGGTGCCATCCGCTTTCAGGCCCACAGTGTGACGGAATCCCGCAGAAACGGCCACAATATCCCGCCAACCGCTCACATTGCACTGGCCATCATCATTATCCCCCACTGCCATCACCGTGCCGTCCGCTTTCAATCCCACAGTGTGATCGTTACCGGCAGAAACTTCGACAGAAAGGGATGAAAGAATGTCCCGCTGCTTTGCCACGCTGTCCCGGTAATTCCCTGCTTTCTGATAGAATGTCAGGGCACTTATTTGATCACCCTTTGCCAGCAGCAGCTCCGCACTATTGTAATGGCTCATGGGAATGATCACATTGGTAACCACAAGGATTGCCGCCACCAGCAAAACAGCAATGGCTGCAGCAATGAGTATCTTCCGCTTTTTCCGGGCTTTTTTTGCTGCTGCTTCTGCCGTTCTTTTCAGCTCCGCTTCTGCTATTTTCTTCAGCATTTCTTGCCGCAGTTCCCGGCACTGCGCAACCTTATCCCGACAATCCCGGTAATCACCCAGCGCTACGAAAGCCTCCTCTGCCTGCGTGTATTCCTGTTTATTCATCAAGCTTTGGGCTTTGGAATATTTCTCGTTTCTTTCTGCTTCCAGGGATTCTGCTGCCTTTTCCCGGCTGTCCCGGTAATCCCCCAAAGCAGCAAACATGCCCTGTGCACTTTTCCAAATGCCGGCAGTAAAATATTTGACAGCTTGCTGATACTGCTTTTCCAGCAGCTCCTTTTCTTTTTCAGCGCAGGCTGCCATCACCTGTTTTTCTTCTTCCGTACCGCCAATAGCGGTCATTTTTTTCTCTATCCTCTCTTTTATCGCAAAATAATCCCTGATGGAATCCAGCTTACCCAGCCATTGCAGTGCTTCATTGACAACAGCGTCCCTCCGCGCTTTTTCCTGCCTGTCCGCAATCGCCTGATGATAGCCCTGCATCTGCTTTTTCAGCGCATCATCCCCAAAGCGCATGATCTTCTGGTAATTGCTGTCCTGATCGAAGGTCTTCGTTTGCTGTCCCAGCTGCTCAGGCAGCCGCACACGCAGCCCGGCCATCAGCTTGCCCAGATAGGCCTTGGCATTTCGGGCATCCTGATTGAGCACCTGTTCACAAAAATCAACGGCAGCACCAAATTCCCCGTCCTCCAGGGCCATGAAGGCACGGTCCAGCAGGGCAGCCACATTGCCCGCACCTTCTGCAGCAGCCTGCTGCACCACCACCTGCTGCACCGGCGCAGCGGGCTTTTCTTCCGTTTTCAGCACCTTTTTGATGCCCCGCAGCAGATCCTGAATAAAGCCGATGCGGCCCATATCCTGGCTCTGCAGGCTGCTCATTTCTTCCGGCAGATCATAGGGGTCCATATCCCGGTAGCAGGGGATCAGCAGCCGGGAACGGTCATTCTTCATGATGTGCAGGTACCGGCTCCATTCGTTTTTCACCCATACCGCAGAAAAATGCTCCGGCCTGGTGCCCACCACCAGCATGACCCGTGCAGACTGCAGCGCAGCAAAAATATAGGGCTCGTACTGCTGGCCCAGCTTGTCCTCCAGCGTGATTCTGGAAAAGAACACCCGGTATCCCTCATCCGTCAGGGCATAGTAAATATCCTGGGCCAGCTGGCTGTCCCGGGTGCGCTGCCCGGCAGCGTCGGTTTCCTTATAGCAGATGAACACATCAAAGGGCTGTTCGTTCCGGGAAATGGCCAGAATGCCCTTCTGAATGGCGGCAATTTCGTGGGCCTGCTGTTCGTACAATTCCCGGCTGTGATTGTCCGGCGCATTTTCCAGCGCAGCCAGATAATCCGCATCCGTCAGCACAGAGGACACCTGCAGCCGGTGGCAGGTGGGCACACGGCGGCCCGTGGCAGGGTCTTCCACATACTCGATGCCAAACCGGCTCAGCACAATGCCCCAGTGGGCTTCCGCATCCCCTTCATTGCCTTCCAGAATCTTTTCATATGCGGCAACAGCCTTATCAAAATCGCACTGGCGGCGGAAATGATTGGCCCGGTTATAGCGGTTCAGCTCCTGTTCATCCTGCACCGTGGGAATGGTACACACGCTGTCACAGGAATCGCATTTGCCGTAGGTATCCCCGGGCTGGAAAACAAGATCCCCGCCGCACATTTTACACTTGATGATCATCTGTATCGCTCCTTCAACGGATTAACGGTCTTTGGTCAATTCGTCTTCGATTTCTTTCAGTTCTTTCTCAATAGCACTGAGCCGGGGCTGCAGCGCTTGCACTGCTTCCTGCAGTTCCTGACGCTTTTTCTTGTTTTCCTGCTTCTTTTCGGCAATCTGCTGGGTCACCTGCTGATTCAGCTGGCGGATCTCCTCATCCAGCCGGTCAATCGTTTCCGCCAGGGCTCGCTTTTCTTTGCCCTTGAACAGGCCAAGGTTAATCATTTGCCGGTACGCATCCGTCCGCTGCTGCTGCAATTTCTGCATCTGGCCACTTGCGGGCACTGACACATTATTGTTGGGATCAAAGGCCTGCATCTGCCGGCGCATCTGTGCTTCCTGCTCCTTCAACCCGTCCCTTTCCTGGCACAATGCCTGTTTCTTCTGCTCCAGCGCCTGCTTTTCTTCGGCATGCTCCGCCCAGTAGGTTTCGATCCGCTTGAGCCGCAATTGCTTTTCAACACTGCCGATTTCTTCCATCTTGTCCATCACAACCAGCACGGCGGCATAAAGCTCCGTGCAGCCCAGCAGCTTCATGGCCATGGCAGTGGTGTCTTTTCGTTCGGTGTTTGATTTTTGCATTATCTCTTTCTCAATCAGCAAATCTACCATTTTCTTCGCCGTCACGCATACATGACAGTACAGTTCCACATGATCGGGAAGTGCTTTTTTCACTTCGTCTTCCAGCCGCATCAGCATCAGCAGAATGGGCGTTACCCATTCATTGGCCTGGGTCATTCGCTTTTTGTTTCTTTCCAGCGCATCCGCAATATCTTTAAAAACGTCCCCGGTATCACGGCTTTTCACATCATAATTGTTCTTGAGAAAATCCACCGCATTGCCCATCAGCATATCGGCAAACCGGCAGCACTGCATCGTCACTTCTTCTGCCGCCGCCTGCTTTACTTCCTGCGGCAAAAGGCAGATCTGCTCAAACACAGCAGGCAGGCTGTTGCCCACCCGATTGGCCGCTTCGCCGATCTGGGCAATTTTATTATTGTGGGCATCGTAGAAAATGGTATAAAATGCCGCTTCCCAGTTATCGGGTTCCTCCAGCAGCAGCTGCTGATAATACTGGGCCGCGGTTTTTGAGTCGTTGGTACGCTTGGCACGCTGGGCCAGCACCAGCAGATTATTCACCTTTTCCCGGTTGTCCACCGTCACGGTGCCCGTCACTTCCACCGTGCCCTCGATCATCAGCTTTTTCGCTTCTTCCAGTGTATATTTGGTGCCGCAGGACTGGCACACAAACATGCCGCCATCCTTCACAAAATCATTGGAGCCGCACAATTCACAGCAGATTTTCTTCATAAAGCAGAAACAATTCCTTTCTTTTCCAATTGCCAATGAAGCAAGAAAAAGGTTTGCAGGCATTGCCGCAACCTTTTTCCCGATTCGTCATTATTTACTCATTTTCAGGGTTTCGTTTCTTTGCTTCAGCAGCCGTTTTGCCTGCTGCACCAGCTCCAGTGCCCCCTCCGGTGAATCAGCCAGCTTGACCTGGGCAATCAGCCCAGCCAGCGCCGTTTCCATTTCCCCGGTGGCCTCAACGGAAACAGGATCGGAAAACTGCATATCCTCCGCCAGCTCTTCCATGGCCTTTTGCACCCGGGCATCCCTGACCAGCGCCGCTGCGTTTTTGGCCTGCAGACGCAGGTTTTTCATCGTCTGGGTCTTGTCCGGCAAGGCCTGCTCGGAAACGGTTACCACTTCCCTGCCGGCATCCCGGACGATCAAAAGCGCTGCAACCGCCGCAAACACCAGCACTTCCGCCAGCACCGCAATCCACACCGGGCACAGCCCCGCCAGGGCCATCAGCAGCAGGCTCAGCACCGCCTGTACCACAAGGCCGATCAGCGCCACCTTGAAAATGGGCCAGCCCAGCACCTTGCTTTCCAGCGTTTCATCCTTGCGGAAGGAGCGGATAAAGGCAACCCCTGCCACCAGACCCATCACAATGGCAGCACCAAAGGCGATCCAGAACACCGTGTTATGAACAAAGGGAAGCAAAAAGGCCAGCACCACGAAAACGATCAGCGCCACGGCACCCAGTGCCAGCGCATGCATATTCAGCTTTTTCATGTTCATTCTCCCTTCTTGTTGCCGCAGTTGGTACAGAAATTGCCATGAATGCCCTTCTGGCCGCAGCTGCAATCCCAGACAGCGGGGGCTGACGGCTTCTTCGTGCCGCAATTGGGGCAGAAGTTGCCATGGATGCCCTTCTGGCCGCAGCTGCAATCCCAGGCAGCGGGAGCTTCAGGTTTCTTCGTGCCGCAGTTGGGGCAGAAATTGCCGTTGATGCCCTGCTGGCCGCAGGTGCAGTTCCAGCCGGACTGAGGCTCGGGCTTCTTTGCGCCGCAGTTGGGGCAGAAATTGCTCATGACCCCCTTCTGGCCGCAGCTGCAGTCCCAGCCGCCCACAGCCGCTGCCTGCTGCACCACGGGGTTGATGGCATCCTTCGTCATGCCGATCACACTGCCCACAGCACCCAGGCCCACACCCAGCTGCATCATATCGCCCACCATGCCGCCCACACCGGCGGCGGTGCCGTTGCCGTTTTTCATGGCCTCCAGCCCCACCTGACGGGCCGTTTCCTGCTGGTAGGTGTAGCCCTTCATGCGCATTTCCTGGGCCTCGGCTTCTGCCTGCATGCGGTAGGCATCCGCTTCCGCCTGGGCCTGCAGGCGCAGCGCATCCGCATCGCCCTGGGCGCCGATCACTTTCATCCGGGCCGCCGTCTGGGCTTCCACTGCTTTGCGTTCAAAGGCCGCTTCGGCCTCTGCCTTGCGGATTTCCTCTTCCCTCACCCGTAGATACTGTTCAGCATGCTGCTGCTTCATACGGCGGAAATTGGGATCGTCATCGGGGGTGACAATATTGGAAACATAGAATTCCGGCATGAACAGGCCATATTCGGCCAGGTCCGGATTGATGGCATTTTTCAGCTCGGCGCTGATCTGCTCCACCCGTTCATCCAGTTCCAGCACGCTGATATGGTTTTCCTTGATGACACGGGCCAGGTTGCCCTTCACCTTGGTCATCACCAGGGTGCGGAAGAAGCTCATATCCCCGCCGAATACCTGATCCCGGGTGAGCCCGTCGGTGGTGCCCACCACACGCATCACCAGTTTCCGGGCATCGCTGACCCGCAGGTTAAATGCGCCGGAGGCCCCCAGTTCCACATGGATGCCGGTGGCCGGATCAAACAGGCCCACCTTGCTGTTGGTGCCCCACTTGATGCCAAGATGGGTGGTCAGGTTCACAAAATACACTTCCGCATGGAAGGGCTGGCCCTGCACGGGCACAGGGTACAGCGCATCCATCTTGGGCAGCGTGGCCGTTTCCAGGGTGTAGCGGCCTGCCGGGAAGGAATCCAGCGCCTCGCCGTTGCGGAAGAAAATGGCTTCCTGGGTTTCATGCACGATCAGCTGGCTGCCGGTCACAAAATCGGTATGGGGGTGCTTCCACACAAAGGTATGGTTATCCCCTTCATAGCGGATCAGCACAGGAATACCTTCCGCCTGATCCTCCTGCAATTTCAGCTTCATCTGCACATCCTGCTCCGTATCGCAAACAGGGCAGGTGATGCGGGTGGCGCTCTTGGCGGCCTGCAGGCTGCAGCCGCAGGTATCACAGCGGAAATGCACCAGGTTATTCATGCTTTCATCGGATACCAGCTGGGCCTGGCACACGGGGCACTTGGCATTCTTGCCCTCCGTCTGGTCATACAGCACATTGTTGCCGCAGGAAGGGCATTCACGGCTGGTCAGCTTATCGGTTTTCACATGGATGGTATTGCCGCAGGCACAGTGAATGCGCCGCGTGGCAAAAAAGCCGGTTTTTCCCTCGGCATAACGGTTACATACAGGGCAGGCAATCACAAACTTGCTCATACGTATATCTCCTTTTTTCACGCATTTATCCGCTTCAAATACGCCGCCTGCAGAATGACAGGCAGCCTGTTATCAATTTGCATAATGTAATTATACCATATAATACGGCAAACTTCAACAAAATACTTCCTGTTTTTCCTTCTCCGCTCATAACAAAACCCCCCGCTGCTTCTTCAGCAAAAACGCAAAAGCAGCAGGAAAAAACCGGCGGGAAAAGCGTTCCTTTTCCTGCCGGCTTATATGGCTATATTCACATGTCCTTCACTGCGCAAAAGGCACAGGCCCGGTGCAGAAAGCTGTGCCGTCCTCCAGGGTGTAGGAACAAAACAGCATCAGCTCCCCGGGGTATTCCTTCAGATCCAGCATACGGAAGGAAACCGGCAGGACAATATCGTCAAATACATAGCCGCTGGCTTTTGATTCGGGCTTTGCCAAATCCTTCAGAGGCGGCATGCGCCCTTGCGCATCCTCCTGCCATAAATAGACCGGTGCCATGCATACAATACGCTCATACCATTGGGGATCCTCAACAGCATCATGCCTTTCGCCGAAGATCAGCCTTGCTTCCTGTCCGGGGGTCAGAAGCAATTTTGCCCCTTTGCAGTAAATCATCGGTGCATACCATTCGCCGTTGGCATAGATTTCCGGCAGCACCCATTCTTCCCTGCCTTCCGAAAAGCTGACCCCGGCACAGGCCCACACCTGCCTGGGATCTTCGCCTGTGCTGATGTACAGGCCGCTGAACGGCTGTGTCCACACATCCTGCTGTTTTTCCAGCCGGATGCCCATCACCACAGGATACATATCCTGCTTATCCAGGGCCACAATATGGGCCTTCACTTCCACTGCACCGGCCACGTCCGGCGCTGTCAGCGTGACCGCTTCATTCCCGCCGTTTTCAGGGAGGGACAACGTTTCCTGCAGGAAGGGGACGCGTTCACTTTTATATGCCTTCGTTTCCTTCAGCTGCAGGTGCTGTGCATAGAAATGAATCCCTTCATGCTTCCCGGGCACCTCCACCAGCGCTTCGATCACCGTGTTTTCCTCTTCATCCGGCATTTGAGTGCGCCCCAGAAGGAAGACGCTGCGCAATGCCTCCGGTCCGGGCAGGCCGATGTCCCTCAGCTCAAATACCACATCCCCAAACACCGTCAACCGGGCAGGAATTTCCACTTCATAGTTCAGCCCGTTTTCTGTTTTTACCTTTTCCGAACCGTTGAACACAGCCTCCTTCCACCGGAAGGAGAAGGTTGTATCGGTTTTGTTTTCGTAGGCAATGACTGCAGAAAGCTTATTGTCCTTCATGTCAAAGCCATAAAGCCGCATGGACAGCCTTTCATCCTCATACAAAAGAACAGATGCCATGGGGGAGGCCATCTCACAGCTTCTGTGTTCCCGATAGGGAAAGGCAGGAGCAAAGGAAAAGGCAAATTCCGCTTCCTGCTTTTCCTCCGCTTTTTTGATATACAGCACCATGCCCATCTTTTCGATCCCATCAAAGCCAAGCGCACTCATGCTGTCCGCCATGAATTCATCGCCATAGCCTGCCGCAAAGGTGGTAAGTGATGTGTTCATGTTCCCGCCGGCCACGCAGGTTTTCCCGGCAGGCAATTCGCAATTGATCAGCCCCGAAAAATTGGAAAGCTGTACACCGTTGATCTGTTCTTTCAGGCTGGACAGCTTCACCGCTTCCCCGTTATGATTGGTCACACGCAATGTGGCCCGCAGCCGGTTGAGGGTATCCACCGCAAATCCCATCACCGCCACCTCGACCCCATCCCGTGTGCAGACGGCCAAAGGTTCCGGCACCTCTTCCCCATTCATCAGGCAGGCCGTATCCACCGCCACTTCCGCCGCCTCCGTCCAATGCATTTGGGACTTCTTATAGTCCAAAGGCCAGAGATTCACCTGGAACTGCAAAATGTCAATGCAGGGCAATTCCAAATAACGAAGATTTTCTGCAGACAAAGACAGCGTGATCTGCCTGCGTTCTTTTGCCATGAGCCCATCAGAACCGATCCCAAGGCTGGCTTGACGATCAAAGAAAAGATCGTTCACGATCACAGCCCCTGCACCCATGGGCAGCGGTTCGTCCGTTTTGTTTTCAACATCCAGATACAGATTGATTTTCGCATTCACCGCGGAGGACACCGTCTCCACACCCTTGAGCACAATGCGGCAATGCGCATTATCCAACACGCACCGGTTGCCTGCATCGGTATATACAGCAGCTTGGTTTTCCAGCGGTACCAGATGGGAAACGTGCAAATTTCCCTGAGTGTCATACACATTCAAAAGGGCTTCCAGGTCAGAGCTGCCCACCTGTTCATCGGAAAACCTCAGGGTATAGGGCCGTGCCAGATCGATCCCCATGGCGCGATAGCCGTTCATTTCCGTCCACTGTTCAAAGGGCAGCAATTCCCCCTGATCGTCATAGGTGGGAAAGCCGGAAGAGATCAAGCTGTAAAAATAACGCCAGTGAGACAAATCAATATTATGCCGTGCGGTGTATGTGCCGTCCATCATCCGCTCCTGGGCATAGAGAAACTGCAGCGTGTCCCCATCCTCTGCCAGACGGTAATGGAGGGTGATATATTTTACCTCATCCAGCCCTTTATCCGGGGTCACATACCCCAGCAGAATATACTGATCATCCCGGATATAGTAGCTGAATTCGCTGTTGTCCACCTGCCCGTCCGCATCCACAAGGAACAATTGCCGCCCATTGTAGGGAACGGACAAAAGCCCGTTTTCATCCGGCGCAGGCATGGTTTCACGGTACACAAAGCCATGCCCCCAATGCTCGTCCACAGAGAACACCTGCAATTGGGCCTCGGCAAAGTTTTCATGCTGCTCAGGGGTCAGCTGCAGGGAAATCACCTGCCCTGCTGTCTCCCGGGTCACCCGGGGCTGCAAATGCTCCCACAGCGTCAGCTGTTTTCCAAGCCAGATGGCAGTATAGGCCTCCAGATACTGCTGATATGCCAAGCTCAAAGGAAATTGCTGATAAATATCCCTGCGCATTTTTTCAAATGCCGTTTTGTTATAGTAGGGATGATACACCGACAGCCCTTCCAGCCCCTGCACATTGCTTCTGTTGTACAAAACTGCATTTTCCAGTGCCTCTTCCAGTGCTTTGGCCGCTTCCGGCGCCAGCGCAGCATACTGCCGGGCCAGCGCATGCAGATCCACCAGATCCCATTCGCTGTCATCCCCTGCGGCACGGCTGATCCCCTTGGATTCTCTGCGATACGCAGAAATACGGGAAAAATTCTGCGGTGTTATCTCCCGGGCTATATCGGCAAACAGCGCATCCGCCGCCTGCTGCAGGGCAGGCACCTGGCCAAGATCCGTCAGGGACATGGTGATATTGTTGCCGGGATTGAAGGACGTGGCAGAATCATAATAAGCATCGATGATGCGTCTTCCGGTCTGAGCCCCGTTTTCATCCAGATGAATATCCGAAAGGAAGCTGTAATTCCAGCCCCTGCCGGGCTCCGTTTCCTGGGAGGCGATCATATATTCCGCATAAGGTGCCACCAGACAGGCCGTTTCCGCATTGGCCATCAGGCAAGCGTCAAAACCGATGAAGCTGAGCTTGTTCTGTTCATTGAAAGGGCTGTTTTTCAGTGCCTGTTCCATCTCACCGGACAAAAGGACATCATTCCCATGCAGGGTATCAATGCACAGCCCGTCCACCGGGCCGCAGCCGTGGTTCCACATGATCAGGGCATACTGCTTTGCAGGATAATTTTCATAAGCATGCTGCAAAAGTGCCGTCAGGGGACCGGGGCCTGCCATGCTTTCCATGGGCAGCTCCTTATCCTTCATCATCCTTACCTTTTCCAGATGATAGATGGCGGGGCTGAGGGTATTCACCCCCGGTGTCCACCAGTCTTTGCTGCCCCCGGTCATGATGACCAGGTTCACCTGCTGCTGATCAAAGCGTGATTTCACCATTTCCTGTATATCATGGGTGGCTGCGGAATATTCCGCTTCCAGATCACTGCCGGTCATATAGATCATCAGGGTCATATGCTTTTCCTGGGCCATGGCGGTGCCGCAAAGCAGCACAAAAAGCAAAACCAGGCCAAATACAAACGCTCTTTTCATGGGCGGATGACGCTCCTTTGCTGAAGGGGAATATCGCTCTTACTGTTTCTCATCATATACTGAAACCCTCCCCCTGTCAAACAAAAAGCAATTGAAAAAAAGTGAAAGATATGCTAAGATAGAAAAAAACAAAAGAAAAGAGGCAACCCTATGTTGAAACGTTTTCTTTGTCTGATGCTGGCTTTGCTCTGCTGTGTTTCCTGCTGTGTTTCTTTTGCGGAAAGCACAGAAGAAGAAAGCAACAAGGGCGAGATTCTGTTCATCTCTCCCACAGAAGTGGCAGAGGATGTTCCCGCCGGTGAAAATGCGCCCTTCGTTCCCGAAGCGCTGTCCGGAAATGAAGACGAGCCCGACAAAGCCGTCATCGGTACTGATAACAGAAGCAACGTCAACCCCTCCAAATATCCCTACTCCGCCATCTGCTACATGGAAATCAACGGCCAGTGCGGCCACAGCTGGACGGGCACCGGCTTCATGATCGACCCGGACTGGATGCTCACCGCCGGCCATTGCATGGTCTGCACCGAGCATGACATGTGGGCCGACAGCATGACCCTCTATTTTGGCTACCGCAGCAAGAGCGACTATCTGTACCGCTACAACGGCAAATGGTCTGCCTGGGCCAACAACGACCTTTTCAACACCGATGCCTATTCCGCCAATGACTATGCCTATGTGAAGCTGTACAAAAACGTAGGCGATACCACCGGCTGGTTCGGCATGCGCTATGGCATGAGCGATGCAGAATATGAAGCGGAATGGTTCAACGTGGCCGGCTACCGCGCAGGCAAAATCAAAACCAGCATCGGCTATGCAGAGCCCTACAATTCCAATCAGATCCTCCATTATGCCGATACAGAACCCGGTTACAGCGGCTGCCCCGTCTTTGACGACCAATACTACGCCGTGGCCATCAATACCGCCCACTTTACCGATAATTCCGCCAACATCGGCCGCCGCATCACCACCCAGCTGTACTACGATATGCTGGATTCCGGTATGCCAAAGGAGTAACAGCACCCAAAACACAAAGGAGGGGAAACCCCCTCCTTTTTCTTTTGCTTCAGATTATTTTCCTTACATGTTCATCAGAAAGAAGATCACTGCTGCCTGCATCACCAGCATCAGGGGCAGCCCCAGCGCAAAATAATCCTTTCTGGTTTTATGCCGGAACAGATACATGCCTATCAGGCCCCCCAATGCGCCGCCCACAAAAGAGCATCCAAGCAGTGTCACAATGGGAATGCGCCTCTTCTGGCGGATGGCCCTGCGCTTGTCCAGCCCAAAGAGAACAAACGTGATCCCGTTGATCAGCCCCAGATACACAAGCAGCATCGGCCGGGCAGCAAAAAAGTCCGGGAAGGCCAGGTTCACCGGCTGATCCCCGTGATTGCTGAAAAACAGAATCAGCAGCACCTGGATCACCAACACACACACCACAAACACCGGCACATCATATTCTCTTTCACGGCCTTGCGGTCAAACAGCAGCATGCACAGCAAAATGCCCGGCGATGCCCCCAATACCGCGGCAATCATGACCGGAATATCCAGCCGCAGCTTGCTGCCCCGCCGCCGCAAAAGCACCTCAATGCCCTGCAGCGCAAAGCCCAGCAAATTGATCCCTGCCGGGTAAAGAATCAAGGTCTCCTTCGTCATTTGCATCTCAATACTTCACCCCATATTCCACCGGTCAATGCCGGACCCTATTCTTTCCCGATCATTATACCCAATCCGTTAGTGCTTAGCAAGAAAAGAAATCTGCAGACAGCACCGGCACAGCAAAAAGCTGCACCGACATGTGTCAGTGCAGCTTCTGTTTATGATCGGATCAGGCCTTTTCGCCCACGTCGGACAGGGCCTTCTTCTTGCCGAATTTGGGCAGCTGGATGAGGTTATTCTTGCTGATGACGTCAAAGGCGACGGCAGCCAGCAGAACCAGGCCCTTTACCACCTGCTGCAGGTTACTGCTCAACCCCAGCAGGGACATGCCGTTGTTCAGCACACCCATGATCAGAGCGCCGATGAGCGCACCGCTGATGGTGCCGGTGCCGCCGTAAGCGGAAGCACCGCCGATGAAGCAGCTGGCGATGGCGTCCATTTCAAAGCTCTGGCCGGCAGTGGGAGCAGCGCTGTTCAGACGGGCAGCGAACACAAGACCCGCAATGGCAGCGATGAAGGACATGTTGGTATAGGCGAAGAACATCATCTGCTTGGTCTTCACACCGGACAGCTGAGCAGCCTTCATATTGCCGCCGATGGCATACAGGTGACGGCCGCGGACGGTCTTCTGGGTGAAGAAGCTGTACACAACCAGCAAAATGCCCAGAATGATCAGCACGGTGGGGATGCCGCGATAACGGCTCAGCAGGTAGAACACCCAGATCACAACGGCGGATACGGCGATCATCTTCACCAGCATCAGCAGCAGGGGCTGGGTTTCATATCCCTTCTTCTTCTTGCTCACGTTGCCCAGGATCTGGGAAGCGCAGAAGCCCACGGCGATCAGGATGCCCACGATCAGGCACAGGGGGCTCTTGATGGTCTGGCCAAACAGCGTCATTTCCCCGATGAAATCCGGGATGAAGCCGGTGGACAGGTTCTTATAGGCATCCGGGAAGGGGGCCAGCGTCATACCGCGCAGGATCAGCAGCGTAATACCGCGGAACACCAGCATGCCGCTCAGGGTACAGATGAAAGGCGGAATGCCCACATAGGCGATCCAGAAGCCCTGCCACATACCGATGCCGATACCGATCAGCAGGCACAGCAGGATGGCCAGATACACATTCATGCCCATTTCGATGATGAACGTACCGGCACAGGCACCGATGAGACCTACAACAGAGCCGCAGGCAAGGTCAATGTTACCGCCGGTGAGGATGCACAGCAGCATACCGATGGCCAGAATGATCACGTAGGAATTCTGGAAAATCAGGTTACTGATGTTCATGGGTTTGATCAGTTTGCCACCCGTGAGGATGGAGAAGAGTACAATAATTGCGACCAGCGCCATCATCATACCGTATTGCTTCAGGTCAAGCTTTGCAGCACGCTTTTTGATGGTCGTCATGCGCCGATCCCTCCTTTGCTGTCTTGCATGATATAGCTCATAATGATTTCCTGGGAAGCGTCTTCCGCCTTCAGTTCGGCAATGAGACGGCCTTCGTTCATGACATAAATCCGGTCGCACATGCCCAGCAATTCAGGCAGCTCGGAGGAGATCATCATCACGGCTTTGCCCTGGGACACCAGATCGTTGATGATCTGATAAATTTCGTACTTGGCACCCACGTCCACGCCGCGGGTGGGTTCATCCATTATCAGCACATCGGGCTGGGCGAAAATCCACTTGCCCACCAGCACCTTCTGCTGGTTGCCGCCGGACAGGTTGCCCACGTTCTGTTCCACACTGGGGGTTTTCACACCCAGCTTATAGCGGATGTCCTCGGCCTTGTTCTTTTCAAGGTCCTTGTCGATCACGCCTTTTTTGCTGATAAAGGCAGGACGGGCCAGGGTGGTGTTGTGCTTGATGCTGTCGGTGAGGATCAGGCCATCGCCCTTGCGGTCTTCCGTCACATAGGCAAGGCCGGCTTCGATGGCATGGGGAATATCCTTCAAATGCACAATTTTGCCGTTCAGCTTCAATTCGCCGGAAATCTTGGTGCCGTATGCCCGGCCGAAAACGGACATGGCCAATTCCGTCCGCCCGGCGCCGATCAACCCGGCAAAGCCAACCACTTCCCCATGACGCACATTCACGGAAACATTATCCACCATCTTGCGGTTGGCATAAACGGGATGGTACACCGTCCAGTTTTTCACTTCCATGGCCACTTCGCCGATGTTATGCTCACGGGCGGGGTAGCGGTTGGTCATTTCACGGCCCACCATGCCCTTGATGATGCGCTCTTCGGAAAGCTCATCCACGCCCTTGACCAGGGTTTCAATGCTCTGGCCGTCGCGAATGACGGTGATCTTATCCGCACAGTAGCTGATTTCGTTCAGCTTGTGGGAAATGATGATGCTGGTGATGCCTTTGGTTTCTTTGAATTCGATCAGCAGATCCAGCAGCTTTTTCGCATCGCTTTCATTCAGGGAAGAAGTGGGTTCGTCCAGAATCAAAAGCTTTACGTTCTTGGCCAGGGCCTTGGCGATTTCCACCAGCTGCTGCTTGCCCATGCCGATATCTTTGATCAGGGTGGTGGGCGAATCGCTCAGGCCCACCATGGCCATGTATTCGGCAGCTTTTTTATTGGTCAAATCCCAGTTGATCACGCCGCGTTTGGCCTGCTCATTGCCCAGGAACATGTTTTCCGCAATGCTCAAATAAGGCACCAGTGCCAGCTCCTGATGGATGATGACGATGCCTTCCTTTTCGCTGTCTTTGATGTTCTTGAAATGGCATTCCTTGCCCTGATAGATGACGCTGCCGTCATAAGAGCCATATACATGAATACCGCTGAGCACCTTCATCAGGGTGGATTTACCTGCGCCGTTTTCGCCGCACAGGGCATGGATTTCGCCCTCGGTCACTTCGATGTTCACGTTATCCAGTGCTTTCACACCGGGGAATTCCTTGGTGATATTCTGCATTTTGAGGATTGTATTACCCAAATCACATTCCTCCTGAAAATCCGAAACGGGAGACGGACGACGAATCGCCCGTCTCCCGTCGTCAGACGAAAATTTTGCTTACGTTTGACAGAAATTATTCGGCCAGCTGTTCGGCGGTGTAGTAACCGGAGTCGATCAGCAGTTCGGCGTAGTTGTTCACGTCAGCGAACACGGGGGTGCAGTTGAAGGAAGCAACATCCTTCACGCCATTGGCGTAGGTGGCATTCACTTCTACTTCAGCGCCGGCCAGGATTTCGCCTACCATCTTCACGGTCGCTTCGGCCAGAGCGCGGGTATCCTTGAACACGGACATAGCCTGCAGGCCCTTCACCATGTTCTTGGTGTTGGCGATGTCGCAGTCCTGACCGGTGATCACGGGGATGTTTTCAGTGGTGAAGCCGAAAGCAACCAGAGAGTTGGTCACGCCCAGAGCGGTGGAGTCGTTGGAGCAGAGGCAGATGTCCAGTTTCTGGCCGCCGGTGAGAGCATCGGGATAGAAGCCAGCCAGGATGTTGTCCATACGGGCCTGAGCGGTTTCAGACTTCCAGGCGGGGGTAGCAACGGTTTCGAAATCGGTCTGACCGGAAACGCAAACCAGCTTGCCGTTGTCCAGATAGGGCTTCACGGTGTCATAGGC
>JAFWYZ010000193.1 GCA_017517465.1 Clostridia bacterium | reverse complement strand
TGATGGAAAAGGGCCTGATGAAAAAAGGGGACCCTGCCATGCTGGCCTTCTGCTTCACCGCGCCCATCTCTGCCCTTGTTCACCTGTGTGACCGCGAGCCGGACAGGCAGGCAGAGGCTTTGGAGAAAATCAGTCAGTTTGTCAAATGTTTTATTGCTACGCATGCGGAAAAACAAGCGTAAAAACGCATTGCCTGTAATGGAAATTTTCCACGATTCCATTCCGGTTGAAAAGAGAAAGGGCAAAAGATGAAAAAGGCGCTTTTTATCCTCATGCAATGTACCTGGGGATTGGCACAAACACTGATTGGCCTGGGATTCTTTATGGCCAACCGGAAACGCAATCACAGAATGTACCACGGCTGTATCGATACCCAATGGAATCACCCCGGCGGATTAAGCCTGGGCCTGTTTATCTTCACGCCGGTTGACAGCCAAAAAAATTCTGAGCGTATTCGTGTTCATGAATACGGCCATGCCATTCAGTCCCTTTTTCTGGGGCCGTTCATGTTCTTTGTTGGTGTTATTTCTGTTTCGTGGGGAAATATGCCTTATTTTGCCAAGCTGCGGAAAAACAAACATTTGCCGTATACGGCCTGTTTTGTTGAATCGTGGGCAAGCCATCTGGGCGAATGGGCAACAAAAGAAGCGGCCATATGGGAATAATGAAGACTTCTGCCTGCATCACCATCCATCACACCATTCGTCAGCCATTTCATGATTCTGCAAGGAGGAGATAAACATGAACGTTCTTGTACTGAACGGCAGCCCCAAGAAAAAAAGCGACACCTTCCGCCTGACCGATGCCTTTCTGAAAGGGCTGAACAAAACAAAGGAACACGAAGTAAACATCATGCACGTGATCGAGAAAGACATTGCCCCCTGCCGGGGCTGCTTTGGCTGCTGGAGGAAGCTGGACGGCCATTGCGTGATCCAGGATGATCAGAACGACATTCTGGATCTGTACCGCCGGGCGGATGTGGTCATCTGGAGCTTTCCGCTGTATTGCTACGGCATGCCTTCCCATCTCAAGGCCGTGCTGGATCGCACCATCCCCCTGGTGAAAATGAACATGGAGCAGCTGGATGACGGCACCGTGCGCCATGAAGCGCTGGCGGATTTCTCGAAAATGCACACGCTGGTCATCTGCGGCTGCGGTTTCCCGGACTGGGACGGCAATTTTGACGGGCTGCGGAAGATGTGCGAGATCTGCTTCGGCGGGCCGGATATGGTCTGTGTGCCGGAAACCCCCATGCTGAACGTGCCCGAAGCGGCTATTGTGGCGGAGCCGCTGCTAAAACGCTTTGAACAGGCCGGTGAGGAATATGCCGCTTCCCTCACCCTTTCCGCAGAAACCATTGCCGCATTGGAAACACCCATGATTCCCAAGGAAGAGTATATCCGTCTGGTCAATGGCAGCACATGACAATATCGGCACTTCAATCCGAAAGGAGAAATCATGTTTCAACCAGATTCTTATATTTCAGCATTGCTGACACTGCTGAAGAAAGTATTCAGGGAGCGGCTGCTTTATGTAGGTTTGCAGGGCAGCTACCTGCGCGGTGAAGCCACCGAACACAGCGATATCGATATCATGGTGGTCATTGAGGCCATGACTGTTGCCGATCTGGATGCCTACCGCCAGGCAATCGCTTCCCTGCCGGATGCTCAAAAATCCTGTGGGTTCATCTGCGGCAAGGACGAATTGCTGCACTGGAATCCGCTGGAGATCTGCCATCTGCTGCATAGCACAAAGGATTATTACGGCATGCTGGCTGATCTTGTGCCGACATATACGAGGCACGATGTGACAGCTTTTGTGCAGCTGAGTCTTGGCAATCTGTATCACGAGATATGCCATCGGTATATCCATGCACCTGCGGAGCAGAACATCGCAGCATTGCCCGGAACATACAAACAGGTTTTCTTCATCCTGCAGAATCTGCACTTCCTTGAAACCGGCAGCTTTATCGGTACCAAAAAGGAATTGCTGGCAGTGCTTTCCGGGCAGGACAGGCAGGTTCTGGAGGCTTCTGTTGCTCTTGGGTCCGGCAGATCCTTTGCCTTTGAGGAAGCCTTTGTCCTGCTGTATTCCTGGTGCCGGGAAGCATTGGTTCGCACATCATCCATTGCAGGGACATCCCTGTGAAAATAGGAACGTTATCAGGAGGTTATTCCATGAAAAACGAAGTGTATCTCCACGGTCAGGTGCTGGGCACCCATTCCTTCCTGCTGAGGGGTGAATTCCCCAAGCCGGATTCCTACAGCGAAATCGATGAACGTTATTTTCTCCCCGGCGGCGAAACCGGCACAGCCGCCACGGTGCTGTCTTCCCTGGGGGTCCAGGTGAAAATAGACGGCACCCATATCGGCACAGAACCGGCGGATTTGATCCGCTCCTTCTACGCGGACAAGAGCGTGGACCTGTCCTCCCTGTACTTTGATCCCGAGTGGGAAGGACTGGTGGACCACGTGCTGATCACCGGGGCATACCGCACGCCCCTGGGCCGCTTCCAGCATCTGTACGAAATCGGCATCAAGCGCTGGAACGCCCCCAAGGAGCAGGACATCATGGACTGCAAGGCGGCGGGCATCGACCCCTACTTCGGCGATGAAACCCGGCAGGTGGCGGAGCTTTGCGTGAAGCACCATAAGCCCTATGTGACCATCGACTGCCGCCACGACAGCTACCTGCATCAGCATTCCGCCATCAATGTGCTGTCCCACGAATGCACCGACGGCGACTACAAGGGCTGCACACTGGAAGAAGTGTATGATCTGCTCACCCAAAGCACCGAGGGCCTGGTGATCATCACCGCCGGTGAACACGGCATGTACTTTGGCCGCAAGGGCCAGGAAATGAAGCACATGCCTGCTTTCAAGGTGGATGTGCGCAGCACCCTGGGTGCCGGGGATACCTACAAGGCCGGCTGTGTGTATGCCCTGCTTCACGGCATGAGCGATGAAGAAACCGTGCGCTTTGCCGCTGCCTGCTCGGGCGTAGCCATCAGCCGCTTCCCCCTGCCCCTGAACCCGCCCACGCTGGAAGAGGTTAATGCCCTGCTGAACCAAGACAAATAAACATACATAAAAAAAGCGGCGTGAACAATATCACGCCGCTGCTTTTTTTGTTTTTACCGGATCATGGCCTGGGTCAATTCCCAACCCCAAAGGATTTCCTTCTGGTGGCTGACCGCATAGGGGCCGGTGGCCTCCGCCTCGCTCATGATGCGGGGGAAATGGAGGCAGATATGGCCGGTGAGGCCGTTATCGCTGTCATGATCCACCGTGTGGCCCTTGGAGTGGGTGGAGCCGATATACACCCGGCCGTCGCTGAAAATGACCCACACATACTTGGGACCCCAGTCATCTTCGCCGATGATCTGGTTCATGATCTCCACATCCTGCTTGGTGGGCGGTTCGGCATCGGCATGCTTGCCGAAGGAGAACATATGCAGGTTATAGTGCAGCCCGGTATCCGGATCGTAGATCACCACATCCGGCATCAGCTTGGCCCGGGAACGGATTTCGGTATACCAGTTGGCATAGCGCACCTCGCTGGCCCGGGGAGCCACAAAGGCGGCAGAACCGGAAGAAGTGCTGCCGGAAGAGGGGGCCTGGGTGGGCATGGAAACAGCACCGCCGTTGGCAGACAGCGCCGCACTGGAATAGAGCCTCTTCAGGGTTTTTTCACCGGCAATGCCATCCGCCAGCAGGGCATTCTTCTTCTGGAATGCCTTCACCGCCTGGGCCGTTTTGGTGCCGTAAATGCCGTCAGCAGCCCCAAGATACCCAAGGGCAACCAGCTTTTCCTGCATCTGCTTCACTTCCGTGCCCCGGCTGCCCACTTTCAGCAGGGTATTGGTCACAGGGGCAGAAGAGGTGCCGGGCTTTGGGGTAGCGGTGGGCCTGGGGGTGGGGGCAGGGGTAGGCTTGGCCTCCGCATAGGTTTTTGCATTGTTGCTGTAGAGCAATTCCTGGGTCTGCTTACCGGCCACACCGTCCGCACTGAGCCCATGGAACTGCTGGAAGGTGACCACGGCACGCAGGGTGCCGCTGCCGTAATTGCCGTCCACACCGCCGCTGTAATACCCCAGCACCGTCAGCCGCTCCTGCAAAAGGCGCACATATTCGCCTTCGCTGCCGTTGCGCAGGGTCATCTTCACGTCAGGGGTCACAAAGGGGATGGGGGTGGGCAGAACGATATTGGCATTTTCTGCCGGCAAGGCACTCTGGCTGTACAGTTTCACCTGGGTATCCAGCCCGGCAATGCCGTCCACCTTCAGGCCGTTGCGCTTCTGGAAAGCACGCACGGCGCCCATTTCATTGGCGTCATAGACACCGTCTGCTTCGCATTCATAATACCCCAGCTCCATCAGCCGCTTCTGCAGCCGCTCCACGGCCTGGCCCCGGGTACCGTTCTGCATGATGATCACATTGCTTTCGGTAAGGGGGGTATTCTGGGGAACGGTAGTGGGTGCATTGGGCGCAGGGGTGACGCTGATGAGATTGAGCAGGCGCAGGGTTTTTTCGCCTGCCTTGCCGTCCACGGTCAGGGAATGGTCCTTCTGGAATTCCTTCACCGCTTTCACGGTGGCAGAATCATAAATGGCGGTATAGGCAGCGGTATAGTAACCCAGGGTATTCAGCTTCTTTTGCAGCCGGGTCACCGCTTCGCCCCGGTCCCCCTGCTGCATGGGATAGTTGTCAATGAGGGGCAAGGTTTTGATGTTCACTTTTTTGCCCTTGCTGTTGATGGGCTTTTCTTCGAAAATCAGCTGCTGCACTTCGGGGGATGCCACACCGTCCTGGCGCAGGTTATTTTTCTTCTGGAAGGTTTTCAGGGCCGTCACCGTCCCCAGGCCATAGCTGCCGTCTGCCGTACCGGAATAAAAGCCCAGCTCCTGCAGTGCTTCCTGCAGGGCCTTCACATGGCTGCCGGCGCTGCCCTGCTGCAGGGTCAGGTAATTCTTCTGAGCCTGGGCATTCTGATCCAGGGTATTGCCGGGCAGCTGAGACACAGGAATATGAACATAGTCCTTCATCAGGTAGCCGCCTTTGCCGTTATAGGATACCTGAACAAAATTGCCGCTGTCGGCAAGCACCGTCACCGTGGCACCCTTGGAAACGGTGGCCAGCCGGTCGGAATTGGTAGTAGCCTTTTCACGCAGGTTCACGGAAGCGGTGGTATAGGTCGTGTAGGGATAGCCCGTCTGAGGCGCAGGGGTCACCACCGGAGCAGGGGTAGACGTAGCAGGCACCGCAGTGGCCTTGGCAGAGGGAGCGGCAGCGGAATAGAGGATCAGCTGGGTATCGTTATCCGCCGTACCGGTCTGGGACAGGCCGGCTTTCTTCTGGAAGGCCTTCACTGCCGACACTGTGCCGGAGCCGTAATCGCCGTCGATTTTTTTGGTATAATATCCCAGTTCCTGCAGGCGGCGCTGCAGGGCCTTTACCTGTTCGCCCTTCTTGCCCCGGGACAGGGTTTCATATACATTCTGATTCTGGTCACTGATCACCAGGCCGTCCGCATCCTTGGGATTGCCGTGATAAAGGAGCGTCTGGGTGGCCAGATCCGCCGTGCCGGTCTGGGACAGGCCGTTCATTTTCTGGAAAGCCTTCACAGCATTCTTGGTGCCATTTCCGTATTTGCCGTCGATGGAGGATTTGTAATAGCCCAGTTCCTTCAGCGCCCGCTGAAGATCCTTCACCGCTTCCCCTTTGCTGCCGTTGGACAGGGAAGCATAGGCCTGATAGGACGCAGCCGTCTGCACTGGGGTTTCTTCCATCATACCGCCAAGCTGCGTTTTGAGCACATAGCCGGTCTGGTTGTCATAGGAGACGGTGTAGTAATTGCCCACTTCCCCGGTGACCAGCACAGCCCTGTTGGCTGCGATCCGGCCCACCTCCCCGGCAGTTTCACCGGGCAGGCTGCACAGCGTGATCTCCGAAGAGGTGATCTTCACCAGCGGAAAACTTTCTGCCAGCGCAAACACAGCCCCGGACAATACCAGCACAACGGCCAGCCCCAGCGCTGTCAGCTTTTTCAACATGCTTTTCACCATTCTCCCAAACCTCCGTACAGGTGTACATACGTTTACAACTTATTTTATCGATATTTCGAAACAATGTCAATACATTTTCTTCATAAAAACGTAATATTTGTTTGGAAAACACCGGCGAAAACTGCACACAATAACCGGGAAAGGACGTGAAGAAATGAAGAAGAAAACGGCCGTTTTCCTGTTGACAGTGATCATGCTGTGCACAATATGCCTCAATGCCCGGGGGGTGATCGCCTGGGGCAGCCGGGGAGAGGATGTGCGGGAGATGCAATCCCGGCTGATCCGGTGGGGATACTTGAAGGGCAGCGCCGACGGCATTTTCGGCCAGAGCACCTATGACGGGCTGATTGCCTTCCAGAAAAAGAACGGCCTGAAGGCGGACGGTGTGGCAGGGCCGGCCACCCTGGCTGCCCTTGGGATGCCCACGGCCGCTGCAGCCGCCAGCCAGGGAGAGAGTGAAATATACCTGCTGGCCCGGCTGGTGCACGGCGAAGCCCGGGGGGAACCCTATGTGGGCAAGGTGGCGGTGGCTGCGGTGGTGCTGAACCGGGTGCGCTCCGCTTCCTTTCCCAATACCATCTCCGGGGTGATCTATCAATCCGGTGCCTTTGACTGCGTGGCGGACGGGCAGATCAATCTGACCCCCGATTCCGAATCCATCCGGGCAGCCCGGGATGCCATGAACGGCTGGGACCCTTCCGGCGGATGTTTGTACTACTATAATCCCGTCACTGCCACCTCCGCCTGGATATGGACAAGAGAAATCCGGCTGGCCATCGGCAACCACAATTTTGCTGTATAATATAAAGGAAGTAAAAATGAAAAAGCATCTGTCTGTATTTCTGTTTCTGTTTACATTTGCCGCCTTGAGTGCCCTGCACGCTTACCGGGCAGATGACTATAAGCAGCGACTGACCGTCATCTACCGCAGCGCCATGCTGTCCGCCCTGACGGAAATGGAGGGCATGGCCGGCACCCTGGAAAAAGCGCTTTTGTCAGATACCGGTGAACGGAATCAATACCTGGCCCTGGCTACAGAAGAAGGGGCCCAGGTGCAGCGCAGCCTGTCTTCCCTGCCCCTGTCCCATCCGGACTGCATGAAGATCATCAAGCTGTCCAACCAGATGAACGATTATGCCAAGACCCTTTTGTCTCAGGATGCGTTGACAGAAGAGGACATGGGGCAAATGAGCCGGTTGATCGACACCTGCCTCAGTTACACCCGGCTGCTGCAGGAAAAGGAGGATCTGTTCACCGCCGTGTCCGCCCGGAGCATCCCCTTCTATCCGGCTGAAAACACTGCTCCTGTGGATGAAAGCATCTGCTACCCCACGCTCATCTACGACGGCCCCTTTTCCGATGCCCTGCGCCAGGAAGCGCTGCCCCTGATGGGGGAAAAAGAAATCGACTGGCAGGAGGCCGCCCGCATTGCCCGCTCCTTCATCGGTGAAGAGCGGGTGCTGCAGGTGAGCCATGGGGCGGACATGCTGGGCCCCACCCCCTGCCATGGCGTAACGCTGCAGCTGCAGGATGTGACGCTGGATGCGGCCATCACCCGGCAAGGGGGCAAGGTGCTGTGGATCACCTGCCGAAATGGTGCGTTCCCAGGCGTGGAGGGCATCGAAGCCTGCCGGGAATCCGCCCGGCGGTTTTTGCGGGAGCGGGGCTTTGAAGGCATGGAAAACACCGGCTTTCAGGTATACGAAGGGGTGGCTGTCCTCTCCTTTGCACCCCAGGAAGGGCATGTGCTTTTGTATCCGGATCTGATCAAGGTACAGCTGCGGATGGACACGGCAGAAGTGGTGGGCATTGAAACCCGGGGCTATCTGCAAAATCACCGTGCCAGGGGGCTGCTGCGGCCCCGGATCAGCGAAGCCCAGGCCCGGGAAAAGGTGCATCCCCTGCTTGCAATCACCGACAGCCGGCTGTGCCTGATCCCCAAGGGCACGGAGGAAGTGCTGTGCTACGAATTCCGCTGCAGCTATGATCAGGAGGAATATCTGCTCTACATCCGGGCCGATAACGGAGCACAGGCGGACCTGCTGAAAATCGTGGAAACGGCAGTGGGGCCCGAAACGGTATAAAGTTGCACTTGCATCCGAATTGTGCTATAATCCAGTCTGCACGAAATGCGTGCAGGCTGCTTTTTTATGTGCCGGCAAACGTCCGGCAGAGGAGTATATGGAAAACAGGATTTTTGAAGTGGAAAACGTCTCCTTCGCTTATGAGGAGGCGGAAGAAAAAGCGGTTCAGGGTGTCAGCCTCTCCGTACCGGAAGGGGCTTTTTATGCTGTGCTGGGGCAAAACGGCAGCGGCAAATCCACCCTGGCCAAGCTGCTCAACGGCCTGTACCTGCCCACCGAAGGGAAGGTGCATGTCTGCGGCCTGGATACTGCGGATGACCAAAACATCTGGGAGATCCGCAAGCAGGCCGGTATGGTGTTCCAGAACCCGGACAACCAGATCGTAGCCACCCTGGTGGAAGATGATGTGGCCTTTGGCCTGGAAAACATCGGTGTGCCCACGGCCCAAATGCCCGAACGCATTGAAAAGGCCCTGTCCGATGTGGATATGCTCCCCTTCCGGGACCGGGCACCCCATACCCTGTCCGGTGGCCAGAAGCAGCGCATTGCCATCGCCGGCATTCTGGCCATGGAGCCCCGGGCCATCATTTTTGACGAAGCCACCGCCATGCTGGACCCTCAGGGCCGCAAGGAAGTGTTTGCTGCGGTGGAAAAGCTGAACAGAGAAAAGGGGATCACGGTGCTGTGGATCACCCACTTCATGGAAGAAGCAGCCCGGTGCCAGTATGTATACATCATGGAAGATGGGCGCATTGCCATGGAGGGCACCCCGGCTGAGGTATTTTCCGTGCCGGAAAAAGTGCAGGCCCTGCGGCTGGATGTCCCGGCTGCGGCCCGGCTTGCCCATCGGCTGCGGCAGGCAGGCATGCCCTTGAAAGAGGGCCTGCTGCATCCTGAAGAAACGGCGGAGGAGGTGGCAAGGGTATGCAGATTGAATTCAAAGGCGTAACCCACACCTACCAGGAAGGCAGTCCCTTCCAGTCCACCGCCATCCGGGATGTGAATTTCACGGTATCCTCCGGCGAATTTCTGGCCCTCATCGGCCACACCGGCAGCGGCAAATCCACCCTGGCCCAGCACATCAACGGCCTGCTCAGGCCCACCTCCGGACAGGTGCTGATCGACGGGGAAGATATCCATTCTTCCGGCTACAGCAAAAAAACTTTGCGCCAGAAGGTGGGCCTGGTCTTCCAGTATCCGGAACACCAGCTGTTTGAAGAAACAGTGGAAAAGGACATTGGTTTCGGCCCCAGGAACCTGGGCCTTTCGGAAGATGAGATCCTGGAGCGGGTGCAGGAAGCCCTGCGGAAAGTGGGCCTTGCCTACGACGAATTCAGGGAAAAATCCCCCTTCGAATTATCCGGCGGTCAGATGCGCCGGGTGGCCATGGCCGGTGTATTGGCCATGCGGCCTGAAGTACTGGTGCTGGATGAGCCTGCCGCCGGGCTGGATCCCATGAGCCGGGAAGACATGCTGCAATTGATCCGGTCGCTGCACGAAAGCGGCACCACCATCATCATGATCTCCCATTCCATGGACGACGTGGCACGCTTTGCCACCAGGGTGCTGGTGATGAAAAAAGGCACCGTGGCCATGGACGGCACCCCGGCGGACATTTTCCTGCATGCGGATCAGCTGGAGGAAATGGGGCTGGATGTGCCGGTGATCTGCCGGATGAACAACGATCTTCGCCGGCTGGGCCTGCCCCTGCCGGAAGGCATTTATGAAGAAGATGCGCTTTTCACTGCCCTGATGCAATTGTGGAAGGGAGGGGAAAACCATGCTTCGTGACATGACCCTGGGCCAGTATTACCCGGTGAAAAGCCCGGTGCACAGCCTGGACCCCCGGGTGAAGATCCTGCTGCTGATCGCCGCCATTGTGGCCGTGTTCATGGCAGGCAATATGCTGGCTTTCCTGCCGGCGGCGGTATACATCTTTTTTGCCTGCCGGCTGTCCAATGTGCCCTTCAATATGCTGCTCAAGGGCATCAAACCCCTCCGGTTCATCATCATTTTCACCGTGGTTCTCAACATTTTCTTCCTGCCCGGCGAAAAGGTGTGGCTGGATCTGGGCTTTGCAAAAATCACCCAGGAAGCCGTCATGACCGCCATCCTCTATGCGCTGCGGCTGGTGCTGCTGGTGATGTTCTCCAGTTTACTGACCCTCACCACCGCCCCCGTTACATTGACCGACGGGCTGGAGCGGCTGCTCTCCCCCCTTTCCAAAATCGGCTTTCCCGCCCATGAAATGGCCATGATGATGACCATCGCCCTGCGCTTTATCCCCACGCTCCTTGAAGAAGCGGACAAGATCATGAAAGCCCAGTCTGCCAGAGGCGCCGATTTTGAATCCGGAAACCTGATGGCAAGGGCCAAGGCCATGGTGCCCCTGCTTGTGCCCCTGTTCGTCAGCGCCTTCCGCCGGGCCGGTGACCTGGCCATGGCCATGGAAGCAAGATGCTACCACGGCGGCAAGGGCCGCACCCGCCTGCATGTGCTGAAAATGCACAAAAACGACTGGCTGGCCATCCTTTCCATGGCGGTGCTGATTGCATGCGTTATTCTGATTGGCCGACTGTAGTAATGAAAAACACTCTGCAAAAATGCAGAGTGTTTTTTTGCGCAGACTTCCCCTGGCTTAAGAGCCGCCTCTTGACAGCCATTTCAGCAAAGCGATATAATGAAAACATCATCAGCACACAAAAGAATATTGGAGGAATAGACTATGCTTCTTACAACATCTTCCGGTTTTGAAGGCTATGACACGATCGAATACCTGGGCCTCGTAACAAAAGAAATTGTTTATGCAAACGGGGTGAAGAAAGAATTCAGCGCTGCCATATCGAATTTTTTCGCCGGCTTAACCTTCCAGGACTATGAAATGAAGGGCAGCACCGAGCTGATCAAGAATGCAAAAAACTATATCTTGGAGCAGTTCATCCAGGAAGCCCAGGCAAAGGGTGCCAATGCTATTTTAGGCATTGATATCGAAACGTCCTTTGGGGAAAACATCTATCGTCTTTCTGTCAACGGAACGGCCGTCCGGATTCAGAAAAAAGGAAACGCCGCCGTTCAGATGGAGGCAAAGAATATCCCCCTTTCTTGCCCGAATGAAGAC
Organism: Clostridia bacterium; assembly: GCA_017517465.1. Classification (GTDB taxonomy): domain Bacteria; phylum Bacillota; class Clostridia; order Christensenellales; family Aristaeellaceae; genus RUG563. The sequence continues at coordinate 3,070 of JAFWYZ010000193.1, read as the reverse complement.
CTCTTCTTTAAGCCCGCCGAGCTTTTGCTAACCCCCGGTGTCGATAAACAATTTGTCAATCTGGTCATTGCTTATGCCAATCGCAAGGAGATTTCCGCCATTGAAGCGGATATCACATTCCGTAATATCTTTGAGGATGAAGTATGCATAACCAACATGTGTTTTCTGAACATGCAGAAATTGCAGGGCATACACTTTCAAAGCAATCCCTGCCCAATTTCATTGCCGGAGCACATCGCATGCTGCCTCAAGGACTGTACCCTTTCCATCCGGAAATACATCTATGATGGTCAACTGTATTCCGGGGACACCAACCCGCCGCAAGTGGAAACAGAATTGCTCCAGGCTGACGATGCTTCTTCTTCCATCAATGAAATCATGACAGCGTTTTCAGACATCAAGTCTTCCAAAGACATGCTTCAGTACCTTGAAACCTGCGGCCTGTGCCTGCCCGATCATTTACACCTGGCCCTTTCCAAAGCGCTGAAAGACAGATTCCAGTTTGAACGCTTCTACGGAACAAACCATAACGAAACAATGAGAGCATTGCAAAAAGTAATCGACGAGAACACGTGATGTTTTTGATAAGAAAATCGCAGGAGAGAGAGTCCTTTCTCCTGTGCCCTTTTTTATTTTTCTATAACCACCGTCAGCGCCTTCCGCCGGGCCGGTGACCTGGCCATGGCCATGGAAGCAAGATGCTACCACGGCGGCAAGGGCCGCACCCGCCTGCATGTGCTGAAAATGCACAAAAACGACTGGCTGGCCATCCTTTCCATGGCAGTGCTGATGGCCGCCGTGGTGCTGATCAGCAGAATATAAACAAGCAAATCCGGAAAGCAATCTTGCGCTTTCCGGATTTTTCTTTTGCATCATGATGCGCTTCGCATTTCTCATTCAATTCTAATAAGCCGTTAATGGATATGCAATGCACCTTATGGTATGATAGGGTCAGAAATTACCGGCGGACAATCGTTAGGGCACAATGGGAGGGATCCCCGTGAAAAAGAAACTGTGGAACAAGGATTTTATCCTGCTGCTGCAGGGCAATGCCGTCAGCACCATCGGCGATCTGATGTACAGCGTGGCCATCGGCTATTGGGTGTATCAGCAGACCGGCTCCAGCGCGCTGATGGGCATCATGTCCTCCATTTCCATGTTTGTCACCATGTTCCTCTCCCCTATCTGCGGCAGCATCGCAGACAAATGCAACCGCAAATGGCTGATGGTGGGCATTGATGCTTTTCAGGGGGTGATGATGCTGGGGGTGGGCATTCTGGCATGGCAGAATGCGCTGAGCGTGCCCATAGTGCTGATCGCCGCCTTTCTGGCTTCCTTTGGCAGCGTGTTCTATTCCCCCGCCATGAGCACATTGGTGCTGGACATCATCCCCCGGGAAGAACTGGTGCGGGGCCAGTCCGTGCAATCGGGTATTTCTTCCCTGATCAACCTGATGGGCTCCGGCTTCAGCGGCGCCATGGTGGCATTTCTGGGGGTGCCGCTGATCGTGGTGCTGAACGGGCTGAGCAACCTCTATTCCGCCCTGACGGAATGCTTCATTCATGTGCCCCGCACCTTACAGCAGGGCCAGCAGGTGACTGTCCCCGGCATTCTTCGGGATATGAAAACGGCCATTCTCACCGTCTTTTCCGACGGGTGCCTGAAACGGTTTGTGCCCTGCGCACTGATCGCGAACCTGCTGGCTGCCGGGCCCATGATGCTGATGCTGCCCTTCTGTATGGAAAAGGGGTTCACGGTGGATATGTACGGCTATCTGATGGCGATCTCAACCGCCGGTTCTTTGGTGAGCGTGCTGATACTGGGCATTGTGAAACTGTCCCCCAAAGCCCGGTTCCGGGTGATGGCGGTCAGTTTTGTCTCCTCCATGCTGTTCTTTACCATTGCCTATTTTTCTTCCGGCTTTATTCCCCTGAGCGTGATGTATTTCCTGGGCTGCATGACCAACGGGGCCGGCAATGCGGTCTTCAATGCATCCATGATGCTGGCGCTGCCGGAGGAAAACAGAAGCGCCATCATGGGCTTTATCCAGTCTGCCTGCTGCGGCGGCACCGCCCTTTCCGCTCTTTTATACGGGCTGCTGGGGGATGTAATGCCCATGTACATCGTGTTTGCCGCGGGCAACACCCTGTCCCTTCTCCCCATGATGTATCTGTGCTTCAACAAGCAAACAAAGGCCTTTATTACGGAACACGGTGAATAAAAATCAATACGAAAAAAGAAGGGAGTTTCTCTCCCTTCTTTTTGTTCGGCATTCTGTCCGGTTACCTTTCCACACTGTCAATGATACCGCCGCCAAGGCAGATGTTGCCGTCATAGATCACGGCGCTCTGGCCGGGGGTAACGGCGCGCTGGGGCTCGTCAAAGACAAAGTGCATCTTGTCGCCCACCCGGGTGACGGTGCAGCCCTGATCGGGCTGGCGGTAGCGGAACTTGGCCGTCACATGGACGGGGGTATTTTCGGGCAGGGGATCGCAGACAAAGGTAGCCTGATCCGCCAGCGCTACCCGGCTGTAGAGCAGGGGATGATCCTCCCCCTGGGCCACGATGAGGCGGTTCTTTTTCAGATCCTTATCCACCACAAAGAAGCTGCGCCCGTCGCCTCTTCCGCCGATGCCAAGGCCTCTTCGCTGGCCCAGGGTATAGTACATCAGGCCGTCATGCCTGCCCACCACTTCCCCATCCGGGGTGACCATCTGGCCCGGCTGTGCCGGCAGAAAGCCCTGCAGGAAGGCCTTGAAATCCCGTTCACCGATGAAGCAGACACCGGTGGAATCCTTCTTTTTGCAGACGGGCAGGTTGTATTTTTCCGCAATGGCACGCACTTCCTGCTTGGTTTTGCCGCCCACGGGGAAGATGGACTTGAGCAGCTGCTGCCGGTGGATCATATAAAGGAAATAGCTTTGGTCCTTGTTCCCGTCCACACCCCGCAGCAGATGGCCCTCCGCATCCGTCTGCACAAAATGACCGGTGGCCATTTTTTCTGCACCCAGCTGCATGGCAAAATCCAGAAATGCCTTGAACTTGATTTCCCGGTTGCACAGCACATCGG
>JAFWYZ010000192.1 GCA_017517465.1 Clostridia bacterium | reverse complement strand
TGGGTGATCTGCACGTTGCCAACGGTCATCACGTTGACATCGCCGTCATCATCGGTCAGGTAGGCCAGCGTGCCGCCTACGCCCAGAGCCACGGCCAGAACCAGGCTCAGGATCATGATCAAAGTAGACTTTTTCATGATTATGTTCTCCTTCTATTATTTTTGTTTTTGGGGCCTCCCCCAAGAGGTTTTGTCACGCAGCGCAGCACAGCCGGGGTTACGCTTTGGCGCAGCTGTGCTGCGCCGCGCTGCCTTTGCGCTTTACTCTCCCCCGCCGCCCGTCCCCCGAAGGGGACAGGCAGCGAAGGAAAGTTGCTTTGAATTACACTTCGTGAACAACGGGCACTTCGGTGTTCCATTCAATGGTATCATGTTCCACCTTGCCGCATTCGCAGTAGTACATGGCGCTGTCAGAGCCAGGGTTTTCGATGGTGTTGCCGGTGCCGTTGATCACGCAGTTGTTGCAGCCGTAATCAGCGCCTTCCAGCTGAATACCATAGACGAAAGCCTTGCCGTTTTCGCCGTTGATGATGGTGTTGTTGTTGAAGTTGATGATGGCCTTGTCCAGCTTGGTAGCGGTGGAGGACTTAGCAGTCAGCTGCACAGCATAACGATAGGGATCGTTGAAGGTGGTGTCTTCAACGGTCACGTTAGCGGTAGCGCGGATGGGGCGCTGGCCGTTGCAGTTGAAGGTGCAGTTCTTCACGGTGATGGAGGTGCCTTCATTGGTGTCCCACCAAGCGGTGATGGCAGTGCTGTCCTTGAGGCTCATTTCGAAGGTCACATCGGTGCAGACAACTTTCTGGTTGCCCCACAGAGCGATGGCAGACTTGCCAGTCTGGGAGATGCCGGTGCTGTCCTTAATGGTGTCATCAACCTTGTAGGTCAGGTTGCTCAGGGTCAGGGTGCCAGCTTCGGAGGTGGTGGAAGCAATCTGGCCGGAGAGGACAGTGTTTTCACCGTCACCGATGATGGTGATATCGCTGCCGCCTTCAATCTTGAAGTTGGTTTCGAATTCACCGGCGGGCAGCATGATGATAGCAGACTTGCCAGCGGCTTCTTCGATAGCCTTAGCCAGTTCGTCGCTGTTCTTGGCAGTAACGGCAGAAGCGTATTCAACGCCGCCGTTTTCGCCCCACTGGATGCCGTAAGCTTCGTAAGCTTCATCAACATCGGCAAAACCTTCGGACTGGATGCCGTAAGCAGCAATGTAGATCTTGGGATTGCCCATGGTGTTCAGGTTGTAGCCCAGATCGGTGGCCACACCGTTTTCAACCCAAGCCAGGTTGCCTTCGGGATCGATGTCCACATGGGGATCCATGTACACCTTGTGGAAGGAGGGCAGGGTGGTTTCGCCGGGCTTGAGGGGGGTGGCATACCGGAAGAGGTAGATGTTGTATTCAACACCGTCGATTTCCTGGGTGTCAACGGGGGTGGTACCATCCAGCTTCCAATAGTCGCCAGCCTGAATCTGTTCGATGGTGGTGCCTTCGGGCAGATAGCCCTTTTCGATGTAAGCATCGATGTCAGCCTGAGTCTTGCCGTTCATGTAGGCTTCGTCAGTGCCGCCCAGCCAGTTCCAGTGGAGCAGGTTCTTGGAGGCATTGCCGTCGGGATCTTCCAGACCGGCGGGAACAGCAGCGGTCATCCACACATAGGCATCATTGTTACCAACGTTGGTGATGACGGGCTTCTTTTCGATATCCTTGCCGGGAACCAGTTCAGCGCCCTGTTCGAAGTCTTCGGTCAGGTCGATGTCCACGTTGCCCACGGTGAAGATGTTGGTTTCGGAGTCACGGTCAGTGAAGAAAGCCAGGGTGCCGCCCAGACCCATGGTCAGAGCCAGAACGAGGCTGACAACCAGGATAAGAGACTTTTTGCTCATTTTTGGTTACTTCCTTTCAGTTTTTGCCATTGGGGTTTGTGTTGCTTGGGGAAACGATGTTTCACAGAAAAGCAGGAACGCATTTTGGAGGGTAAATGTGCACAGTTTTTTTACTCTTCACCTGCGATCAGCTGCCATGCAGCTTCTGCCGTATCCACGCCCTCCCGCTGCACTGCGTAAGCGGTGAAGGAGAGGGTGGGATAATTGGCTTCCGTGAGGGCCGCAAGGTCTGAAAGCGTGACGGTTTCCAGTACGGAGACCTGGTTGTCCTTCAGGACAAAGAAGCTCTGGGCTTCTTCGCTCTGATCCACTTCGCGGACAAACAGGCGGCCGTCTTCGCCTACAGGTGTCCAGCCGTCAGCGATGGCGTAGTCCATGAAGTCGGCAAAGTTAGCCGATTGATCAACGGCCACGAAAAGCCAACAGTCCATCGACCAGGCGTCCACTGTAACGCATGGATCCTTATCAATGACCGCGCCAACACCCATCCTGTATTGATTGGTGTTCACGTCCTCGTCATTATCCAGCCCCGTATCTGTTTCTGTGAGGCTGATGCTGATGTCCCCCACGGTAAAGGTATTGGTTACCGGGTTGCTACCAGCCTGGATCCACGCCAGTGTGCCGCCCGCAACGCTTGCCAGAGTCATGGAGAGTGCCATAAACAGAACCAGCGCTTTTTTGCTGATTTTGTCAGACAATCTTTGGCACATGCGCTTCAAACTGTACACTTGCGTTCCTCCTTTCCTGTCAATAGTGGTTATTCAAAGCGGGTTTGCCGCTGTGAATCATTATGAAGGGGATTAAAGCACGATGCCGCCGTTCTGGCCGTCAAAGGCCTTCCATGCAGCTTCGGCATCATCGAAGGAAGCAGCCTGGATGGCATCGCCTTCAATGATCATCTGCATACCGGCCAGTTCCTGCAGCTGTTCGCTGGTCACTTCGCCGGGCACGCCAACGGTTTCGAACAGAGCAGGCAGTTCCTTGTCGTAGGACTTGGAAGGTTCAACGGTGACAAATTCGCCGTTTTCCACATACCAGAATTCCAGTTCGCCGTCGTCGTTGGTCTTGACATACTGCCAGTTTTCTTCGTTCAGGTCCTTCACCAGGGTGTCAAAGGCACCCACAACATTGGCGCCTTCGGGCAGAGCGGAGAAGCCTACGCGGAAACGCACATAGCATTCTTCACTGTCAGCCTTCACGGTAATGGTGGGGTCCTTCAGATATTCCGCACCGGGAATCAGGTTATAGTCGTTTTCGTTATCCTTGTCGGGTTCCACCACGATGGTGTTGCCGTCCTTGTCGGTCACGACCACATTGCCGTCTTCGTCCACGGTGATCTTATCCTTTTCACCGTCGCCGTCCACGTCGGTATCGGGATAGGTACCGTCGGGATTGGGCTTGATCACGATGTCTTCGCAATCGGGGCAGGCGGGATCGATGGTGATGGTGCCGTCGTCGTCAACGGTCACATCGCCGGGCAGGATCACAGTGGGGTCGCTGCCGTTGCCGGGGGTCACGGTGATGGTGCCGCCGCCAACTTCGATCTTGTCATCCTTGCCGTCGCCGTCGATGTCGGTGGGCGGATATTTGCCGTCTTCACCGGGCTTGATCACGATGGGATCGTCGGTAGGATCGTCGGGAGTGGGGTCAACGGTGATGGTGCCCTTGTCGTCAATGGAGATTTCCACATCGGGCTTGCCGTCGCCGTCAGTATCCACGGGATACTTGGGATTGCCGTCTTCATCCACGTCGGTTTCGTCAAGTTCGATCTCAACGTCGCCCACGGTGAAGGTGTTGGTTGCTTTCGCGGAGCTGGTCAGGTAAGCGATGGTGCTGAACACAGAGGTGGAAAGTGCCAGCATCAGGGCCACGGCCAGAATCAGCGAACGCTTGCCGATTTTCATCTTCATGTTCCCTCCTTTAGATATTTTCACGGTTATTGTTTTATGTATTTCGACTCAGCTTTCCGTGCCGGGTGCACAACCGGAACAGAAGGCTGAAAATCGCTCGAAAGGGATCAGCTGCGGCCGGAGCCGTTTTGCTGGGGTGCGGCCTGTGCGGCAGGCTGCTGGGAAGACTGGGGTGCATAGCCCTGCTGCGGGTATTGCTGCCGGGGGTACTGCGCCTGGCCCTGCTGGGGATACTGCTGCTGGGGATATTGATAGCCCTGCTGGGGGTACTGCTGCTGGGGATATTGATAGCCCTGCTGAGGATACTGCTGCTGGGGGTACTGATATCCCTGCTGAGGATACTGCTGCTGGGGATATTGATAGCCCTGCTGCGGATACTGCTGCTGGGGGTACTGATATCCCTGCTGCGGGTTCTGCTGCTGGGGATATTGATAGCCCTGCTGCGGGTATTGCTGCTGGGGGTACTGATACCCTTGCTGGGGATACTGCTGTCGGGCAGGCTGGGCTTGTCCCGGCACGTATCCCTGACGGTTGACCGGCTGGGCAGAAGGAGCGTTGTTCTTTGGCTTTTGAATACCGAGCTTCACCAGCAATGCAGAAAGCCAGGGAATGTTGATATTTGGCTTGTCCTTGTTCTGCTGCCGATTGCCGTTTTGCTCTTTGTTCTTTTCACCCGTTGCGCTGTCTGTAATCACCACAAGGCCCACCAGCACGATCCCCAGCACAATGGCAACATAGATGCCCGGGGGCTGCTGGATATAGCTGGCCACATTGCCCAGATGGGGAATGCAGAAGGACACACGGCCGATGATATCCGCCGCGCCCACCAGCGCAGCATCCACATCGTTATTGGCATCACCTTTGGTGCGGAAACGCTTGATATAGGGGTTATTGTCATCCGGAACGATTTCCACAATGCGGTGGGTAACCACCGTCTTGGGTGAGACACTGTATGTGATTACATCTCGGATCTTCAGATCCTCCGGATCCACCGCTTTTACATAAACCAGGCTGCCCACAGGATAAGACGGTTCCATGGAGCCGCTGAGCACACCGTAGACCTGAAACCCGAATAATCTGAGGCCGGAGATCAAAAAAGCAAAGATAATCGCAACGATCACCAACGCTGTTGTAATCGTTCGCAGGGTGGCTTTTGTCTGCTGATTCACTGAATACCTCTTTCCCGATTGCTGATCGTGACTTTTGCCCGCACACAACATGTATGCGGCTTCCATATCTATGAACACAACTTATGCTATAAGCATAGCCACATCACTATTCTGTGAAATTTTACAATAAATTCCTGACAAAGGCAATATTACAATCGATTATTATTGTCTTTTTTAGTCTTATTTTAGATTTGTTCATTTTGTGTTCACTTATCTTAATTTATTAAAAATCATTTCTTAATCCATCCTTAACAATTACGTGAATATTTCGTAATGTAACATGATATGTCAAATTACGTGCCTGTTTTGTCATGTGACTTTGAAGTGAAAAAAGTATCCTTTTGTGCTCTATGCAAAGCCGCTGTTTTCTGGTAAAATAGAGAAAAAGCGTTTCCCTGCCATTTGAAAAGGAGGATACATATGTCTGCTTCAAAGCGCGGTTTGTGTCTGTTTTTTCTCATTCTGATGTGCCTGTGCTTCCTGGCTTCAGGCACAGCTGAAAGCACCGGCTTTACCGTCACATTCGACACAGATGTGCCTGCCGGAGAAATGGAAAACTGTCCGGTTTACATCCTGGAAGAAATGACGGTGAAGGAAAAGTCCGTCCTCATCGGCAGTGAAAGCCATCCGGTTGTGCAGGGCAAGAATAACCCGAAAACGGAAGGGGCCAATGCCAAGGGGTCCGTGCCTGACAGCGGTGCCGCCGTCTGTGTGACCGCACCATCTGACGGCACCATCACCGTGTACGGTATCAACGGCACCAATTCTTCTGACGGCAGCGGCAAAACCTTCTGGGTGGTTCCTGAAGGCGGAGAAGCCTTCTCTCAGTCCACACCCGGTGAAATTGCCGTTTCCTACGATGCCGCAGCCGGCGAAAAGGTATGGTTCTATGCTGCCGGAAGCAAATTCAGCTACGGCGGCATTGCCTTCTCCCCCGCCGCCTCTGCTGCCCCGGACAGCAGCTTCCTTTTTATAATGAAGGAAAGCGCCGCAACGGCCGGTGAATATGGCTGCATCCGCATTCTGGAAGATATGCAGGTGCAGGAGGGAACCGTCACCGTGGACGGTGTTGCCTGTCCTGTGGTACAGGGCACCAACAACCCCAAGACCGGCGGCGCCAATGCCAAGGGGTCCGTGCCTGATACGGGGGCCGCAGTGTGCGTGACTGCTCCTTCTGACGGCACCATCACCGTGTACGGCATCAACGGCACCAATTCTTCCGACGGCACCGGCAAAACCTTCTGGGTGGTTCCTGAAGGCGGCGAAGCCTTCTCTCAGTCCGATCCCGGTGAAATAGCCGTTTCTTATGAAGCTGCCGCCGGCGAGAAGGTATGGTTCTATGCTGCCAGCTCCAAGTTCCGCTACGGTGCCATCCGGTTTACCCAGCATACCGGCGGGGAAGATGGCCCTCAGGCTGACGGGCGGCCCTGGCAGTTCATTCGCTTTGGCACCTCCACCTCCGATGCCGCCAACCGCATCAGCGAAAACGCTTCATTGGAAAACGGCTTTACCCTCTATTCCTGCACCTTTGATGCCGATGGCAACATCGCTAAGAAAGGCGGCAAATTCGTTGCCGATTCCCCGGCAGACGGTCTTTCTTTCTACTACACAACCATCAACCCCCGGAAGGAAAACTTCTGCCTGACGGCGGATGTGCATGTGGATTATATGAACCCCACACCCGACGGGCAGGAGGGCTTTGCCCTGATGGTGAGGGACACCATCTCCGGCTCCGGCAGCTACTATTCCAATCTCTTCTCCGTCGCTTCCTCCAAGCTGCGGGTGCTGGGCAAGGATACCAAAGGCGTGCTGGGCAGCCGCCACTATACCGGCATACAATCCAATGAAAATGCGGATCTCAATACCGTCACCGATATCCGCGCGGCTTTCACCGAGGATGCAACCGACCTTGTAAAGCAGGGGGAAACCTACCGCATCCGGCTGGAAAAAACCGCCTCCGCCTATATTTCCAGCCAGTATGAAATCCTGCCCGACGGCTCCACCGGCAATCTGATCGGCGCATACACCTGGTATATTCCTGCCAAAGACCCTTCCTCCACTTCTGTATCTTCCTATAATGAGTTGGAAGATCCCCTTTGTGTACAGGAAAAAGATACCGCTTATCTGGCTTTTGTATGTGCCCGCGGTGTGAATGCCACGTTCTCCAATATTTCCTTCACCACCTCCCCCTGGAAAGCGGAAGACTGGCATATGCAGCCCATTGCCTATATCCCCGGCCAATACACCGTCAAATCCCCCGGCACCGGCAGCGGAGACACGTATGAGCTGATCTTCAAATCCAATGCCGACGGCACTGCCCGGGTCCGGATCGACGATACCGTGCTGGAAGACAATATTCCCATCACTGCCAATACCGAAATGCACCGGGAATACCCCCTTCCCGACACCACCATCTACACCATTGATTTTACCCCCTCCCCCTCCTTTGTATTCTCTACCTTCGAACATCTGGCCAGCTATGAAACAAAAACCCTGTACCAGCTGGTGAAAAAGCGCACCCTGGGTGCAGACGGTACTGTCTACGTATCCGCCGCCGGAAAGCCCAGAAATAACGGTACCAGCTACGAAGATGCGGAGGACATCCAGACGGCGCTTCAGTTCGCCGCCCCCGGGCAGACCATCCTCCTCAAAGCAGAACGCTATGCCCTCAAGGGCAAAACGCTGACCATCGAGCGGGGCAGAAACGGCAAGGAAGATGCCCCCATCATTCTTACCGCAGACGGCGGCTATGCCACCCTGGATTTCTGCGGCACCGGCAAGGGGCTCACCGCCTGGGGCAACTGGTGGCAAATGAGCCGCATCAACATCTGCAACACGGCTCCCCTCCATACCGGCATGCAGCTGTCCGGCCATCATAACCTGGTGCAGAATATGAATTTCTACAACAACGGCACCACCGGCCTGCAAATTTCCGGCACCTCCCACGAAACCATTGAGCAGTGGCCCTCCTATAACACCGTCATCAACTGCACCGCCATGAACAACGGCGATCCCGGCTATGAAGATGCGGACGGCTTTGCCGCCAAGCTCACCTGCGGCCCCGGCAACGTGTTTGACGGCTGCATTGCCTGCTACAATGCCGATGACGGATGGGATCTGTTCGCCAAAGCGGCCACCGGGCCCATCGGCAAGGTGATCATCCGAAACAGCGTGGCCTACAAAAACGGCTTCCTCATGGTGCAGCCCGGCAGCCGGAAGGACAAGATCCTCTTTGCCGATATTCAGTCAAACGAAGACGGGCATCTCACCTTCACCGGCGAAAACCTGTCCGAAACACCGGCCGGCAACGGAAACGGCTTCAAAATGGGCGGCACCAATATTCCCGGCGGGCATGAGCTGCACAATTCCATTGCCTACCTGAATAAAAACAAGGGCATCGATGCCAATTCCTGCCCCGACATCCGGGTGTATGCCAGCACCTCCTTCAATAACGGCGGCAGCAACGTGGCCCTGTATACCGGCAATGCCTCTGCTGTCACAGCCTATGAAGCCAAAGGCATTCTGTCCTTCAGAACCGAAGGCGGCGCCGATGAAAACATCAAACTTCAGAGCCAGCCTGCACGGGATGTGTACAACGATTACAATTTCTACTGGAACGGAGAGAAAAACGTGTCTGAAAATACCAAATCCGGCCCTTCCCAGGTGACGGAAGACTGGTTTGAATCCCTGGATACTTCCCTGTCCCCCCGGCGCACTGCCGATGGCAGCATTGATATGCACGGCCTGCTTTTGCTCACCGAAAAGGGGCGCCACTACGAAGCCGGTGCCCAGGGCATGGCATGGGGCCAGGAAGAACACAAAAAGGCCACCATCTGGGTGGTGGGCGATTCCACCGTTTCCGCCTTCAACGACCAGTACTTCATTCCCCGCCGGGGCTGGGGCGAGGAAATCAGCCGCTATTTCCATGCAGACGTGTATAACCTGGCCCGCTCCGGTGCCTCTTCCAAGGATTTTACGAATATGGAAGAATATGATATACTGCTAAACGGCACCGATGCCTCTCCCGCCATGGGAAGCAGCCAGCAGGACATGTTCCTGCTGATCGGCTTTGGCCACAACGATGAAAAGACCGAAGAAGCCCGCTTCACCGATCCCAACGGCGATTACCTGACCGAAGGTTCCTTTGCCCACAGCATCTATCAGAACTACATCCGGCCTGCCCTGGACCGTGGTGTAACCCCCGTGGTGGTCACCCCCATTGTGCGGCTGACAGATGAAAACACCCCGGAATCCTATCACTCCGCCTCCGGCCATATCACTGAAACCGTTCAAATCGGCGATACCGTCTACCCCGGCGGCGATTATGCCAAGGCCCTGCGTACCATGTGCACAGACCTTGCCATCCCCTGCATCGATCTCACCTCCGCTACGGCTGAGCTGAATGCGCAGCTTGGGAACTTTGCCCAGTATCTCCATGCCTTCAATGGAGCCAAGTATGACACCGACGGTGTAACAAAGATTCCCACCGCCATGGACAAAACCCACACCAATGCCTACGGTGCCAAAATGCACGCATACCTGATTGCAAAGCTCTCCGAGGGCACCGCCCTTTCCGCTTACAGGAAGGAAGGCAAAGTGGATCCCATCCATGAAATCGGTCTTGCAGACAGTGTCAATCCCGATTATGAAATCATCCGGTACACCGCCCCCACCGCCCCTTCTGCCAATTGGCCGGTCTATACCGACGAAAACGGCCAGGTATGGCACGGCACGGTCTTTGGCGATGTAGGCGGTGACAGTAAGGTACTGTCCGGCGGTTTTGAAGCAACGCTTCAGGAAAAGGGCATCACCCTGTCCGTCAAGGACAATCTGGGCAAGATCTCCTCCACCACCGACGGTTTCCTCTTCTATTACACCGCCATTCCCGTGGGCACACCCTTTACCCTGACGGCCACCGCCCATGTGGACAGCCTGTTTGCCAATAATCAGGTATCCTTTGGCCTGATGGCAAGGGACGAGCTCTACATTGACCAGAACATCCGGGACACCATGGGGGATTACGTGGCTGCCGGCTCCCGCAATCAGGGGGCATTCAATTGCTTTGGCAGAAAGAGCGGCCTGCTCTTTGACGGCCCCAATGCCACCCATGTGTATAACGCAGGCGATACCCTCACCCTCTCCATCTGCGGCACTCAGGATGGTTTCACCCTGCAGTACGGTGAAAACGAACCCGTTTCTGCCGGCTTTGACTATGCCCTTTCCACCATCGATGACGGATATGTGTATGTGGGGTTCTATGCAGTGCGAAATGCCGCCGTCACCTTCA
>JAFWYZ010000191.1 GCA_017517465.1 Clostridia bacterium | reverse complement strand
TGCTTGCCTGTGGGCACATTGCAAAAGGACAAAAACAGAATAAAAGATTGTTCTTTCCGGCGTGCTTCGGCACGCCTTTTTTGATAAATTTGTCTGTTCATTTACAGGAAAATATGATAGAATACAGCCGTTGAAGATTATGTCCGAAAGGAATGGGAACAAATGAAGAATTTTCAGATTTATGCATTTGCGGATGAAGCCTCCGGTCAGGTAGACGGGCAGATCAGGGCCCTTTTGCGCAACGGTCTCCAGGGCCTGGAGATCCGGGGTGTGGACGGCCAGAATATTGCGGATATTTCTGTGGAAAAGGCAAAAGAAGTGCGCAGGAAGCTGGATGACAACGGCCTGCGTGTATGGTCCATGGGTTCCCCCATTGGCAAGATCGATATTGTGCATGGCGATTTTGCTGCCCACATGGAAAAGCTGAAGCATGTGCTGGAACTGTCCCATGTATTGGGGGCTGAAAACGTGCGCATGTTCTCTTTCTATATCCCCGGAGACGATCATGCCATCTGGCGCCGGAAGGTGATGGACCAGGTGGGGGACATGCTGCGTGCTGCGGAAGGCACGGGCATTGCGCTGTGCCATGAAAATGAGAAGGGCATTTACGGCGATGTGGCGGTGCGGTGCCGGGAACTGCTGGATACTTTCCCGGAACTGAAGAACATTTTTGACCCCGCCAATTATATCCAGAGCGGCCAGGAAACCCTTTCCGCCTGGGAAATGCTGAAGGGGCGCACCTGCTACCTGCACATCAAGGATGCGCTTGCCGACGGCCATGTGGTGCCTGCCGGCAAGGGTGTGGGCCATGTGCCCCAGATTGTGAAGGACTTCCGAGCCATGGGCGGCACGGCGGTGACCATTGAGCCCCATCTGACGGTGTTTGCCGGGCTGAAGGATTTGGAACGTGCCGGGGAAGAAACCAAAATGGCCTATGCCTACGAAAGCAGCGATGCGGCCTTTGATGCCGCCTGCGATGCACTGAAAGCCTGCTTATGATGCAAAAAATGAAAGCATGGCTGCGCCGTGAACGGGAGGAAATGCGGCTGCTGCTCAGATGCATTCCGGCCACGGTGGTGACGCTGTTTGTGGTGAGCGTCATCTGCATGAACCTGCTGGCCAACAAAACCCTTTTGCAGCTGGATTGGATTGCGCTGGATGGGGGGGTATTGGTGTCCTGGCTGTCCTTTATGTGCATGGATATCATCACCCGCCACTTTGGCCCCCGGGCCTCCAACCGTATTTCGGTATTGGCGGCCATGATCAATCTGCTCACCTGCATTTTCTTTTTTGTGGCCAGTGCCATTCCCTCCAATGCGGCGGATTATACGGCATTTAACAGCATTCTGGGGGGCACCTGGTTCATTCTGCTTTCCAGTACGGTGGCGTTTCTTTCCTCTGCGGTCATCAACAACACCCTCAACTGGTCCATCGGCAAGGCCTTCCGCAGGAATCCGGACGGTAAAATGGCCTATGCGGTGCGCAGCTATGTGTCCACCTTTGTGGGGCAGTTTTTGGATAATTTCATTTTTTCCATTCTGGTGTTTACCGTATTTGCCCCGGTTTTCTGGGACGGTTTTTGCTGGACAGTGCTGCAGTGCATGATGTGCGCCCTGACCGGCGCGGTGGCGGAGCTGATCATGGAAATGGTGTTTTCGCCTGTCGGGTATAGGATCGTGTGCAAGTGGCGCAGCGAAAATGTGGGAAGGGCATACCTGGATTATATGGAAAAGGGGAGCAGAACATGAAGGTATTGATCACGGGCACGTCCCAGGGCATCGGCCAGGCCATTGCCCGGCGCTTCTTGCTGGAAGGCCATCAGGTGGTGGGCATTGACCGGCAGCAAAGCACCCTTTCCCATGAAAACTATACCCATTTTGTCTGCGACGTACGGGACAGGGAGCACCTGCCTCAAATCCATGACGTGGAGATCCTCATCAACAATGCCGGCACCCAGAATGAGCAGGACATTGATACCAACCTGAAGGCGCTGATCTGGGTGACGGAAAAGTATGCCATGCAGGAAAAGATCCGGTCCGTTTTGCACATTGGCTCTGCCAGCGGCCACACAGGCGCAGAGTTTCCCGAATACTGTGCCAGCAAAGGCGGCGTGATGGCCTACACGAAAAACGTGGCCATGCGCATTGCCCCCTATGGTGCCACCTGCAACAGCCTGGACCCCGGCGGTGTCATCACCCCCCTCAATGACTGCGTGATGAAGGACCCTGTGCTCTGGCAGCAGATCATGGATGAAACACCCCTGAAGAAATGGGCAACGGCAGATGAAATGGCGGACTGGGCCTATTTCCTCACCGTGGTGAACACCTTCTGCACCGGCCAGAACATTCTGGTGGACGGCGGCGAAAGCATCAATTACCACTTTGTCTGGACGGAATAAACAGGAATGGAAAGGCTGTTTTTGTTGACAGCCTTTTGTTTTTTGCATTATAATGACAAAAAGTATATTCCGATTGGAGGAAATACAAATGACGGGCGAAATGAACCATGATGTGTTCATCAGTTTTTCGTTCAAAGATATCAACAAAGCCATGCAGGTGGTGAATGAACTGCTTTCCCGGCATGGCATTCGCTGCTGGATTTGCACCAAGGAAATCGACGGCGGATCTTCTTACAAACAAGATATTGTGAACGCTATTATGGCCTCCAAATTGACGGTGCTTTTGTGGAGCAAAAATGCTGCTGCGTCTTTGGATATTCCCAGAGAGATTGGCATTGCGCTGGAGGAGCGCAAG
>JAFWYZ010000190.1 GCA_017517465.1 Clostridia bacterium | reverse complement strand
GGCATGGGGCTTGTATGTTGCCATGGCATTTTCTGCCCTTTGCCGGGCCCTTTCTGCCACGCTGGCAGGCTATATGTTCTGGGATACGGCGCTGTGGCCCAGCCTGGTGTATAACGGCACCTACCTGATCCCCGACACCCTTATCTGCATGGTGCTGGCAGCGTTCATTGCAAAGCCTGTGATGAAGGTGCTGAAGGCGAAGTAAAGGGGAAGGGGAAATTCAGAATTCAGAATGAAGAATTCAGAATTGAGATGGATAGGAAATTTTGGAGGGGCTTGCCCCTCCTTTTTGTTTGCAGCATGGGCGTATTGCGTTTCGCTTTTTGTTTCACGGGTACATTGCGTGCAGGAAACGAATGGAGCTCTTCCCAGCCGCCTTTCAGTGGGGTGCAGGGAATAAGCTTCGTTTTTTGTTTTGCGGGCAGATTGTGTGCAGGAAACAAAATTATTTTCTCCCAGCTGGTTTTCGGTGGGGGTGCGGGGGAGGTGCTTTTGACTCAAAAGCACCTCCCCCGCATATTCCCGTCAGTTTCTCTCCGCAGCCACCATGGGGTCTTCTTCCAGGACGGTGTACATTTCGGCGGCATTTTCCTTGCGCACCACTTCGCGTACATCGATGATTTTGTACTTGCCCACGCGGTTGCCGAAACGGATTTCCAGGATATCGTTTTCCTTTACTTCGGCACCGGCCTTGGCCACTTTGCCGTTGATGGACACGCGGCCGCCGTCGCAGGCTTCCTTGGCCACGGTGCGGCGCTTGATGATACGGGAAACCTTCAGATATTTATCCAGACGCATAAATAACAATTCCTTTCGGGGTGAAAAAAAGGACGTGCTTTTTCGGCACGCCCTTGATGTACATGATTAGTTCAGGCTGTCCTTGAGGGCCTTGCCGACCTTGAAGGAAGCAGTCTTGCTGGCTTCGATTTTGATTTCTTCGCCGGTGCGGGGATTGCGGGCCACGCGGGCGGGGCGTTCCTTAGCTTCGAAAGTGCCGAAGCCAACCAGCTGCACCTTTTCGCCAGCCTTCAGAGCATCGCCAATCACGTCGATCAGAGCGTTCACGGCCTTTTCAGCATCTTTCTTGGTGAGCTCGGCCTTCTGAGCCAGAGCAACGATCAGTTCAGTTTTGTTCATGGTGTTACCTCCAAATTTTTGATTTAATGACAAGTCCGGCAGGCTTACTGCAGACCTTGCTTGCTACTATTCCAGTATACATCCATTTCTGATAATGTCAAGTCTTTCAGGCATTTTCCATCCCTTAAAATGGCATTTTCCATGGCTGTAAACCGGTTGACGAACTTTTCTGTGGCCCGCTGCAGCGCCGTTTCCGCTTCCACACCGCACAGGCGGGAAACATTCACACAGGAGAAGAAAAGATCGCCGATTTCTTCTTCCAGATGGGCAGCGTTCTTTTCCCGGATGGCATCCGCCACTTCGTCCGCTTCTTCGTGCACCTTCTGCAGCGCTTCCAGAGGATCGTCCCAGTCAAAGCCCACGTCCCGGGCCTTCTTTTGCACCTTACCGGCGCGCATCAGGGGCGCAAGGCCGCGGGTCACTCCCTGCAGCACTTCGCTCTGGGTTTTGAAGCCACGCTCTTCTTTCTTGATCTTTTCCCAGTTATCCACCACGTCCTGGGCGGTTTCGCAATGATCGGAACCGAAAATATGACGGTGGCGGTGGATCATTTTTTTGCAGATGGCGGTGGTGATGTCAGACAGTTCAAAGGTGCCGTACTGGGCACCGATGTTGGCCTGGAAGGCCACCTGCAAAAGCACATCACCCAGCTCATCCGCCACCGAAAGCCAGTCTTCATCGTCGATTGCGGCGGCGGTTTCGTAGGCTTCTTCGATCAGGTATTTACGCAGGGTCTCGTGGGTTTGCTCCTTATCCCAGGGGCAGCCGCTGTCGCCGCGGAGAATGGCCATCACCCGCACCAGATCGTAAAAATCATAGCGCTGCTTGCTTTCCAGGGGCAGGGAAGGGATCAGGAGGGCAGCGGTATGGTCGTAGGCGGATTGGCGGTCCAGATCGCACAGGGGGATCTTCACAAAGGGCCGGGCAGCGCCTTTGGCAGGGGGGAAGAAATACACCTGCATGTCCATGTCGTACCAGGAAAGCAGCTGCAATTTGCATTCCCCGGCCAGCATCCGGCTGTCCAGTTCCAGGATCAGCAGCGGATTCTGGATGCCGGTGATCTCCAGGGCAGAGGCCGTCTGGATTTCCAGCTTTTCCTGGGGCAGGGCTGCCGTCAGGGGCGCGGACAGGGGCATGCCGGGCAGGAGGACAATATCCGCAGTGTGCTGCAGCAGAATGCGCACCGTTTCATCGCTTCCGGCATCAAAAACCGCATAGCACACCGGCGCGTTTTCGGCAGCCTTCAGCACCTCCCGGGCTGCATTTTCAGCCAGTTCTTCAAAATCATCTGCTTCCTCGTGGAGATGATCCAATGTATCAAAGGATATCCCTTTTTCCCGAAGATATGCTGCGGCATCGCATTTTTCGGTGCGCAGCACCAGCTTTTCCGCCTTTTCCAGAGCGGAAAGGGCGCCCAGGGTCAGGTATTCCCGTGGCCCGGGGCCCAGGGAAACAACGGTGATCCGGCTCACTTGAGGAACCTCCTTACTTTACCGGGCAGGTCTTCCTTCCGGATGGTTTTTGTTTTCAGGGCCAGCACGGCATACAATGCGGCACCCAGCACCACGCACAGCACAATGCCTGCCATCAGCACCGGGCCGGTGAGGTTTCCTGCGTAGCCGAACACAAAATGCCACAGCGCCCATACGGCACCGCCCATGATCAGGCTGCACAGCAGGGGCTTGATCATCACGTCCATCATGTGGAAGCGATAGCCGGTGTGTTTGCAGACAAAATAGAGATTGGGGATCATGCT
>JAFWYZ010000189.1 GCA_017517465.1 Clostridia bacterium | reverse complement strand
GCCTGATCAACGGCAAAGCGGCGCTGATGGCCCGGTATGCTCGGCCGGAAATGACCATGTATCTGCTGCAGTACTGCCATGACGGTGTGAACACCATGACGGCCACCTTTGCGGACATGAGCCCTGAACGGAATCTGGCAGATCCGGTAATGGAGCGGCTGATGGATTCGGTGGTGTATCTGCCGGATGAAATGTAAAGAACAGAAGAAGGATAAAAAAGATGAAGATTTCCAAACGCGATGCCAGGCTGTGGTTTTCCTTTTTTGCTCAGCTGCCGGAGGAAGAACAGCTGTCCCCCCGTCAGATGGAGCTTGCCTGGGCGGTAATTTCCCAGATTGAAGAAGCGGTGGAAGCGGAAAACGAAAAGCTGCTTCAGCAGATCCCCGGGCTGAAAAGCCAGCAGGGGCGCACCTGGTATGTGGGCGACGATGCAAAATTCCCCGGCGGCTGCAAATCCTGTTTGCTGGGCACGGGGCTGAGCGCGGTACGCAAAACCAACCGCTGCAACATCAATTGCAAATTCTGCTATAACTATGGTGAAATGGAGGATCAGCCGCCCATCGGTGAAAACATGTGGGAAATTGGCGGCACCAAGTTCCGCACCCAGGATATTCCGGTGCTGCTTTCCGTCCAGAAAAAGCCCACCGGCATTGCCTATGTGTACCTGGAACCCTTCATGGAGATCGAAAAATATTATCCGGTGGTGAAAATGTTCAGCGATGCCGGGGTGCACCAGCATCTCTACACCAACGGCACCCTCTGTACCGAAGAAAACCTGAAGGCGCTGGGGGAACATGGCCTCAACGAACTGCGCTTCAACCTGGGTGCTACCAACTGTGCCGACCGGGTGATCGACTTCATCGGTATGGCGAAAAAGTATATCAAAAAAGTGGGCATCGAAACCCCCATGACCCCGGAGTTTTTCGATACCTTTATGCAGAAGAAGGAAAAAATTCTGGCCACCGGGCTGGATTTCATCAACTGCGCCGAGCTTCACCTGAACGGCAACAACATCGGAAACTATGAAGGCGAAAACATGTACATGAGCCGGCACGGCTATGTGTCGCCCATCTGGAGCCGGCAGCTGACGCTGCGGTTCATGCGGCAGGCGGCGGAAGAAAAATGGCCCATTGTGGTGCACGATTGCTGCAACCGCACCAAATTCCTGCGGGATTTGCACCTGAAGACTCAGGAAGGCGGTTGGTTTGGCGCCAGCGGATATCAGATGGAGTTCGACAGGATTCCCTTCGAAGCGTTCCTGCCGGTATTGGAGGATGAAAGCTTCTGCTTCCTGGAGGAGGAAGAACTGCCTTACGGTTACCGGCCCGGGGACATTGTGCTGTAAATAAAAAAGGCAGTCTGTTCAGGCTACCTTTTTTGATGGAGGAAATATGTTTGAAGGAAAAGTGGCCGTCATTACCGGCGGCAATCACGGTATCGGCAAAAAGATTGCGGAGAGATTCCGGGAAGCAGGGGCGAATGTGGCCGTGATGGACATCACCCCCGGAAATCATTTTGTGGGGGATGCAGGGAAGAAGGAAGACCTGGAAGCCTTTGCTGCCCATGTGATCGAAACATACGGCCATGCGGATTACCTCATCAACAATGCACCGCCCATGATGAAGGGCATTGATACCTGTTCTTATGAGGAATTTGAGCAGGCCCTCCGGGTGGGGGTGACGGCCCCCTTTTATCTGTCCAAGCTGCTGATGGGGCATATGCCGGAAGGGAGTGCCATTGTGAACATTTCCTCCTCCCGGGACCGCATGAGCCAGCCCCAGACGGAAAGCTATACCGCAGCCAAGGG
>JAFWYZ010000019.1 GCA_017517465.1 Clostridia bacterium | reverse complement strand
GGCACCGTGCTTTCCGCCGGTATCAGCAAATTCGGCCAGCAGGGCGAAGGCACCGCCGACAGCAAATACACCCTTTCCCCCAACGGCATGGACCTGATTTTAGACGAATGATGAGAGGCTTCGCCCCTGCACCCCACAAGGGATTTCATCCCTTGACCCTTTCTGCGGAAGCGGTTGGCGCACAGCACAAACAATGTTCCGCTGTAGCTTGGAAAATACCGGCAATACGCAGAAAGCCTTATACAAAATACGATCGTCATATTGCAAATTGAAAGTGGCACTACCACCCCACGGTCTGGGCGGCAGAATGCCGCCGACCGGATGCCGTGGCATTCGGGGAAAACGAAAAATAAGCGGAGGGAAATTAATTTTCCCATCCGCTGTTTTTTTATCGTTTTCATAGCGCCCGTGGGCACATATCTCCTCGTTTTCCAACCTTCATGCGGACACAAGTTTGCCTGATCAGCTGGTGTGTCGCAGGATGGGTGCAGGGTGAAGGGACCGCGTAGTCCCTGATTCTTTTTCATGCTTCACGCGGGCATAGCTTGTTCGTCAGCACCACCACTTCGCGAATTGGGTCCAGGGATGATATCCCTGGCCTGCCGCAGGCCCCTTCATCGCTCCTCAATTATAGTTTCACCGGCACAGGGAGATCTATCGTTATGCCCTTTTCCGTCACACGGCAATCATATGCCCATAATTCCACACCCTTTTGAGCGGCTTCCCGCAGAGCATCCCCAAAGGCCTGATGCATCAGATCATGAGGCGAAAAACTGTGCACACCCTTCATCTGGATCACAAAAAGGGCGGCTGCCTTGTGCCCCTCTTCCACGCATCTGATCAGCGTGTGCAGATGCTTTATTCCGCGTTCCGTGGGCGCATCAGGGAACAGGGCATGGCCCTCCTTTTCCAGCGTGACCCCTTTCACTTCCACGAACCACTTTTCATTCTCTGTTTCCACACAGAAATCCAGCCGGCTTTCACCGTGAGTCACTTCCCCTTTCACCTGCTTCGCTCCGGGGATCAGATGCCACAGTGCTTCCCCGGCCGCATGGTTGGGGGCCTGGCTGTCCATATTGATGTAGGTATCCCCTTTCCATACGGCCACCAGATCATAGTTTGTTTTCCTCAAAGGGTTATCCGATATACTCAGGGTCACTTTCGCACCGGACACCAGCAATTCCCTGCACCGACCTGTATTTTTCACATGGCATACTTCCTCTTTTCCATCCACCAGCACATGGGCAATGAACCGGTTGGGCCGGGAAAGGAAAATGCCCTCCGTCACATTCTGATACAAAATCAACCTTTTCACCTCTGTGCCATTTTATCATTTTTCACCCGGTTCATCAACCCTTTCCCTTGCCAAGAAACGCACCTTCATGGTATGATAAGAAATGGTGAATCATCAAATCTTCCATCAAAATGCGAAAGGAAGGTAACCCAAATGATGTATGATGTTGCCATTATCGGCTGCGGTGTGATCGGCGCTGCCGCGGCCTTTGAGCTTTCCAAATACAAGCTGAATATTGCTGTCCTTGAAAAGGAAAACGATGTGGCCATGGGCGCTTCCCGTGCCAACAGCGCCATCATCCATGCCGGCTACGACCCCGAACCCGGCACCCTCATGGCCCGGCTGAATGTGCAGGGCTGTGCCATGGCAGAACAGCTGTGCAAAGACCTGTCCGTTCCTTATGAAAAGATCGGTTCTTTGGTGCTGGCTTTTTCCGAAAGCGAATTGGAAACGGTGAAAAAGCTGTATGACCGGGGCACTCAGAACGGTGTGCCGGACATGCGCATTCTTTCCAAAGAAGAAGTGCTGCAGATGGAACCGGAAGTGAGCCACGAAGTCATGGGCGCATTGTATGCCCCCTCCGCCGGCATTGTGGGCCCCTGGGAATACACCATTGCCTTTGCCGAAGTGGCAGTGCAAAACGGCGCGGAAATGAAGCTGCGCACCCGGGTGGAGGGCATTGAATGGGCTGATAACCATTACGTGATCCATACCAATCACGGCGATGTGGAAGCAAAATACATCGTCAATGCCGCCGGTGTCAACAGCGGCAAGATCCACGAAATGGTGGCGGAAAAAACCTTCGAAATCCGACCCAACCGGGGCGAATACTATGTAATGGACAAGTGTGAAGCAGCACGGGCAAAGCATACCCTCTTCCAGTGCCCCAATGAAAACGGCAAGGGTGTGCTGGTGTCCCCCACCGTGGGCGGCAACCTGATCGTAGGCCCCAATGCGGAAGGTGTATCCGGCGAAAACGACACCCACAACACCGCTTCCGGCATGGCCTTTGTGCAGAAGATGGCGGCAAAGAGCGTGCCTGCCATCAATTACCGCAATTCCATCCGCAATTTTGCCGGTGTGCGTGCCAACCTGAACAAGGATGAATTCCAGATCGGCGTGGCAGCAAAACAGTTCATTGATCTGGCGGGCATCAAGTCCCCCGGCTTGTCCTCTGCCCCTGCCATTGCGCTGGAATGTGTGAAGCTGCTTTGCGAAGAGGGCCTTGCCCTTGAACGGAAGGAAAACCCTGTTACTACCCGTCAGCATATCCACTTCCGCAAGCTTTCCCCGGAAGAAAAGCAGAAGGTGATCGCCGAAAACCCGCTGTACGGCCGGGTGATCTGCCGGTGCGAAACCATCACCGAAGGGGAAATTGTGGATGCCATCCATTCCCCCATTCCTCCCTGCTCCATTGACGGCATCAAGCGCCGGGCCGGCAGCGGTCTGGGCCGGTGCCAGGGCGGCTTCTGCGGTCCCCGTGTGCTGGATATCCTGGCCCGGGAGCTGAAGGTATCCCCTCTGGATATCCTGCAGGATAAGGACGGCAGCTTCATCCTGATGAACGAAACGAAAAAGGAGGTGTAAAGCCATGCTGTATGATCTGATCGTGGTGGGCGGCGGCCCGGCAGGGCTGGCGGCTGCAAACAGTGCTTATGAAAAAGGTTTGCGCAGCATCCTCATCGTGGAACGTGACAAGGAACTGGGCGGCATTCTGAACCAGTGCATCCATAACGGCTTTGGCCTGCACCGCTTCAAGGAAGAATTGACCGGCCCGGAATATGCCCACCGGTTCATCGAAATGCTGAAAGATACGTCCGTACAGGTGATGTGCGACACCATGGTGCTCACCGTCACGGAAAACAAAGAAGTACACGTCATCAACACCGAAAAGGGCTATCAGGTGCTGCAGGCAAAGGCTGTGGTGCTGGCCATGGGCTGCCGGGAACGCACCCGGGGTGCCATTGCCATTCCCGGTGCCCGTCCCGCCGGTGTCTTCACCGCCGGCAGTGCCCAGCGTTACCTGAACATGGAAGGGTATATGGTGGGCAAGCGGGTGGTGATCCTGGGCAGCGGTGATATCGGGCTCATCATGGCCCGCCGCATGACGCTGGAAGGGGCCAAAGTGCTGGCCTGCGTGGAAGTGATGCCCTATTCCGGCGGGCTGATGCGCAACATCGTCCAGTGCCTGCAGGATTACGATATTCCCCTGTATCTTTCCCACACTGTTACCGATATTCAGCAAAAAGACGGCCGCCTGTCCCATATCACAGTGTCCAAGGTCGGGGACGACCGTCTGCCCATTCCCGGAACCGAAATGGAATTCGACTGCGACACGCTGCTTCTTTCCGTGGGTCTGATCCCCGAAAACGAGCTGACCCGGGGGGCCGGCATTGACATGGACATGCGCACCAACGGTGCCATCGTCTACGAAAACATGGAAACCTCCATTCCCGGTGTATTCGCCTGCGGCAATGTGGTGCATGTGCACGACCTGGTGGACTATGTATCCCAGGAAAGCGAAAAGGCCGGTGCCGCCGCTGCGGATTTTGTGCTTCATCCCAAGGAAAACGAACATGCCCTCAGGCTGCAAAACGGCTTTGGCATTTCCTATACCGTGCCCCAGCAAGTGCGTGTTCCCCGCATTGAGAAAAGCCTGGAAGTGTTCTTCCGTGTCCGCCAGGTCTTTGGTGAAAGCGTGATCTCAGTCAAAGACGGCGAAAACCTGATCTGCTCCTTCAAGCGGGAATACATGGCCCCCGGTGAAATGCAGCAGATCAAATTGCCCCGGGTGCTGCTGGACAAAGTGTCCGGCGCTGCCCTGACCATCAGCGTAAAGGAGGCATAAGACCATGAAAGAATTGGTTTGCATTGTGTGCCCCAAGGGCTGCCGGCTGCATGTGGATGAAGAAAACGGCTATCTGGTCACCGGCAACAGCTGTCTCCGGGGTGCCGAATACGGCAAAAATGAAATTCTCAACCCCACCCGGGTGCTCACCTCCACCGTGAAAATGGAAGGCGGGCTCTATCGCCGCTGCCCCGTCAAAACAAACAAAGCCATCCCAAAGGGCAAGCTGTTTGACGTCATGCAGGCCCTCAATGCAGTCACGCTTAGCGCCCCCGTTACTGTGGGGCAGGTGGTGATTGAAAACGTATGCGGCACCGGGGCGGATGTGATCGCTACCAAAGCCCTGTGAGGTATCCGATGAACATGCAAGAAACCTTCCGCAGCAAAAAACTGTACCTGCTGGACATGGATGGCACGCTGTACCTGGATGAAGACGTGTTCCCCCACTGCCTGGATTTTCTCAATGCCATCCGGGCACAGGGCGGCCGCTACCTGTTCCTCACCAATAATTCCTCCAAATCCGTTTCCAAGTATGTGGAAAAGATGGAAGGGCTGCACCTTCCTGCCGTGAAGGAGGATTTCTTTACCTCCACCGATGCCGCCTGCGCCTATCTGCAGCAAAAGGGCAGCTATAAAAAAATCTATGCCCTGGGCACTGCTTCCTTCAAGGAACAGCTGCAGACAGCCGGTTTCCCCATCACGGATCAACTGGAAGACGATATCGACTGTCTTCTGATGGGCTACGATACCGAGCTTACCTACCGCAAGCTGGAGGATGCCTGCATTTTGCTGGGGCGCGGTGTGGATTATCTGGCCACCAACCCGGACTGGGTGTGCCCCACCGCCTACGGCTCCGCACCGGATTGCGGTTCCTTTGCCCAGATGCTGGAGCATGCCACCGGCAAAATGCCCTATTTCATCGGCAAACCCCGGCCTGCCATTGCAGAGCTGGCCATAAAAAAAATGGGCTGCACAAAAGAAAAAACGGTGCTGATTGGCGACAGGCTCTATACCGATATTGCCTGCGGTGTCAATGCCGGCATCACCACCTGCCTGGTGCTCAGCGGTGAAGCCACCCTGAAAGATCTGGAGGAAAGCGACGTAAAGCCAACCTTCGTCTGTCAGGATATTGCTGAAATCTACGGCTATATCAAGGAATGAGGTGTTTTTCAAAATGAACAGACCCATTCTCTTTTCCCATCCCAACAAAGCGCAAATGATCGCCCACCGGGGTCTTTCCGGCCTGGAAACGGAAAACTCTGCCGCCGCTTTTGTGGCTGCCGGTCAGCACCCCTATTTCGGCATCGAAACCGATGTGCACCGCACAAAGGATGGGCAGTTCATCATCATCCATGATAATTCCACCGGCAGGGTGTGCAACGAAAACCTGCCCGTTGAAGAAACGGTTTTTTCTGTGCTTTCTTCCCTGCGGCTGAAGGATATCCACACCGGTGCGTGGCGCCAGGATCTGATGCTGCCCACCCTTTCCGATTATCTTTCCATCCTGCGCCATTACGGCAAGCATGCGGTGCTGGAATTGAAGCGCGCTTTTGAACCGGAAGATATTCAGAAAATCATTTCCATTGTGGATCAGGCCGCCTATCTTCCCTTCACCACCTTCATTTCCTTCAAACTGAATAACCTGATTTCCCTTCGCACCTTCCTGCCCCATCAATCCGCCCAGTATCTGGTGGAATATTCTGCTGACGGTGTTTTGGATATACTGAAAGAGCATCGTCTGGGGCTGGATATCGACTATACCCTTCTGACCGGCGAACTGGTGGAAAAGGTGCATGCCCTGGGGCAAAAGGTGAACGTCTGGACGGTGGATGAACCAAAGGATGCCATAGCCCTTTGCGATATGGGTGTGGATCAGATCACCAGCAATATTCTTCTGTAATCCCCGTATTTTTTCCTTGACAGAAAAACCTGCCGGCTGTATAATACATCCATCCATCGGAATGACGGAAGACATGTTTTCCGATTCCTCTTTTCCAGAGAGTGTGCGGCTGGTGAAAGCACATAAAAGAGCCCGGAAAAAACCACTTCCCGACCGAAGATCGCCGGACGCACGTCATGCGTCAAAAGCGGCCTGAACATCAGGCAACAAGGGTGGAACCGCGGGCGAAATGAATTCACGCTCGTCCCTTCATGAAAATGAATGGGGCGGGCGTTTTTGTATGCTCCCCCAGAAAATGAACGGAGGAAAACCCCATGATCATCACTCTCAAAAACGGCTCCCGGGAATTTGAAAACGGCATGAACGCCCTGGATATTGCAGGGCAGCTGAGCCAGGATCTCAAAAAGCAGGCCATCTGCGCCCGTGTAAACGGCGAAATCTGGGAACTGGCCAAGCCCATCAACCAGGACTGCACCCTGGAAATCCTCACCTTCGAAGATGACGATGCCAAGAAGGTGCTGCGCCACACCGCTTCCCATGTGCTGGCCCAGGCCGTGAAAAAGCTGCGCCCCGACGCCAAGCTGGCCATCGGCCCCGCCATCGATAACGGCTTCTATTATGACTTCGATGTGGATGAGCCCTTCACCCCTGATTTCCTTGCCGCTGTGGAAAAGGAAATGAAGAATATCATCAAGAGAAACGACCGTCTGGAACGGTTTGAACTGCCCCGCGCAGAGGCCATTGCCCTCATGGAAGAAAAAGGCGAACCCTATAAGGTGGAACTGATTCAGGATCTGCCCGAAGATGCCGTCATTTCCTTCTACCGTCAGGGTGATTTTGTGGATCTGTGCGCCGGCCCCCACCTGCCCTCTACTGGCAAGGTAAAGGCCTATAAGCTCACCTCCATCGCCGGTGCTTACTGGCGCGGCAGCGAAAAGAACAAAATGCTCCAGCGCATTTACGGCACCGCTTTCTTCGCCAAGGAAGATCTGGATGCCTATATCAAGGCCCAGGAAGAGGCCCTCAAGCGTGACCATAACAAGCTGGGCCGCGAACTGGAATACTTCACCACCGTGGATGTGATCGGCCAGGGCCTGCCCATCCTGCTTCCCAAGGGCAGCCGTGTCATCCAGCTTTTGCAGCGCTGGGTGGAAGATACGGAACAGAAGAAGGGCTATCTGCTTACCAAAACGCCCCTGATGGCCAAGCGTGAGCTGTACAAGATCTCCGGCCACTGGGATCATTATCTGGATGGGATGTTCATCCTGGGCGATCCCCATGATGAAGAAAAGGAATGCTTTGCCCTGCGTCCCATGACCTGCCCCTTCCAGTATCAGGTGTACCTGAACCGCCAGCGTTCCTACCGTGACCTGCCCATGCGCCTGGGTGAAACCTCCACCCTCTTCCGCAATGAAGATTCCGGCGAAATGCACGGCCTCATCCGTGTGCGCCAGTTCACCATTTCCGAAGGCCATCTGGTGCTGCGTCCCGATCAGCTGGAAGAAGAATTCAGGGGCTGCCTGGAGCTGGCCAAGTATATGCTCAGCACCGTGGGCATGCTGGAAAACTGCACCTTCCGCTTCTCCCAGTGGGATCCGGAAAACCCCAAGGGCAAGTACGAAGGCACCAAGGAACAGTGGGAAGAAGCTCAGGCTGTCATGGGCAAGATCCTGGACAATCTGGGTGTCAATTACTCCATCGGTATTGACGAAGCTGCTTTCTACGGCCCCAAGCTGGACATCCAGTACAAGAACGTTTTCGGCAAGGAAGACACCATCGTCACCATCCAGATCGACATGCTGCTGGCTGAAAAGTTCGGCATGGAATATGTGGATGCCGACGGCCAGAAGAAGCGCCCCTACATCATCCACCGCACCTCCCTCGGCTGCTACGAACGCACCCTGGCTTACCTCATCGAACGCTATGCCGGTGCCTTCCCCCTGTGGCTGGCTCCCGAACAGGTGCGCGTGCTGACCATCACCGAGCGTGCCGATGATGCTGCCCGTAAAGTACAGGCCATGCTGCAGGAACAGGGCATGCGCGTGGAAATCGACCTGCGTAACGAAAAGATCGGTTTCAAGGTCCGCGAAGCGGTTACCCAGAAGATCCCCTATATGCTGGTGCTGGGCGACAAGGAAGTGGAAGAAGGCACCGTGAACGTGCGTACCCGCAAGGGCGAAGTGATCGGCACCATGAAGGTGGAAGAAGCCATCGCCATGTTCCTCAAGGAAATCGAAAGCAAAGAAATCAAGTAAAAAGTCTAATGCGGGGGAGGTACTTTTGAGTCAAAGGTACCTCCCCCGCGCCCCCTCTGAAAACCATATTTGGGAAAAATTCGTTTTGTTTTCATCTCCATCCAACAACTCTTTCATGTTGCTATATGGGTTTGGGAGCCGCAGGAGGCTGCAAAACCCACATTGATTTTGGGAGTATGTTCATGAAAAAAGTCCTTTGTCTGCTGTTGGCAGCCTTTTTGTTTTTATCCGGTTCCGGTGTGCTGGCGGAGGATGTCAACATCGTTGCCTCCTTCTATCCTGTTTACATTTTCGCCAAGAATATTCTGAAGGATATCCCCGGTGTTTCCCTTTCCTGCATGACCGCCCCCTCCACCGGCTGCCTGCATGATTATCAGCTGCTGACCGGTGATATGCGGCTGCTTTCCCAGGCGGATGCGCTGGTGATCAACGGTGCCGGCATGGAGGGCTTCCTGCCCGATGTTCTCTCTCAGCTGCCTGATCTTCAGCTGATCGATGCTTCGGAAGGGATCGAATTGATCTGCGCTGATGAAGAGCACCATCATGATCACGGACACGAGCATGATCATGAAGCGGAAGAAGAATACAATGCCCACATCTGGCTGGCCCCAAAGAACGCCATCCGGATGGTGGAAAATATTACTTCCCATCTTTGCACACTGCTGCCCTCCTATGCAGATCAGATTTCCGAAAATGCAGATGCCTATCAGTTGTCGCTGGAAGAATTGAATGCCTTAATTTCTGATAGCCTCATGGCCGCCTCTTCCCGCCGGATCGTCACATTCCACGATTCTTTCCCCTATTTTGCCCATGCCTATGGGCTGGAGATCGTGGCAGTGGTATCGCTGGAGCCGGATGAGCCCCTTTCCCCCAGAATGCTGACGGATGTGGTGCGCACAGTGCAGCAAGCAGGCAACCCGCCACTGTTTGCAGAACCCCAGTACAAAAACGCTGCGCTGGAAGTGATCGGCCGGGAAACCGGCGCACCTGTATATCGGTTGGATCCGCTGGTCACCGGCGACGGCAGCCTCACAGCTTATGAAGATGGGATGATGAAAAACCTCAATACCCTTCTGGAAGCCCTTAATCAATAAAACACCACATTTTTTTGCCTTCTTTGTAAAAGACACAAAGAAGGTCTTTTTTTATTTGTTTTTCTTGCAGGAGAAACGGATTTTGCAGCGTATTTTATAAAGACGCGCCTTTTTGCGCGTCAAGGAGGTTTTTCATGCTCAATGAGGAAATGCTGCTGCGCCTTGCCGGGGCAGAAGCCCTGCAGCAGGGCCGCACATTGTTCAGCCGTATGCTGGTGCGGGAAACCAAAAAAGGAAAAGAAGAATCTGCTTACCTAGTTTCCGATGAAGGCAAGCTTTTAAACGTACGCATCACTGCTTCATCTGCCCGCTGTGAATGCGGCAAAAGCTACTGTGCCCATTGCGTGGCAGCGGCCCTGCTGGCCCAGGAAAGCGGTGCCATGACGGAAATGGACCGTATCCGCCGGGAAAAAGCCATTCCTGCCCTGTTTGATGCCGTGGCTCAGATGCTGCCCGAAAGCGGCAATATCCGCATGATGCCGGTGCTGTTTCTGTCCCGGGAAGGGCTTCGCATTGGCCTGAAAATCGGGGAAGAGCGGCTGTACGTGGTGCGCCACATTCCTCATTTTCTGCAGTGCCGTGAAAAGCTGGAGCCCATGCCGCTGGGGAAAGGCTTTGAATACCGGCCGGAATGGATGCATTTTGACGAGCAGCATGCAAGGCTGATGGACATCCTGGCCGAAGTGTGCGAACAGGCCGCCGGCAAATCCCTGTCCGGCACCGATGCCCGGGTGCTGCTTCTGTCCCACCGCAGTGCCAAACGGGTGCTGGATACCCTGATGCATATCCCCTTCATGCTGCACATCAACGGCGAACAGTATACCGTTCACCGCATCGAAGACAAGCCGGTCCCCTTGAATTTCCATGTATCCGGCACACCCCAACGGCTGCAGCTGATGGCCGAAATGCCGGAGGTGTTTTATTTCCTGACCAAGGATGCGCGCTATGTATTTTCCAACGGTGAAGTGATCGCCGTTCCCCGTGAACAGCAGCAGCTGCTCTGCACCCTGCACCGCTTCTCCTGCGGCAGCGAATCCAGCTTCTCCTTCACCCAGCAGGACACCCCCCGGGTGATGCGCGAACTGATGCCCTTCCTTCTTCGCAGCGGCACCGTCTCCATCGACCCTGCGCTGGAAAGCCGCTTCTTGCACCTGGAGCCCAAAACAAAAATCTATCTGGACAAATCCCATTCCGATGTGACAGCCCAGGTTTCTTTCTGCTACGGGCCTTATGAGATTGACCCCTTTGTGCCGGAAACAGCCGAAACCGATGCCCTGCTTCTGAGGGATGCGGTCAAAGAAAAGCAGGTGCTGGATACCCTGGCCCATTTTGGCTTCCGTGTGCGCCGCGGCCAGGTATACCTTTCCGGCTCCGAACAGATTTTTGATTTTGTCACCGCCGGCGCAGCACAATTGACCCAGATGGCGGAAGTATTTTTCTCCAAGGATTTCCGTCGCATGACCCCCA
Source organism: Clostridia bacterium (assembly GCA_017517465.1). GTDB lineage: Bacteria > Bacillota > Clostridia > Christensenellales > Aristaeellaceae > RUG563. Next base: position 3,332 of record JAFWYZ010000019.1, on the reverse strand, counting down.
AAAAGCCCTTGCTCCACGGCAGCGTGAAAGCCCGGGGCAACAAGCTGGTGCTGGAAATGATGGACGGGGATACCCCCATTGACGAGCTGCTGCCTCTGATGGAAGCGCTGCGCAAAAAGCGCCGCTATTTCCGGTTCAAGGAAGGTACCTTCCTGGATCTTTCCGATGCAGATGCCTGGCAGCCGCTGGCGGAAATTGTTACCGAGGCCAGCCAGAATACAGACAGCGAAGGCATGCAGAATTACTGGGCCGCCTGCCTGGGGGCCCTGATCCGTGAGCATAACCTGGATGTTGCGCTGGATGAGCAGGCCAGGAAAACGGCTGCGCTGTCCTATAAAGCGCCCCCCTGTCCCATTGATTGCCTGCGGCCTTATCAGCTGCGGGGCTATGAATGGCTGCATTCTCTTCACGCCCTTGGAATGGGCGGCATTCTGGCAGACGATATGGGCCTTGGTAAAACGGTGCAGATGCTGTCTGCGCTGCTTTCCTGTGTGGAAAACGAGCAGGAAAAGCTGCCTTCTCTCATCGTGGCTCCCACCTCCCTCACCTATAACTGGCTGAACGAATGCGCCCGTTTTGCGCCGAAGCTGAAGGTGCTGCTGCTGTCCGGCAGCCAGGCCGCCAGAGCAGAGCAGATCGAAACCATCCGGGGAAAAAATGCACCGGATCTGGTGATCACCAGCTACCCCCTCATCCGCCGGGACATCGCGCTGATGAAGGACATCCTGTTCCGTTTTGCGGTATTGGATGAAGCCCAGCAGATCAAGAACGTGCAAAGCGTGGGGGCCCATGCCGTGAAACAGTTGACGGCCAGAACCCGCATTGCCCTCACCGGTACCCCCATGGAAAACCATGCCGGGGAATTGTGGTCCATTTTCGACTTCGTTCTGCCCGGTTATCTGCCCAAATATACCGATTTCCTGCGCCGCTACAGCGAAGGTGATCATGCCGACGATCTGCGCCGGCGCATCCGCCCCTTCCTGATGCGAAGGGTGAAGGCGGACGTACTGCAGGACCTGCCCGAAAAAATGGAAACGGTGCTGATGGCCCAGATGAGCCTGGAACAGCAGCGTGTCTATCAGGCTGCCCTTTTGCAAAAGCGGGAGCGGGTATACGATATTCTGCAGAACCGGGGCATCACCCGGGGACGGGCGGAAGTGCTTTCTGCCATTACGGAGCTGCGCCAGATCTGCTGCCATCCGATGCTGTGCCTGCCTGATTATCAGGGGGGTTCCGGCAAGATGGAGCTGCTGATGGACGTGCTGCCCGCTGCCCTGCAATCCGGCAAACGGGCGCTGATCTTTTCCCAGTTCACCTCCATGCTGCGGCTGATCGAAAAGCGGCTGCAGCAGGAAAACATCCCCTCCCTCTATCTGGATGGGGAAACACCGCCTCAGGAGCGTGTGAAGCTGACCCAGCAGTTCAACGAAGGCAGCTGCAATGTGTTCCTGATTTCCCTCAAAGCCGGCGGCACCGGCCTCAATCTCACCGGGGCGGACCTGGTGATCCACTACGATCCCTGGTGGAACCCCACCACCGAAGAGCAGGCCACCTCCCGTGCTCACCGTATCGGACAAACAAGAAAGGTGGAAGTGATCCGTCTGGTCATGCACCATTCCATTGAAGAACAGGTTCTTTCCATGAGCGACCGCAAGCGCCGTCTGTTCGATAAGCTGATCACCCCCGGAGAAGAAATGCCCACAAGGCTTTCGGACAAGGATATCTTATCTTTGTTTGACGGTGACTGAAAAACAGTGTATAATGGATTGTAATATACCCATGAACAGAAAGCGGTGAACGCATTTTGAAATATCTGGACAAATGGAACACTCAGAAAAAGAATGAACAGAACAAGCGCTATATCATTCTGGCAGCGGTTGCTCTGGTTGTCATCATCGCCATCAGCGTGCTGATGAACCTTATTTCCTCCAACCGCAGTGTGTCTGCTTCCCGTCTTCGCTGCATGGCTGCCCAGAGTGTGACCCCCTTTGGCAACTATGTGGTGTATTATGACGGGGTCACCCTGTTCTGCCTGGATACCAAGGGCAACGAAAAATGGAACTACACCCTGGGCAGCAACGCTTCCTTCACCTGCAGCAGCAATCATGTGGTGGCATGGAGCGGAAGCCAATTGCATATTCTGGATAAAAGCGGACAGCCCACCTATAACGAAACCCTGGAAAACACCATCCAGTTTGCCAAAGCCGGTGCCAAATATGTGGCCATCGTGATGGGCACGGATGTGGGCCCCAAGCTGGAGATCAAGGACCTGTGGGGCACCCACGTGGATGATGAAATCCCCGCCTATGCGGATATGATCATCCTGGATCTGGGCTTTTTCGATAACGGCGAATATCTGTGGACCACATCGCTGGATGTTTACGGCACCGTGGCCAACACCATCCTGCATACCTACAAAGTGAACATGACCTCCTCCGGGGAAATTTCCCTGGGTGAAAACCTGGCCTATGACGTGGTTTTCGCCGGCGGCGAATTGAACGTGGTCACCACCCGGAAGCTGCGCAAGTTTGATTACCGCGGCACCGAAAATACCCAGGCTTCCACCCTGGTGTACGGCTGGCAGCTGGAAGACCATGATACCGTAGGCAGTGATGCCATGCTGCTGTTCTCCCTCTCCGGTGCCAACAATACATCGGAGCTGAATCAGCTGCGGCTGCTCTACGGCAAAACGGATAAGCGTTTTACCCTGCCCTCCACCTGCGTGGGCGCAGCGCTGTATAACAAGCGTCTGTACGCTTTCTCTGCCGAAACCATTTACCGTGCCACCGTCAATGCCCAGCGCTTTGAGGCCATTGCCCTGCCGGGCATCATGAACGGCCAGACTGTCACCAATTTCCTGGGCATGCTGGACAACGGCACCGCCATCCTGGCCACCGGTGACGGCACCGTCTATTCCGTCACACTGCCCTGATGGAAGCGGGGCTTTATCTGCACATTCCCTTCTGTAAAAGCAAATGCGCCTATTGCGATTTTGCATCCTTTGCCGGGCAGGAGAGCAGCATGTCCGCCTATGCGGAAAAAGTGCAGCAGGAAATCCGGCAAAAGGCTGAAAAATACCCCGGCACCACCCTTTCCACCCTGTTTATCGGCGGCGGTACGCCCTCGCTGTTCCCGGTGGAAAAAATGGACGAAGTGCTCTCCTGCATTCATCACCATTTTTCCTTTCTTCCGGATGCCGAATGCACCTGTGAATGCAATCCCGGCACGGTAACGAAAGCGTTTTTGCAAATGCTCCGCCGCCAGGGGATCAACCGCCTGTCCTTCGGTGCCCAGTGTGCCCAGCCCCATTTGTTGCACATGCTGGGACGCAT
>JAFWYZ010000188.1 GCA_017517465.1 Clostridia bacterium | reverse complement strand
TGGATCGCCATGCTGATTTTGTTCCTTTCCGGTGTGCAGGTCAGCTGCATCGGGCTGGTGGGCAGCTATATCGGCAAAACCTATCTGGAAGTGAAGGCCCGCCCCCGTTACATCATCAGCGAACGGACGGAAGAAAAGGACTGATTTTTCCTGCTCTTCTCCCAATCACAAATGCAATCATCTCACCAAACAAAAAGGCACCGCTATGGTGGGCGGATTCTAAAGGAACAATTGATCCAGCAACGAACAAAGGAGCATCCGACGTTTGGATGCTCCTTTGCATATGTAGGTGTACAAACGCAATGCACCGGATTGGTGCGTATAATTGCGCCCTCCCCAAATAGTGTAGGAATGAGTTTTTCGCCAGTTTTGCAAATTGAAATGTGTTATTTGCTTGTGTGGTAGCTAACTTCCAAAAACTGCCCAAATGTTCTGGCTTTGTCAAAAACAAGGTCTTCTTTTTCGCCCTTGCAGAATAATGGAATTCCCTCTCCCAGGATGACAGGTGCAATACTCAGTATGTATTCATCAATGAGGTTATTCTTTCTGACCAAATCAATGATCTGACTTCCACCAACAATCCAAATCTTCTTTCCTTCCTTTTTTAGTCCTGCAATCAGATTGTCTGGATTTTGAGAAGTAAATTTCACGTGCTCTGTATCATTAATTGTTTGTGTGGTATAAACATAACATTCTTTCCCAACGTAGGGGAAGCGACCGCTCTCCTGCTCCATAATCCAATCATAGGTTCGTCTTCCCATAATGATGGTTTCCACTGTGTCGTAAAATTCACCAAAGCCGTTATCGCCACTCCCCTGAGTAGTTAAAAGCCATTCCAATGAATCATCTTTGGTTGCAATATAGCCATCGAGGCTAATGCCAATGTATAGGACCACTTTTCTATTGCTCATAGTGTATCCCTCCATTTGTCAAATTCAAGTTCATCGCCTTCATTCTATCACAGCAGTATACAAAACCGCAAGCCAGCCAGGGCTTGCGGTTTTGTTGTTCGTGTGATGGCGGTGTCTTTTTTACTTAACGTACCGGTTTGATATTCAGGTTCACGCCCAGCACATCTTCGGTATCCACAATGGTCCAGCTGCTGCCGGGATAGATGCCCAGGGTGCGGTGCACGTCATAGCCATCCTTTTCCATATCGGCAATCACATCGTCCCTGGCACTTCCCACCTCAAAGCCCAGATGATGCACACCGTTGCCATGCTTTTCAATGAATTCCTGGAAAGAGGAAGGGCCGCCGATGGGCTGGTGCAGCTCGATCACAAAGCCGTTCATGGGAATATCGCACACCTTCAGGTCGCAGGAAACCGGTTGGCCCCGGTAGGTATAGTTTTCATTTCCTTCCAGATGATTGATGCGGATCTGGGGTACCTCAATGCCCAATAGCTCCGCCCACTTTTGCGCCGCCAGTTCGATGTCCTTCACGATGATGTTGATCTGGCAAAAGCCCAGCTTGTTCACAGGATGTTCCATGTTCATTCCTCCTCAGGGATGCCAATGCCCCGGATTTTATAGGTAACAAAGGCAAATTTCCGGCTGTCGGGGGACCAGGAATTCACATTGATGGTACCCTGGCCGCCAAAGAGCTTCACCAGTGTCTGCACATTGCTGCCGTCGGCATTCATCATGCGCAACTCCACAAACTTATGGGGCACATGTTCCCCGGGCTGCACGTCTCCCTTTTTGTAGCACACCATGGTCACCTTTTTCCGGTCTGGAGAAATATGGGGGAACCAGGTGTTCCAGTTTTCGTCAAAGGTCATCTGGGTCTGTTCCGTACCGTCCGCCTTCATGCGCCATGCCTGCATCAGGCCGCTGCGCACGGAATTGAACCAGATATATTCGCCCACACTGTCATATTCCGCACCGTCATCCAGCCCGGGCGCATCCGTCAGGCGCGTTTCCACACCGCCCTCTGCCGGAATGGTGTAAATATCGTAATCCCCGTTTCTTTCGGCACAGTAGCACAGCGTTTTTCCGTCCGGGCTCCAGCCATGGAGATAGGAAGGGGCCAGGGGGGTGATCAGCCGGGGCACACCGCCTTCGATGGGCAGGGTGTAAATACGGCTCTTGCCGTCTTCTTTGGTGGCATGGCTGACAGCCAGCTGCCTGCCGTCGGCGGAGAGCACGTGGTCATTGTTGCAGTCAATGGCATAGCCGGTATCGATCTTGCTGATTTCTTTTGTTTCCAGATCAATGCGGAACATGCAGCCCTCGCTGTTGAAAATGAGGGCCTTGCCGTCCGGTGTCCAGTTGGGGGCTTCAATGCAGTAGTCCATTTCCGCGACAACCGTGCGCTCATTCGTTTCCACATCGTAAATTTCCAGTACGGATTGGTCTTCCTCCCGGTTCCAGATGTTCTGTTTATACAAAGGTTCGGCCATGGCTTTATTCCTCCTGTTTCTTTCCTGATACCATCATATAATTTTTTCCTTTGCTTTTCAATGACGAAAAATGCAAAAAATCAACACACCATGGACAAAAAGCATCTATTTTTTAATGAGAAATTTTCTCACAGGGGTTGACAGACGGAAAACTGCATGCTAAAATTCTAATTGTTAGATATGACTAACACAAAAAATATCCAATCATTCTGGTTTTGAAAGCCATCATAAGGAACCGTACCTCTATACTGTTTGTCATTACTAACACATACAGAACAGGCACCGACAAAAGCCGGGTGTCCCCTCTTCTTCAGCCCTGCATTTGGTTTACCGCCATTTCCTCTCCATTCATCTTCATCCGCCTGTCTGCAGGGCACAGGCACAAAAAGGGAACGGGCCAGCGCCTGTTCCTTTTTCTGATGGCTTCATTGACAGAAAGGACAAATTTATTTATAATAAAGGAAAGAAATAAAATAATATGGAGGGAATTTTCATGTCTGAACCTCTGTTTCCCCGTACCGAAGTAGCCGGTGTATCCCTGTCCCGTATGATCATCGGTACCAACTGGATGCTGGGCTGGAGCCACCGCAGCCCTGCCCACGATCATCAGATCAAACGCAAATTTGCTCAGGGTGAAAACGCTTTCTCCATGCTGAAAACCTTCTATGACCGGGGTGTGGATACCATCATGGGCCCCCTGCAGCAGGAAAAAGTGATGCAGGATGCCGTGAAATATTTCACCGACCAGACCGGAAAAAAGCTGATCCTCATCGATACCCCCATCATCAACGTGGATGACACCGCACAAGCCAGAAAAGAAGCCCGTGCCACCATCCGCCGCAGCAAGGACTGCGGGGCCACCTTCTGCCTGGTGCACCATTCCAGCGCCGAACAGCTGGTAAACAAAAACAAGCATATCATCGACCGTCTTCCCGATTATCTGGACATGATCCGCCAGGAAGGCATGATCCCCGGCCTGTCCGCCCATATGCCGGAATTGATCACCTATTCCGACGAAAACGAGTACGACGTGCAGACCTACCTGCAGATCTACAACTGCCTGGGCTTTTTGATGCAGGTGGAAGTGGAAACCGTCAACCAGATCATCCACCATGCCAAAAAGCCGGTAATGACCATCAAATCCATGGCCGCCGGCCGTGTATCCCCCTTCGTGGGGCTGAATTTCTCCTGGAACACCATCCGCCCCTGCGACATGGTGACCGTGGGTTGCTTCGATGCAGAAGAAGCGGAAGAGGACATCGAAATTTCCCTGGCCGCCATTGAACGGCGCATGCCCAACATTGAAAAGCGCTCCAGCCCCAACCAGCACCAGGACGCTTTCGGCAAATAAACCCTGCATCTTGCACACGCTGCCCATGGGCAGCGTTTTTTCTTTTCCTGTTTTTACTTTCTTTTTCTGCCTTCTTCCTGTATAATAAACAGGTATTTTCCCGAAAGGAATTCTTGACATGAAGCGCATTTTGCTCTTTGCCGTTTTGCTGATGCTGTGTACGTCCGCTGCGGCAGAAGAAACCCTTACCCTTTCCTTCGTGGGCGATTGCTCCATGGGTGAAATGCCTGCCCAGAAAGGCAAGGAGGGCAGTTATACCCATGTGCTGGATGAAAAGGGGTTTGACTGGCCTTTTTCTCTGGTGCGGGACATGCTGGAAGCAGATGATTTCACCTTCGCCAACAACGAAGTGATCTACTCCACCCGAAAAAAGCATGCCGATAAAAAGACCAACCTGATCGCCGCTCCGGAGTATGCCCAGGTATATCAGCACACCGGGGTGGATGCCGTCAATACCGCCAACAACCATGCCATGGACTTCATGATGGAGGGCTATGACGATACCCTTGCTGCCCTGGACTCCTTCGGCATCCCCCATTTCGGCACCCTCTATCCCGGCACCAAACGGGAAAGGGATCAGCTGGGCATCTACGAAGTAAAGGGCGTCAAAATCGGTGCCGTGGGCTTTTCCTATCCACAGGATTATGATCTGGCTAAAATCGGTGCACGCATTGAAACGCTGCGCAGCGAAGGGTGTGCACTGGTGATCGTCAGCCTGCACTGGGGCAGAGAAGTGCATTTCATCCCGGAAAGCTGGCAGTTCACCTATGCGAAAAAAGTGATGGATCTGGGGGCGGATATGATCTGGGGCCACCATCCCCATGTGCTGCAGATCGTTCAGTTTTACAAGGGCAAGCCCATTTTCTATTCCACCGGCAATTTCACCTTCGGCTCCATGAGCGACGTGGACAGAAACACCGGCATTTTCCAGCTCACCTATCAGCTGGATGGGGAAAACACCCCCACCCTCTATTCCTTCTCCGTCATTCCCTGTGTTACGCAGGGCAAGGGGGATTTCCGTCCCCTGCCGCTGACGGAAGAGGCGGACAAGGAAAAAATGCTGAAAAAACTGGTATACACGAAAAACAAAAAAGATCTGGTCAACCTTCCGGAGGATTTCATCCACACCGGCATTGTATACCTGGACGGCGAAACCCTGACCCTGGAAAAACCCCAATAAGAAACGGAGAGAATGCCACATGCTTGCCATGATCCTCACCATCCTCTGCTCCTCCATGCTGTCTGTTTTCATGCGCATGAGCGAGAGCAAAGCCAAGGGCAAAATGACGGTGCTGGCTGTCAATTACCTCACCTGTATCCTGCTGGCCAGCGGGTTTTCCGGGGTATCCTCCCTGTTTCCGGCGCAGGCAGAAGGCTTTTCCATCACGCTGATTCTGGGCATCATCACCGGCGTTTTCTATATGCTGACGCTGGTGTTTAACCAGAAATGCATTGCCACAAACGGGGTGGTGCTGTCCTCTGTGTTTGCAAAACTGGGCAGCCTGCTGGTGCCGCTGGTGGTGGCCCTGTGCTTCTATGGGGATACTCCTTCCCTGTACCAGCTGATCGGCGCCGGGCTGGCGGTGGTTTCCATTGTGCTCATCACCGATAACGGCCAAAAGGGCGCTGCCGCTTCCCTGGTGCTGTTGTTGTTGCTGCTGCTGGTGGAGGGCATTTCCTCCTCCATGGGCAAAATTTTCAATGCAGAAGGGGCCAAAGCTCTGTCCGATCAATACCTGTTCTACACCTTCGGCTCTGCCCTCATCATCAGCGCCATCGCCGCCGTTGCCAAGAAAGAAAAGCCGGGCCTGCAGGAGCTGCTTTACGGTTTCCTCATCGGTGTTTCCAATTTCTTCGCTTCCCGGTTCATGCTGCAGGCTGTGGATGAGATCGGTGCCGTCATTTTCTACCCCACCCGGGGGGTGCTGGTCATCCTGCTGATCACATTGGCCGGTGTCATGCTGTTCCATGAAAAGCTGCGCAAAAAGCAGTGGCTGGCCATGGGCATCATCCTGTGCGCCGTTGCCCTTCTGAATATGTAAAGGAGAAAAATATGCTCCGCCTGAGACCCTATAAACCCTGCGATGCAAAATCCATCGTTTCCTGGATTGGGGACGAATTTTCTTTCCGCCAGTGGTGCGCAGACCGTTTTGAACACTACCCCCTGACGGAAGAAGCGCTGAATGCCCATTACGATGCCCAGCGCCTGAACGATGCTTTTTACCCCATGACCGCCTTTGACGAAAACGGTGTGCAAGGCCATATGATCCTGCGCTTTACCGATGAACAAAAAACGCACCTGCGCTCTGGCTTTGTCATCGTCAATCCCCTTCTCCGTGGCAAAGGCTACGGCAAGGAAATGCTGCGGCTGGCCATCCATTTTGGCAAGCATCTGCTGAAAGCGGACAACATTTCCCTCGGTGTATTTGAAAACAATCCTGCCGCATTCCATTGCTATCA
>JAFWYZ010000187.1 GCA_017517465.1 Clostridia bacterium | reverse complement strand
GATCCAGGCCGAATACATGACCCCCACCGTTTCCACCGACAAGGAAATCACCTGCGGCTACACCTGCGACCTTTTGTCCTGGGTAATGGCCCATGGCGATGAAGGCATGGCCTGGGTCACCGTGCAGACCCATATGAACGTAGTGGCCGTTGCCATGCTCAGCGAAATGGCCTGCGTCATTCTGCCCGAAAATATCGATATGGACGATGACAGCCTGGAAAAGGCCGCGGAAGAAGGCCTGTGCGTGCTCAAGTCCCCCCTTTCCGCCTATGCCATCTGCGGCAAAATGGCCGCTGCCGGCATTCCTGCCGAAAACTGAAATGGAACGTCTTTTTGCCGATCTGCACATCCACTCCTGCCTGTCCCCCTGCGGAGATGACATGATGACCCCCGGGAACATTCTGGGCATGGCCCATCTCAAGGGTCTGGACATGGTGGCCATTGCGGATCATAACTGCGCCCGGAATTTACCGGCGGCAAAAATCATCGCCGATGCCTACGGCATCCTGCTGGTGCCTGCCATGGAGATCACCACCCGGGAAGAAGTGCACATACTTGCCTATTTCCCGGACGTGGACACCGCACTCCGGGCCAGCGAGGATTTACGCGCTCACCTGCCAAAGAAAAAAAACAAGCCCTCCTTTTTCGGGCATCAGCAGGTGATGAACGACGATGACGAAGTGATCGACGAGGAAGAAGCGCTGCTCATCGGCGCGACCGACCTGCCCCTTACCGATTGCCGGGATTTCATCCACGCCCACGGCGGCGTGGCGGTGCCCGCCCATATCAACCGGGGCTCCAACGGGCTGCTGATCAATCTTGGCCTTATGCCACAAGAGCCCTTCTTCCCCTCCGTGGAGATCTGGCCCAAGCTGCCCTGCCCCATGGAAGCGGCGGACGGCAAGCATGTTTTGCACTCCTCCGACGCACACTATCTGGAAGACATTCTGGAACAGGAATTTTCCCTCAAACTCAGCGAACGTTCCGTAGCCGCTTTTCTCCAATGGCTGACGGAAAAGAAATAAAAGAAAGAAGGAACGTTTTATGGACATGACCCTCCGTTGGTACGGCAAAGGCTTTGACAGCGTATCCCTCAAGCAAATCCGTCAGATCCCCATGGTGAAAGGCGTCATCACCACCCTCTACGACACCACCCCCGGTGAAGTATGGAGCCGGGAACGCATTCACGAAGTGAAGGAAGACGTGGAAGCCCACGGCCTGAAGCTGTCCGGTATCGAAAGCGTGAACATCCACGACGATATCAAGGTAGGCCTGCCCAGCCGGGATCGGTACATCGAAAACTACATCGAAACCCTCACCCGTCTTGGCGAAGAAGACATCCACATGGTGTGCTACAACTTCATGCCCGTCTTCGACTGGACCCGCTCTGACCTGAAAAAAATGCTGCCCGACGGCAGCACCTGCCTGTCCTATGATCAGGAACTGGTGGACAAGATCAACGTGGAAAACATGCTCTCCAGCATGGAAGAAAAGGCCGACGGCTTTATCCTCCCCGGCTGGGAACCCGAACGTATGGCCCGGGTGAAAGAGCTGTTCGAAATGTACAAGGATGTGGACGAAGAAAAGCTGTTCCAGAACCTTGTCTATTTCCTCAAGGCCATCATGCCCACCTGCAAGAAGTACGATATCCGCATGGCCATCCACCCCGATGACCCGGCCTGGCCCGTGTTCAACCTGCCCCGCATCATCACCGGCAAGGAAAAAATCCAGCGCATGCTGAACGCCGTACCGGACATGGAAAACGGCCTCACGCTGTGCACCGGTTCCCTCGGCTCCAACCCCAACAACGATATCATCGACATGATCCATGCCTTCAAGGGCCGCATCCACTTCGCCCATGTGCGCAATGTGAATCATCTGGCCCCCGGCAAGTTTGACGAAGCGCCCCATCCCACGGAACTGGGCTCCCTTGACATCTACGGCATCATGAAGGCCCTCCACGATACCGGCTTTGACGGCCCCATCCGCCCCGACCATGGCCGCATGATCTGGGACGAAGTGGCTATGCCCGGCTACGGCCTGTACGACCGCGCCCTGGGTGCCTGCTACCTCTCCGGCCTGTGGGAAGCCATCAGCAAGAAATAAGAGAATATGATTTACGCGAGAGGGGGATTGAAGATTCTTGGCTGTACCAAAGTTTTTTGAGTTTTTCCCTGCCGTGCTCCGTAGTTTGTTGGATAAAACAGAAAAAACAGTTAAACAAATTAGAGAAGAAGCCGCCGATGACCTGAATGTATCCATCGATGATCGAAAAGAACTCCTTCCAAGTGGTCGTCAACGTACTGTTGATAATCGTATCAATTGGGCTTTAACTTATTTGAAAAATGCCGGCTTGGTTTGTTCTGTGCGCCGTGGTGTTTATACAATTACTGAAGAGGGCATCCGTGCATATTCTGAAGTTGGCAACAATCTTGATTTGGGCTTCCTGAATCGATATGAGAGTTTTCGTATCTTCCACATTGCTTCTGTTCAAAATCCTTCATCCGACAAACCTCAGTCTCCTCCCGCAGAAGATACACCTCAAGATATGTTTGAAAAGGCATATCAGCAAATCAATGCTGCTCTTTCCGAAGAATTGCTCGCTGCAATCATGGAACGAAGTCCCAACTTTTTTGAACAGTTAGTTGTTGATTTGCTTCTGAAAATGGGGTACGGAAGTTCTATTGACTCTTCAGGTTTTGTTGTCGGAAAAAGCGGTGATGAGGGTATCGATGGTATCATTCGTGAAGATAAGCTTGGTTTCAGTAGCATTTACATCCAGGCCAAGCGTTGGGATCCTTCCACAATGTCTATCGGTCGTCCCGAAATACAAAAGTTTGTTGGTGCACTTGCTGGTCAAGGTGCTTCTAAAGGCTTGTTCATAACTACTGCTCAATTTACAAAAGAAGCAATACATTATGCCAGTAAACAATTAGCTGCCAAAATTGTTTTGGTTGATGGTCATCAGCTCACTCGCCTTATGATTGAATTTGGTGTTGGTGTTTCTGAACAATCCACCTATACAATCAAAAAATTTGACTCTGATTATTTTGATGATACTATCAATTAATCAAAAAAACCGCTGCTGCAAATCGCAACAGCGGTTTTTGCATTTCCCAATATTCGGCTTTCGGGAGGGTGCGGGAGGGTGCTTTGGCCTCCAAAGCATTCTCCCGCAAATTTTCCGTCAAATCTTATCAAAGAACGCTTCTTTCTCTTCATTCCTGAGAACGCCCATGTCGTCAAACTTCAGGTAGTCAGGCCGGCTTTCGGTGTACTTACAGATCTCATCCAGCCGGACAGATTCGGTGAAGGTGAGCAGGGTGAAGGCCACGCCATGCTTTCTTGCCCGGCCGGTGCGGCCGATGCGGTGGACGTAGTATTCGTTTTCGTTGGGCAGGTCGTAATTGATGACAGCTTCCACGTCGTCCACGTCAATGCCCCGGGCGGCTACATCCGTGCACACCAGAATGGGGAAACGGCCCTTTTTGAACCCGGTCATCACCTGGTTGCGCTTGCCCTGGGGAATATCACCGTGCAGCGCTTCGGTTTCGTACCCGGCCTTGTTCAGCCGCTCGCTGAGCCGTCTTGCCATATCCTT
>JAFWYZ010000186.1 GCA_017517465.1 Clostridia bacterium | reverse complement strand
GCAGAAACCCCTTTGCAGAGGAAGATTGTTTCTTTGCGAGTTGGCTGCGGCACTGCCGCCCACGGGCTGGCGGTGTGAAACACCGCCGACCGGATGCTGTGCATCCGGGGAAAACGACAAAAAAGAAGCGGTGAGAGAATGCATTCTCTCAACCGCTCTTTTTTTCGTTTTCATAGCGCCCGTGGGCTCTCTTTCCGTTTCCCCAATCAACATGCGGAAAAACATTTGCTGATAATATCTTCTCCATCGCAGGTTGGGTCCAGGGGCAATGCCCCTGGTGCGGGGGTACGGGGGGCGCATAGCCCCCTGCTCCGCATCCGGCTTACCTGCAGAACTTTTCGATATAGGCATCCAGGCACTTCTGGATCACCTGCCTGGCGGCATCCGCGCCGGCCAGTTCGTCCACCACGGTTTCCTTGCCTTCCAGGTTCTTGTAGACAGAGAAGAAGTGGCTCATTTCATCGAAAATATGGGTAGGCAGTTCGCTGACGTCATGGTAGGTGTTATAGGTAGGATCGTGGAAAGGAATGGCGATGATCTTTTCATCCAGACGTCCCTGGTCCTTCATGGTGATCACGCCGATGGGATAGCAGCGCACCAGGCTGAGGGGCTGGATCACCTCACTGCAAAGCAGCAGCACGTCCAAGGGATCACCGTCGTCGGCATAGGTGCGGGGGATGAGGCCGTAATTGGCAGGGTAATGGGTGGATGTATAGAGGATCCGGTCCAGAATGAGATGGCCGGTTTCCTTGTCCAGTTCATACTTCTTCTTGCTTCCCTTTTCGATTTCGATCACAGCGATAAAATCATTCTTGGTGATGCGGGAAGGGGAAATATCATGCCAGATGTTGCTCATTGTTTTCGCCTCACTTCATTGGTTTACAGTCACTTATTTTAGCAACATCCGTCCCCTTTGTAAAGCGGAAAGACAAGAAAAAGACTGTCCGGATTTTCCCCTCCGGACAGCCGTTTATTTATCGGACAAAGTTGGTAAAGGTGATCTTTTCCTTTTCAGGCAGGCCGTATTGCGCCTTACCCAGGGCAATGCTCTTCATCAGGAAAGCCATGTTCCGGGCCAGGGTGCGCATGCCCTGCATGCCTTCCGGGTCCTGTTCCACTTCCCCGGGCTTGCCGCCATGCAGGCTGTTCCAATACTGGCCGGAGGCAATGGGCATGCCGGAAATGCCGAAAAACTTGTTCAGCTCATCATAGGTGGAGGAAAGGCCGCCTCTGCGTGCCACCACCACGCTGGCCCCCACCTTCATGGATTTATCAAACATCGTGGAATAGAAAAGCCGCTGCACAAAGGAAACCAGCGTGCCGTTGCCCATGGCATAATATACGGGGGATGCGATCACCAGCCCATCCGCTTCCTGCAGTTTGGGTGCGGTTTCATTCACCAAATCATCGAAAACGCATTTGCCGTTTTGCTTGCAATGATAGCAGCATACACAGCCCCGGATATCCCGGTTGCCCACCTGCACAATTTCCGTTTCGATCCCTTCCTGATGAAAAATCTTCACCATTTCTTCCAGCGCCGCTGCGGTATTTCCTTTGGGCTTGGGGCTGCCGTTGAGCAATAAAACTTTCATCAATATAACCCCTTTCTCTGTCTCTTTTCTGTAAAGTCAGTGTAACATGCGTTTTTCCGGTCTGTCAACTGTATTTTTTGTGGGAAGGTGTGCATTTTCCTTGCAATGGCTGTGCTTTGTGTGCTATAATGCACAATGTATGCAAATGACTATTAGGGGGTAATTGTCTTGAAATTCCATGAGCTGGACAGTAAGCCGAATTTTTCCCAGATTCAGCCTGAAGTGCTGAAATTCTGGGAGGAAAACCATATTTTTGAAAAATCCCTGAAAGATAAAAAGGGTGAAACCGTCTTCTACGACGGCCCTCCCTTCCCCACCGGCAAGCCCCATCACGGCACGGTGCTGGTTTCCTTCATCAAGGACATGATCGCCCGGTACTGGACCATGCGCGGCACCTCCGTTCCCCGCGTGTGGGGCTGGGACTGCCATGGCCTGCCTATTGAAAACCTGGCCGAAAAGACCCTGGGCATCGAAGACAAATCCGTCATCGAAAAATCCACCTCCCATCAGGCGGCGGACGAATGCACCTGCCATCATGAAGAGGGCTGCGAATGCCAGCACAACCACCTGTGGCTGGATGCCATCGACAAGGCCGAAGAAGAAGCTGCCCGGGCCGAATGGAGCCGTCAAATGCACGTGGGCATGGCCGCCTTCAACGACGAATGCCACAAGATCGTTTCCGCCAACAATGATTCCTGGCGCGAATACGTCACCGAAATGGCCCGCTGGGTGGACTATGACAATGCCTACAAAACCATGAACCCCTCCTTTATGGAAAGCGTCATGTGGGCCTTCAAGACCTGCTATGACAAGGGGTATATTTATCGTGACTTCCGTGTCACCCCCTACTGCACCCATTGCGAAACCTCCCTTTCCATTTCCGACACCCGTGAAAGCGACTCCACCCGCCCCCGGCAGGACCGCTGGATCATCGGCAAGTTCCGCTCCACCTCCGAAGCCAATGTGAACGGCAAGCCCGTTTCCTACCTGGCCTGGACCACCACCCCCTGGACCCTGCCCAGCAACCTGTGCCTGGCCGTGGGTGAAAAGCTAACCTATGCCTATGTGGACGTGGGCGAAGAAATTTTTGTAGCCTGCAAGAACATCCTTGGCAAGTTCAAGAATGTGTTCGGCGCCGAGCCCGTCATCGTGAAGGAAGTTTCCGGTGCAGATCTGGTGGGCAACACCTATGAACCCATCTTCCCCTACTTTGCCGATATGAAGGAAAAGGGCGCTTTCGTCATCGTCACCGCCGATTATGTGGACGACAGCGAAGGTGTGGGCATCGTGCACACCGCTCCTGCCTTTGGTGAAGACGACTATTGGACCTGCAAAAAGCATGGCATTCCCATGGTGAACCCCGTGGATGCCAAGGGCCACTTCACCCAGGAAATCACCGATTTCTACGAAGAAGGCCTGGAAAAGACCGTCATCGAAATGAACCCCGTCATCATCCGCTTCCTGTACGAACAGAACAAGGCAGTGGCTGACGGCACCATCGAGCATAACTATCCCCACTGCTGGCGCTGCAAGCGGCCCCTGATCTACAAGGCCATGGATGCCTGGTATTTCAACATCGACATGCTGAAGGACCGGCTCATCGAAACCAACGAACAGATCAACTGGATCCCCGAAACCGTCAAGCACGGCCGGTTCGGCCAGTGGCTGCAGAATGCCCGCGACTGGAACATTTCCCGTAACCGCTATTGGTCCACCCCCATCCCCATCTGGGAATGCGAATGCTGCGGCAAGCGGGTGGTGCTGGGCAGCGTGGCCGAAATCGAAGAAAAGAGCGGCATCCACCTCACCGACCTGCACCGCCAGTATATGGACCTGGTCACCTTCCCCTGCGAATGCGGCCACACCATGCGCCGTGTGCCCGAAGTGCTGGACTGCTGGTTCGAAAGCGGCTCCGTCACCTTTGCCCAGAAGCACTATCCCTTTGAAAACAAGGATTGGTTTGAAACCCACTTCCCCTGCGATTTCAT
>JAFWYZ010000185.1 GCA_017517465.1 Clostridia bacterium | reverse complement strand
TACAGCGTGCTCAGCGGCTTCCAGCCTTTTGCCGAAGGCTCTGCCTTCCTGGATATGTGGGATTTCCTGGTCAGCACCAATCTTCTGCCCATCGGCTCTCTGATCTTCGTTGTTTTCTGCTGCAGCAAGCGCTATGGCTGGGGTTGGGATAATATGCTGGCCGAAGCCAATGCAGGCAAGGGCCTGAAGGTGAAGAATTGGATGAAACCCATCTTCTGCTATGTGGTGCCCGTTGCCATCATTGTGATCTACGTCATGGGCCTTGTCAACTTCCCCTGGGCCTGATAAAAGCAACATAACAAAATCAAGCTGCTGCGGTATCCACTGCAGCAGCTTTTTTGTGCCCGAAAAAGAATGAAAAATTTTCTCAAAAAATGTCTTGACAAATTTCTGAACTGTGCTATAATACTCCTTGTTCGACTGGGTGTAGCGCAGTTTGGTAGCGTGCTTGAATGGGGTTCAAGAGGCCGGAGGTTCGAATCCTCTCACCCAGACCAGAAAAAACGACTTGCTTTGGCAGGTCGTTTTTTTGTGTCATTGACAAAAACCCCGTGAAAGGGTATCATGATAGGGAAGAATTTTGCAGAAAAAAGGTGCAGGACAGACCATGAACCAGATCCCGGGGCAGAACGGACGAAGGAAGAAAAAGCGTTTCTTTATCAATACGTCCGGCTGGAAAATGAACAAGCGGCAGGTGCTGCTTGTTTGTGCTGCTCTTGTGTGTCTGGCGGTGCTGATTGTGGGGCTGTGCAATGTGGGCGGCTATGTGAAGGATTATGTGGACAACCAGCAGGCCGCAAATGATATGCGCACCCTGTATTATGCCTCTACGGATGTGCCGTCGGCAGGGCTGGAAAATGCCCCTGTCCAGACGGAAATGCCGGTTCAGGAAACACCGTCCCCGGCTGTAACACCGGTGCCCACCAAAAAGCCGCTGATCCTGGAAAGCGTGCCCTATCCAAATAACGGCCGGGCCAAGGTGCAGGATAAGTTCCAGACACTGCGGCAGAAAAACCCGGACGTGACCGCCTGGCTGAAGATCGGCACCCAGCTGGATGAAGCGGTGGTGCAGCGGGACAATGTGTATTATCTGCGCCGGGACTGGCAGGGAAAAGACAATTCCAACGGTGCCCTGTTCCTGGATCAGGATACCAAATGGAGCACCCGGCCCTACACCATGATGGTATATGGCCATAACATGAAATCCGGTGCCATGTTCGGCAAACTGCGTACCTTTGAAAAGCACGATTATTATCAGGATCATGCCATCATCACCTTCGATACGGCTTATGAAGACGGCCGGTTTGTGGTGATCGCCATTGGCACATACAGCCTCAACAACCGGGATGAAAATTTCCTGAACCTGGGCCGGCTGGATTCCCGTACGGTGTCCATCCGGGAAAAGGAGATCCAACGGCTGATGGAAAATGCGGTGCTTACCTCCCCGGTGGAGGTGAATGCCCAGGATCAGCTGCTGCTGCTGATCACCTGCGTGGATGATGACGATGAGCGCCGCATCCTTACTGCCCGGCGGATCCGGGACAATGAAACCGAAGCGGAACTGATTGCCGCCGTGAAAGAAAAATTTGCCTACTGAAAACAAAGACTCCGGATGCACCATAGGGCACCCGGAGTTTTATTTTTTTGCTTCAGACAAAAATGCACATCACGGCAAAGATCCCCAGTGTCACCACCGTCATGGCGGAAAGGGCAGAGGAGACCTGCTCCCGCTCCTGAGGCTTGTCGGCAAAGACGGGCACCACATAGGGGGCGGGCAGCATGAAGGCCAGCACCATGGCCCCGGGGTGCAGCATGGGGAAGAAATGGTGGATCAGCAGGATGATGCCCAGTAAGCTCCCCATGATCCCAAGCCGCAGCGCCACGGTTTTCAGCGTGTCTTTCTGCATCAGGCTCTTCAGGTTCAGGTCGTATCCCACGCTCAGCAAAATCAGCATGCTGGTGGGGGCGGAAATAAAGCCCGTACAGGTATCGATGACAGAAGCAATGCCAACCCTGCCCAGCCACTTGTAAAGCCCTGTGGCACCCAATAACAGCCCTGCAATCACACCCCATACCACGGGGGTGGCGAAGCAGTCCTTCACCATGTCTTTTTTGCTGCGGTCAGGGCCGGCAAGCAGGGCCTTGTAGATGGTGAAGCAGAAGAAAGCCTGGCCCAGATCGATCAGCGCAAAGGCGCTCATGCTTTCCCCGGGGTACAGCAGGCCAAACAGCGCATAGCCCAGCATACCGCCCTCAAAGCCGCACATGAGGAAGGGGGTAAGGGTGCCGGGCATTTTCATTATCCGGCACAGCACCTTGCCCAGCCACAGCCCGGCGCAGCCTGCCAGAAAGATCACCAGCGGCAGGATCAGGCTTTTTTCGGTGTATTCCGCCGTGGCAAATGCCCCGATCACAACGGCGGGCAGGCAGATATCCACAGCGATTTTCTTCAGCGTGTCAATGCCCTCCCGGGAAAGCAGCTTTTTTCTGCGGCACAGTACCCCAAGGCCCAATGCCAGGAACACGGGCAGCGCCGTTTTGATCACGCCCAGCAGCGTTTCCATTTCATTTCCTCCCAAGAAAAAGGGGAAAGCGCTGAACGCGTTATTATGTAGAGGAAGGTTTACCCCTCCTCGTCATGAGTCGCGGGAAATACAAGTAATTCAAGCAGTTATGGCTTGAAGGGAAACCTTCAAGTACATAGCTGCTTTTTCTATTGCAGCAGAAAGCGAGGATACC
>JAFWYZ010000184.1 GCA_017517465.1 Clostridia bacterium | reverse complement strand
ACTGTTTCCTTGGTCTCTTCATCCAGGCCTTTGAAGGGCTCATCCATGACCACAAGCGGTGCATCGTAGCACAGTGCTCTTGCGATGGCCACGCGCCTCTTCATTCCGCCGGAGAGGGAAGCGGCTTTCTGGTAAAGATCGTTTGCCAGGCCCAGGCGGCTGAGGATATCTTTGGCTGTTTCCGTTTTGTCCGGTGCCACCATACGCACGTTTTCCAGGGCGGTAAAGTGTTCGCACAGCCGGTTTTCCTGAAACACCACACCGATTTTTTCCGGCAGGTTCCGGATTTCGCCTTCATCTGCTTTTTGAAGGCCGCAGAGAATGTTAAGCAGCGTGGTTTTGCCGCAGCCGGAGGGGCCCATGATGAAGGTGCGTTTGCCTTCGGGCAAGGTGAGGGAAAGGTGATCCAGCACCTGCTTGCCGTCATAAGCCTTTGACAGATTGCTCAGCACAATATCGCTCATTTCAGCACCCCCTCATAGCCTTTCTTCATCATCAGCAGGAACAGCTTTTCAAACAGCTGGCTCAGCAGGATAATGATCACCGTCCAGGCGAACAGGTCTGCCGTATCCATGTGCACCTTGGCCATGTACAGCATATCGCCCATGGAAAAGTCCGGCCGGCCGATCAATTCTGCCGCCACCCCGGATTTCCAGGAAAGGCCCAGGGCTATGCTGCAGGCACTGTAAAGGAAGGGCTGCAGCTGGGGAAGATAGATGTATTTCAATTTCTTGCCAAAGGGCAGGCAGAACATTTTTGCCATCTCCAGCATTTGGGGGTCCGTGGCCTTCAGCCCCTGCAGGGTGTTCAGATAGATCACCGGGAACACCATCAGGAAACTGATGAAGACGGACAGATGGCGGCTGGTGAGCCAGATCAGCACCAGGATCACAAAGCTGGCCACCGGAATGCTTTTGATGGTCACCACAAAGGGCCACAGCAGTATTTCCAGCCACTTGAAGCGTCCGGCCAATATGGCCAGTACCACCCCCAGCGCAAAGCCCATCAAAAAGCCGGATACGATGCGCAGGGTGGTGTATCCCACCGTTTCCCAGAAAGATACGGTGCCCATCAACGCAAAAAGCCGGCCTGCCACCTGAAGAGGGGAGGCCAGCAAAAGGGATTCGTTGACCAGCATGGCGGCTGCCTGCCATACCAGCAGGGCAAACACAACAGCCGCCATGCGCTGCAACCGGTTTTTGCTCAAAACCTTACTTGCCATAGTAGAAATCTTCGCCGGGCAGCTTGCCGCCAACGGCAGCGGGGTTCATGTCAAACAGCACCTGCAGGTAGCCGCTGAGCGCAGTTTTCATTTCTTCCCCTTCGATGTAGGTGATGTTGCAGTGGGGGATGGCCTTTTCAGCCACGGCAGCCTTCACAATGCCGTAGTATTCCACCAGCTGGGCCGCTTCGGCGGGGTTCTGATTCACGTATTCGGTGGAGGCCTTGTATTCGTTCAGGAAGGCCTGGAACACTTCGGGGTTCTTTTCGGCAAATTCCTTGCGCACGATCAGCCCGGCGGTGATGAACATGCTGCCGTTATCCAGCGCATTCCATTCCTTTGTCAGATCCAGCGCCACACGCAGGTTTTCCACCTGCCCCTGGGCCACGGTGACGAAGGGCTGGGGGATCATGGCCACGGCGTTATCCTGCATTTTCATGGCGGCCACGGTTTCGGTGGGCTCGCTCTTCCATTCCATGGTCACGTCCTTGTCCATGTCCAGGCCGTGCATGGACAGCAGATACCGCAGGGCATATTCGGGGGTGGTGCCTTTGCCGGTGGCATAGATGGTTTTGCCCTTCAGGTCGGCAACGGTCTGCACGGTTTCGCCGCCTTTTTCCACCACATACACAACACCCAGGGTGTTCACAGCGGCAAACTGCACCTTGCCCTCGGTTTTGTTGTACAGTACAGAAGCCAGATTGGCAGGCACGGCCAGCACGTCCATCTTGCCCTGAATCATCAGGGGAGCCAGTTCATCGGCAGCGGCAGCCATGGTAAAATCGTAATTGACCTGGGTTTCGCCTTTTTCTGCATCGGACAGCAGCTTCACCATACCGATGGAGGTGGCGCCCTTCAGGCCGCCAAGACGCAGGGTGACCTGCTCGGTTTCGGCAAATGCGGCGGTGAAGGATACCATCATCGCAGCCATCAGGATAAAAGCAATCATTTTCTTCATAACATTGTTCCTCTTTCCGGCTGTTCTTCAGCCGGTTTTATTATACGGTCAGAACACAGAAGAATGTGTTGCAAATGCAACACATTCGGAAAATATTTCATTCTTCCAGCCGTTGGTGCAGGGTGAAGCGGCGCCCGTCCATGGAAAGCAGCCCTTTTTTCTGCATCTGGCTCAGGATACGGGAAACGGCGCTGCGGTTGGCCCCCAGGTAGACGGCCAGCTCGGTACGGGAGAAGGGGAGGGTGAACTGCATGCCCTGGCGCTTCTGATAAAGGGAAAAAAGGGCAGTCAGCTTTTCCTCCAGTGTGCGCCGGGACAGGATCTGGATGCGGTCATTCATCTGCAGGGCCCGGGTGCAGAGGTTGGTGATGAACCGGTGGATCAGTGCATGCTCCAGCGGGGATTGGGGCTGCATTTTCCGTACGTTGTCCGGGTGCAGCCACAGAATGCGGCAGGGGGAAGCGGCAATGGCATAAACGGCCTCTTCCTTTTCCAGGAAGCTCAGCGATTCGCCGAACATACCGCCTTTTTCCACATGGGCCATCATCATCTGATTGCCGGAAAGGTCGTTGGTGTAAACGTGCACCCGGCCTGTGAGCACCAGGCCGAACCGGGTGAAGGGGGAAAGCAGGGCTTTCACCGTTTCTCCCTTTTCATAGGCACTTTCCTTTGCATCAAAAAAGAGCAGGGCTTTTTGCATTTCATCTTCATTCAGCCCCTGAAACAGAACGGATTTCTGCAAAAGAACCTGATCCATGGGATTCTCCTTTCCGCAAAGCGTCTTTATTGAATTATACCACGAAAATACAACATCTGTCACCTTTTCCTTGCATTCGGCGCAAGAAAAGAATTGTCATCGTGACAAAAATGGTATATAATAGACAAGACGGCAATTTTTGCTATAAAAGCATATCATAAATGAGGAGGAACCCAAACATGAGCTACGGTTATTTCGATGATGCTCGCCGCGAGTTTATCATCACCCGGCCGGACACCCCCAGCCCCTGGATCAACTATCTGGGCAGCGAAAATTTCTTCACCCTGATGAGCAACACCTCCGGCGGCTATACCTTCTATAAGGATGCCCGCCTGCTGCGCCTCACCCGCTATCGCTACAACAACATCCCCAGCGACCTGGGCGGCCAGTATTTCTTCATTAAAGACGGTGAAAACATCTGGGCTCCCGGCTGGATGCCCATGCAGACCAAGCTGGACAAGTACGAATGCGCCCACGGTCTGGGCTACACCCGCATCACCTCCTCTCTTTGCGGCCTGAAGGCGGAAGAAACCGCTTTCGTGCCCCGCGGGGAAAATGCCCTGGTCACCCGCCTGGTGCTGGAAAATGAAAGCAGCGAAGAAAAGCAGGTTTCTGTGCATTCCTTCATCGAATTCTGCCTGTGGAATGCTCAGGATGACTCCACCAACTTCCAGCGCAACTACTCTACCGGTGAAGTGGAAGTGGAAGGCAGCGCCATCTACCATAAGACTGAATACCGTGAACGCCGCAATCATTTTGCCGTGTACGCTGTGAACCAGCCCCTCACCGGCTTTGATACCGACCGCACCACTTTCCTGGGCCCCTGGGGCGATCTGCAGATGCCCAAGCTGGTGAAGGAAGACACCGCCATGAACGAAATGGCCAGCGGCTGGGCCCCCATCGGCAGCCACTTCATGAAGTACACCCTCAAGGCCGGCGAAAAGGTGAGCATGATCTTCGTGCTGGGCTATTGCGAAAACAAGCGGGAAGAAAAGTTCATCGCCCCCAACGTGATCAACAAGGCCCCCGCCTATGCTCTGCTGAAAAAGTACGAAACCGACGAACAGTTTGACGCTGCTCTGGCCACGCTGAAGGAATACTGGAACGGCCTCTTGTCCACCTATCAGGTCAAGTCCACCGATGAAAAGATGGACCGCATGGTGAACATCTGGAACCAGTACCAGTGCATGGTCACCTTCTGCATGAGCCGCTCCGCTTCCTATTTCGAAAGCGGCATCGGCCGCGGCATGGGCTTCCGCGATTCCTCTCAGGACCTGATGGGCTTTGTCCACCTCATTCCCGACCGTGCCCGCCAGCGCATCCTGGACATCGCTGCCACCCAGAAGCCCGACGGCAGCGCCTACCATCAGTATCAGCCCCTCACCAAGCGCGGCAATTCCGACATCGGCTCCGGCTTCAACGATGACCCCCTCTGGCTCATCTTCGGTACCGCTGCCTACATCAAGGAATCCGGCGACGTGAGCATCCTCAGCGAAATGGTGGCCTTTGACAATGATGACAGCCTGGCTGCTCCCCTGTATGAGCATCTGCGCCGTTCCTATCATTTCACCATGGAACATCTGGGCCCCCACAAGCTGCCCCTCATCGGCCGTGCCGACTGGAACGACTGCCTGAACCTGAACTGCTTCTCCCTGGAACCCGGTGAAAGCTTCCAGACCGTGCAGAACTACGACTCCGGTGTTGCCGAATCCGTGTTCATTGCCGGTATGTTTGTGGCCGTCAGCGATGACTATGCCAAGCTTTCCGAACTGGCCGGCCATGCTGAAGAAGCGGAAATCGCCGCCAAGGCCAAGGCCGATATGGAACAGGCCGTGCTCAAGGACGGCTGGGACGGCGAATGGTTCCTGCGTGCCTATGATGCCTTCTCCAAGAAGGTGGGCAGCAACGAATGCGAAGAAGGCAAGATCTTCATCGAGCCCCAGGGCTTCTGTGTCATGGCCGGCATCGGTGTGAAGGAAGGCTATGCCCAGAAGGCCATGGACAGCGTGCATAAGCACCTGCTTTCCAAGCATGGTATTGCCATTCTTACGCCTCCCTACACCCGTTATCATGAAGAACTGGGTGAAATCAGCTCCTATCCTCCCGGATACAAGGAAAACGGCGGTATCTTCTGCCATAACAATCCCTGGTGCGTGATCGCCAACACCGTGCTGGGTCATGGCAACGAAGCCTTCGACATCTACTGCCGCACCGCTCCTGCCTATATCGAGGATCAGGAACTGCACCTCACCGAGCCCTATGTGTACAGCCAGATGGTGGCCGGCCCCTATGCGCCCCGCTCCGGCCAGGCCAAGAACTCCTGGCTCACCGGTACCGCCGCCTGGACCTTCCATGCCATCTCCCAGGCCATCCTGGGCATCAAGCCCGATTATGACGGCCTGCTGATCGATCCCTGCCTGCCCGGCAGCATCGAACATGTGGATATCAAGCGTGTGTTCCGCGGCACCACCTACAACGTGGAAATCGTGAACAACGCCGGCGGCGAAGTGAAGAAGGTGACCCTGGAAGTGAACGGCCAGCCCTTCGAAGGCCAGGTTGTTCCCGCCAACGGTGACACCGTCAACGTCAAGGCTGTCCTCAGCTAATTGAACATTTTCAAGGCGGTCTGCTGATCAGCAGGCCGCTTTTTGTTGCAAAAATATTAAATTCAGTTTTTCTCTGTTCTCTGCATTGACAGGCTTTTTTTGGGAGCGTATACTGAAACCAGATAAAAAAAGGGAGGTGACATGCAATGGACGACGGCGAAAGATGTCAGGCCTGTGAAACTGTGCCCCGATCGTGCTTTGGGCGTCTGTTTGCATGGCGCCGGGTATAAAAAGGGCTCGTTTCCCTGAACTGCATCAAATACGTCGTATTTTTTCAGGTCCGTCTGCTGAAGAAAAGCTGAAAGGGCTTTTTTGTGTGTTGTCGGAAGGAATCTGAATTGTTTTGCGGTCATATTTGTTTGCACAGAATAAAAAGGGAAGGAAGTGAGTCCCATGGAATGGGAAGCTATCAAGAATCGTCTGGATGCTCTGCTGGCCAATGGCAAGCACAGCGAAATCCGCGGCGCGATGATGATGCTGAACGTGGTGGATATTGCCCAATACATGGAAACGCTGGAAAGAGATAAGCTGCTCCATGTATTCCGTATTTTGCCCAAGGATATTTCTTCGGACGTTTTCACCTATATGGAGCCGGAACAGAAACAGCTCCTTATCGAATCCATCGGCGATCAGGAAATCTGCGCATTGATCGATGACATGTTCCTGGATGATGCTGTGGACTTTCTGGAAGAACTGCCTGCCAGCGTGGTCAAACGTGTGCTGCAGTCTGCGCCCGTGGAAAAGCGGAATCTAATCAACCAGTTCCTCCGCTATCCGGAATATTCCGCCGGTTCCATCATGACCATCGAATATCTGGAATTCCATGAAGGGGATACCGTCCGGGATGCCATGAACATCATCAAGAAAGTGGGCCTGGACAAGGAAACCATCTATACCCTCTATATTATTGATAAAGAACGCCGTCTGCTGGGTACCCTGGCCCTGCGCCGGATGATTCTGGCGGATGAAGACGCTGTCCTTTCCGATATGATGACCACCAACCCCATCAGCGTCTATACCACCGATGACCAGGAAAAGGTGGCCGATACCGTGCGTCGCTATGACGTGATGGCCCTGCCCGTTGTGGATAAGGAAAACCGGCTGGTGGGTATCATCACCGCCGACGATGTCATGGACGTTATTGAAGAAGAGAACACCGAGGACTTCGAAAAGATGGCCGGTTTGATGCCTTCTGAAGAAGAATACCTGAAAACCTCTCCTTTCCGTTTGGCGCTGAACCGTATTCCCTGGCTGCTGATCATGGCCGCCGTGGCCCTGTTCACCGGTATGATCATCAAGTCCTTCGAGGATGTGCTGGCCACCTCCATCGTGCTTACCTCCTGTATCCCCATGCTGATGAACACCGGCGGTAACTGCGGTTCCCAGGCTTCTACCCTGATCATCCGCGGTATTGCACTGGGTGAAATCGAATTCAGGGATCTCTTCCGTGCCCTGTGGAAGGAATTCCGGGTGGGTGCCATGGTGGGTGCAGTGCTGGCTGTGTTCACGTTCCTGCTGGTCACCTTCATCTACGGCGCAGCGCCGGCAGAAGCGTTTGTGGTTGCGCTGGCCCTGTATGCCACGGTGCTCATTGCCAAGGCCCTTGGCTGTACGCTGCCTCTGCTTGCCCGGAAAGTGGGTTTTGACCCTGCCCTGATGGCCAGCCCCCTGATCACTACCCTGGTGGATGCCACCTCCCTGACCATCTACTTCATCATTGCCACGGCTATCCTGAAAATTGCGCTGTGAACCGCTTATTCATGAAAGAATGTATATTCTGTCCGGCTTTTTTCCGCTTTGGAAAAGGCCGGTTTTTTCTTGAAAAATTTTAAAAGAAATTTTCCACAGCATGTGGGGAATATAGACTGACCATGACACACAATGTTGTTGTTTTCGAGTGTTTTCTCCAAAAAAGATTCAAAAAACTCAAAAAAATTTCAAAAAAGGGGGTTGACATTTGAAAAGGGAGGTGATATTATAATCAAGCGCGCTGCGGAACGGCCCCAAACGGCCGGGAAGAGAGCGAGCAGCGAACCTTGAAAACGATACAGAGTAAAGAGGAAAGAACGACAGTTAATTCTGGAATGAGTTTTACTTGTTGGTCTGGGGAACCAGAACACCAAGTT
>JAFWYZ010000183.1 GCA_017517465.1 Clostridia bacterium | reverse complement strand
CGAAGTGACCGCCGATAAGCGGCTGGTGGAAGACCTGAAGGCTGACAGCGCCAACGTGATGGTGCTGATCATGGACCTGGAAGATGCTTTTGACATGATGGTGGACGATACCGCCATCAATACCCTCAAGACCGTGGGTGATGTGGTCAAGTACATCGAAGATCATCAGTAACATAATTTGCATCCGCTCCGGGGCTGTCCAAGGCTCCGGGGCGGATCACACGAGGAAAAAACGATGAATGATCTTTCCAATCTGGAAGCAACCCTGAATTACCGCTTCCTAAACCGTCAGCACCTCATCACAGCCCTGACCCACCCTTCCATGGGCGGCAGGCATAATCAGCGGATGGAGTTCCTGGGGGATGCGGTGCTGGAAATGTGCGTCAGCGAAAAGATATACGAAATGCATCCCGAAATGCAGGAAGGGGCCATGACCAGACTGCGGCAGAAGCTGGTGAGGGAAGGAAAGCTGGCTGAGGCTGCCAGAGGCATGAAGCTGGGCGAATACCTTCTGATGGACCGGGGCTGTGCGGCAGGCGGCGGCAGGGAAAACCCCTCCGTTCTGTGCGATGCTTTTGAGGCAGTTCTGGCAGCCGTATATCTGGACGGCGGAATGGAGCCTGCCCGGAATATGGTGATGCGCTTTATCGGCGATTGCACCGAAAAAGATGAAATGGACGCAAAATCCGCTTTGCAGGAATACCTGCAGGGGAGGAAACGGCCGCTGCCCGATTACCTGGTGGTAGGGGAAGAAGGGCTGCCCCACGAGCGGGTGTTTACGGTATCGGTCAGGCTGGAGGGCAATGAAATTGCCACCGGCACCGGCACCAGCAAAAAACGGGCAGAGCAGAATGCGGCCATGGCAGCACTTGAAAAGATCAAAAACTTGGGGGATAAGGCATAAATGCGGCTGAAAAAGCTGGAGATACACGGGTTCAAGTCCTTTGCGGACAGAACAGAGATCGTCTTCCACGAAGGCATCACCGGCATTGTGGGGCCCAACGGCTCCGGTAAGAGCAACATCGGCGATGCCATGCGCTGGGTGCTGGGTGAACAAAGCGCCAGGGTGCTGCGCGGCACCAAAATGGAAGACATCATTTTCAACGGTACGGCAAAGAGAAAGCAGGCCTCCTTCTGCGAGGTTTCTTTGGTGTTCGATAATGAAGACGGTGCACTGAAAAGCAATTTTGCTGAGGTAATGGTCACACGGCGTGTATACCGAAACGGCGACAGTGAATATTACCTGAACAAAACCGCATGCCGTCTGCGTGATATTCTGGAACTGTTCCGGGATACCGGTATCGGCAGGGAAGGCTATTCCCTGATCGGTCAGGGGCGCATTGACGAAATTCTGTCCGTCAAGAGTGAAGACCGGCGCCAGGTATTCGAAGAAGCGGCCGGTGTGATGACGTTCCGTGTGCGCAAGGAAGAAGCGGAACGCAAGCTGGGCAGAACCCGGGAAAACCTGGCCCGTGTCAACGATATTCTGGCCGAGCTGGAAGGCCGTGTGGGGCCGCTGGAAAAGCAGGCGGAAACGGCCCGTGAATACATCGAACTGGCCCAGCGGCTGAAGGAACTGGAAATCAACATCTTCCTCATCCGTCATGACAAGGTGAAGGAAAAGATCGCTGCCCTGGAACAGACACTGGAAGGGCTGCGGGATATTCTTCTGCACCATGAAGCCCGGCTGAACGAAAGCGCGGCAGAGCGTGAAAAGCTGGCCGAAGCCATTGCGCTGGTGGAAGCGGAGCTGGCCTCCGCCCGTGAAGAGCATCTTGCCTGCAACGAAAAATTGCATGAAGCCCGGGTGGAAAAAGAAAGAACGGACGGGCAGATTACTTCCCTTACCGAAAATCTGGCACGGCTGCGGCGCGAACAGGAAAATACCCGGGAGCGGCGGGCCAATTTGCTGCGCCTGTTTGAGCAGGGGGAAGCGGATACAAGGGAAAACGACCAGGCCCTGTCCCAGGCTCAGCAGGAAATGGAAAAGGAACAGCAGAAGCTGGATGCTTATTTGGAAAAGGCCCAGGAAAGGGAAGATGAGCTGGATGAGCACAAGCAGAACATTCTGCTGGCGGTAAACCGTCTGTCCGATGCCCGGAACCAACAGGCACGGCAGCAGGCCATCTGTGCCCAGATGAAAAAGCGGCTGGAGGAAATCAAAACCACCATTGCCGAAAACGAAGAAAAGCAAAAGGATGCCGTTAATCAGCTGCGTGCTGCGGAAAAGCAGGCGGCGCAGGTGAATGAAGGGCTGCAGGCATTGAAAGATGACGCAGCCCAGTGCGAAGGCAATCTGCGTGCCCTTACCCAGGAAACCCAGGAAAAAGCCGAAAAGGCACAGAACCTGAACTTGCAATATCAGGCCAATATCAGCCGGCTGAAGCTGATGGATGAAATGAGCCGGGAAATGGAAGGGTACAACCAGGCGGTGCGCAAGGCCCTTTCCTATGCCCAGGGCAATCCCCGGGTGCACGGTGTGGTGGCCAGGCTGATGCAGGTGCCGCAGGAGCTGGAAACTGCCATTGATATGGTGCTGGGCGGTGCGCTGCAGAACATTGTGACTGAAGATGAAAACGCAGCCAAAGGGCTGATCGATTATCTGCGCAACAACCGGTTGGGCAGGGCTACGTTCCTGCCCATGACCAGCGTGAAGGGCCGGGTGCTGAATAATGAAGAGCGGAAGCTGCTTTCCATGCCCGGCTGCATCGGTGTGGCCAGCGAGCTGATTTCCTTTGACCCCAAATACCGGGGCGTGATGGAAAACCTGCTGGGCCGTACGGTGATCGCCAGGGACCTGGACAGCGGTATTCCCATCATGCGGGCGGGGCATCATGCCTTCCGGCTGGTGACGCTTTCCGGCGATGTAATGCACTCCGGCGGCTCTATGACCGGCGGTACGGCACAAAAGAGCGCGGTGAGCCTGCTGGGCCGTGAGCGTGAGATCAATGACCTGAAAAAAACGCTGGAGGAACAGAAAAAGACGCTGGTGTCCCTCCGGGATGAATTGACCGGCATGCAGGCGGAAAGAGAAGAACTCAAGCGCCTGCGCAACGAAGCCATGGAACGGGTGCACCAGGAAGAAATCGGTGTGGCCCGTGAGCAGGAACGTGTGTTCAATGCCAAGGCGGAACTGAACGCTGCTTCCCAGGCGCTGGAGCGCACTTTGGCTGCCCGGGATCAGCTGAGCGAGGGCATTGAAGAAATTGAGCGGGATTTGCAGACCGTGCTGGCCCAGACGGAAAACGAAGCGGTGGACCGGGAAGCCATGGACGAAAAGACGGAAGTGCTGCAAAAAGCGCTGGTGGAGGCCCGCGAGGAAGCGGAGCGGCAGCGTGAATTGGTTTCCGCACTGCGCCTGAAATTTGCGGAGCTTTCCCATGCCCTGGATACCCTGCGCCGGGACAAGGCACGGCAGGACCAGGAGCTTGCCTCCATGGCTGTATCCCTGGAAAAGCTGGATGCGGAGATCCGGGAAAAGGAACAGCTGCTGCAGGAAATGACCATCCTTTCTCAGGAACAGGAAAAGGCTTGCCAGGATCTGGAGAGTGCCCTTTCCCTGCGCCAGAAGCAGGTGGATGTGCTGGAGGGGCAGCGGCAGGAAAAGGTGGGGCAGGAACGTGCACTGGTGAACCTGTCGGAAGAGTTGCATAAAACCTACGACGAAGACAGCCAGAAGCTGCATAAGGCAGAACTGTCCCATGACCGTGCGGAAAACGATCTGCGGGTGATGACGGATCATATCTTCAACAGCTATGAGCTGACCTACGCCATGGCGGAGGAATTGAGGAGCGAAACACCCTTTGAACTGACAAACGGTGAAAGGGAAGCGGCTTCCCTCCGCGGCCGTATCCGGGCCATGGGCACGGTGAACGTCAATGCCATTGAAGAATATGCGCAAGTGAAGGCCCGCTTTGACGAAATGACCACCCAGCAGCAGGATCTGGATAAAGCCCAGCAGGATCTGCAGCAATTGATCGAGCGGCTTTTGAACCAGATGGAAAAGCAGTTTGTGGTGGAATTTGCCAAGATGGGCGAATACTTCAAGGAAACCTTTGCACGGCTGTTTGGCGGCGGTCAGGCGGAACTGAAGCTGACCAACCCGGACGATGCGCTCAACTGCGGCATCGAAATCGTGGCACAGCCTCCGGGAAAGAAGCTGCAGCTGCTCAGCCTTCTGTCCGGCGGCGAACGTGCCCTGACGGCCATTGCCATCATTTTTGCCATGCTGAAGCTGAAGCCCACGCCCTTCTGCGTGCTGGACGAAGTGGAAGCGGCCCTGGACGAGGCCAACATCGGTTATTTTGCCGATTATCTGGCGGAATATGCCAAAACCACCCAGTTCGTGGTGGTTACCCACCGCAAGGGCACCATGGAGCGGTGCGACTCGCTGTACGGTGTGGCCATGCAGGAGAGGGGTATTTCCGGCATGGTGTCGGTGAACCTGCAGGATTATGAATAAAGGAGATGGACCGTTATGGGTTTTTTCCAGAGACTGAAACAGGGCCTGACCAAGACCAGGGGCGGGCTGACCAATAAAGTAGACGAACTGGTAAAGAACACCCGCCAGATCGACGAAGATTTTTACGATGAACTGACGGACATCCTGATCCTGGCGGATGTGGGTGTGACCGCTACCACCGAAATCATTGAAAAGCTGCAGCAGGAAGTGGAAAAGCGGGGCGTGAAGGATGCCGATACCGCTAAGGACATTTTCAAGCAGATCCTGGTGGAAGAAATGAATATTCCCCGGCCTCCGCTGAAGTGGCCCATGGTGATGTTTGTGGTGGGGGTCAACGGTGTTGGCAAAACCACCACCATCGGCAAAATGGCCCTGCGTTTCCAGGAAATCGGCCGGAGCGTGATGCTGGCCGCTGCGGACACCTTCCGTGCCGCTGCAGACGAACAGCTGGCCGTGTGGGCAGAGCGGGCCAATGTGCCGATCATCCGCCATCAGGAGGGCGGCGACCCTGCTGCTGTGGTATTTGATGCTGTGCAGGCTGCCAAGGCCAGAAAGACGGACCTGCTCATCGTGGATACCGCCGGACGTCTGCACAACAAAAAGAACCTGATGGATGAGCTATCCAAAATGCGCCGCATCATTGACAGGGAATACCCCGAAGCCAATGTGCGCTGCATGCTGGTATTGGATGCCACCACCGGTCAGAACGGCATTCAGCAGGCCAAGCAGTTCAAAGAAGCGGCCGATATCGGCGGTATCGTGATCACCAAGCTGGACGGCACTGCCAAGGGCGGTGTGGCCATTGCCATTCGCCGGGAACTGAATGTACCGGTATGGTACATCGGTGTTGGCGAAGGGATCGACGATCTGCAGGCCTTTGATGCCAAGGAATTTGTGGAAGCCCTGTTCTGAAATAAGATAAAGGAAGAACAAACGGATGCGTTGGTTTTCCAAAAAAGCAATGTTCACAGACGGTGAAGTGGACCTGGTGCTTTCCAATGAGGATGTATCCGATGCGGTATGCGGCATTGTGGATGGCTTCACCTTCTATATGTATAAGGCCAGAACCCGGCACTATATGGGCTATGTGAGCCTGAGACTGGGGGAAAGCCCCGGGCTGTATTACCTGGGCCATATCGGATACCGGGTGGAGCCGGAATACAGGGGACAGCATCTGGCGGAAAGAAGCTGCCGGATGATCGTTCCGCTGATGAAAAGGCTGGGGATCCATTCGGCGGTGATCACCACCAATGTGGATAACATGCCCTCCAGAAAAACGGCGGAAAGGCTTGGGTGCATCCTGGAAAGCATTGTGCCTGTGCCGGAAAGGTTTAGGGGCATCTGCGCCGGCGCTGCATGGAAATGCCGGTACATCTGGCGCGTGTGAAACAGTGCATGCGGCAAAAGAAAACACATATACTAACAATGGCTGAACATGCCACGAAGGGAGATGAAGTGCCATGATGCTCACCGCAAACGGCGCACAGGTGTACTGTGAGCAGTGTGGAAAAGGGAAGGACGTGCTGCTTTTGCACGGCTGGGGCTGTACCACGGAGCATTTCAGGCCCATCATCGCCGATCTTGAGGATACCTATCGGCTGACGGTGATCGATTTTCCCGGTCATGGCAAAAGCGGCAGGCCGCCCATGCCCTGGGGTGTTTCGGATTATATGGAATGCGTGCTGGATGTGATGCGGCAGCTGAACATGGAAAAAACCAGCATCATTGCCCATTCCTTTGGCGGAAGGGTGAGCCTGCATCTGGCGGCGGACCATCCCGAAAAGGTGGAAAAAATGGTGCTGACAGGATGTGCAGGCCTGAAGAAGCCGCAGACGGAAGAACAGAAAAAGCGGAGCGATGCGTTCCGCAAGAAAAAAGAAGCACTGCAGAAAATGCAGAAATTGCCGCTGTTTGGCAAGATGGCAGAGGGTGCGCTGGAAAAGCTGCGTAAAAAGTACGGCTCCGCCGATTACAATGCGCTGGATGAAGAAATGCGCAAAACCTTTGTGAAGGTGATCAGCGAGGACCTTGGTGCGCTGCTGCCGAAAATTTCCGCTTCCACGGTGCTGGTCTTTGGTGAAAAGGATCAGGATACCCCTTTGTGGATGGGGCAGAAGATGGAAAAGGAAATGCAGGATGCGGGGCTTGTGGTGTTTGAAAATGACGATCATTTTGCCTACCTTCGTCAGTGGCCCCGGTTTGTGAAGATCGTTCGGGCATTTTTGTAAGAAAGGAAGCCCAGTACAGAGATGATTGAGAAAATTTTGCTGGCTCTGCAAGCCCCGGTGGCCATGCTGTTTGTGTCCCGGCTGCTGATGCACTATTTCCAGCTGGAAAGCTATCAGTTCCAGGGATATTTCCGCACGCTGTGGCGCCAGAAGAAAAAGGTGATTCTGCCTTTGCTGCTGCTGACGGTGGTACATATGGCAGCATATCTGGCATCCACGTATTTTATTTATCAGACCACCAACATCCTCACCGAGGATCCGGAAACCAAGCGGATCATTTATGCTGCCGTTTCTTTCCTGGCTGTGGTTGCCGCAGGGGTTCTGCTGCGCCGCCAGGGGAAAAATGCCCCGGCCAAAAAGCCCTTTGTGGTGACGGCACGGGTAAAGCGGCTGTATGGCGTGCACCTGATTGCGGTGATCGGGCTGGGGCTTTTGATCGGCTTGCTGCCCATGAATTTGCCGCTGCTGATCCTCTATTTTATCTACCCCCTGCTGCTGCCTTTGGTGGTGGCGCTGTCCGCTGTGCTGGCCCTGCCCATTGAAAAGACGATTTTCCGCCTGTATTTCCGCAGCGCACAGAAAAAGCTGCTGGAAAACAAGGGGCTGATCCGCATCGGCATTACCGGCAGCTATGGAAAAACCAGTACCAAGTTTGTGCTGAACACCATTCTTTCCCAGAAATACAATGTGCTGTGCACCCCTGCTTCTTTCAATACCCCCATGGGGGTCACCCGTATCGTGCGTGAGCGGCTGCAGCCCTCTCATCAGGTGTTTATCGGCGAAATGGGCGCCCGGCATGTGGGGGAAATCAAGGAGCTTTCCAGCCTGGTGCATCCTCAGATCGGCATTCTGACGGCGGTGGGGCCCCAGCATCTGGACACCTTCCGCACCATTGAACGCATTGAAAAAACCAAGTACGAGCTGATCGAGGCGCTGCCTGAGGATGGCTTTGCGGTGTTCGCGGACGACGGGGATATTGTGACCCGCCTGTACGAAAAGACGGAAAAGCCCAAGTGCCTGGTGGGCAGGGCAGGAACGGAAGTATGGGCGGAGGATGTGCAGGTATCTGCCACCGGTTCTTCCTTCATGCTGTGCTTCAAGGATGGGGAAAAGATCCCCTGTGAAACCCGGATGCTGGGTGAACACAATATCCTCAACATCCTGACCGCTGCGGCGGTTGCCCGTCACCTGAAGCTGACCGCTGCCCAGATCGCAAGAGGGATTGCTGCCCTGCAGCCGGTGGAGCACCGTTTGCAGCTGCTCAAATCCGCCGGCGGTGTGACGGTCATCGACGATGCATTCAACACCAACCCCCGGTCCGCCAAAAAGGCATTGGACGTATTGAAGGCCTTCCCGGGACGGCGTATTATCGTGACCCCCGGTATGGTGGAACTGGGTGCGGAAGAAGAAAAATACAACGAAGAATTTGGTGCCTACATGGCCGATTGTGTGGATATTGCGGTGCTGGTGGGCAAAAAGCATACGGCGCCCATTGTGAAGGGCTTGCAGGAAAAAGGCTTCAAGGCAGAGAATATCCATGTGGTTTCCTCGTTGGATGAGGCCATTCGCCTGAACCAGACCATGCTGAAGGCAGGCGATGTGGTGATGTATGAAAACGACCTGCCCGACCATTACAGCGAGGGCTGAGGGGAGAAGAAAAATGAGCAAAATTCAGTTGGGTGTCATTTACGGCAGCCGCACCTGTGAACACGAAGTATCCATCATCAGCGCTGTGCAGCTGATGAAAAATGCGGATCCCGAAAAGTATGACGTGATCCCGATTTATGTGAGCCAGAAGGGCGAATGGTTTACCGGCAGCGCGTTGCTGGATATGAAAACCTACACCCCCTTTGATCCTTTCAAAAAGGGTATCATTCCCGTGCGGCTGGATATGACGGCCGGCAGCGGTGCCCTGATCCGCTTTGTGCCTCCCAAGGGGCTGTTCGGCGGCGGTAAGGAAGAAGTGGTGGCCAGGCTGGATGCGGTGATCCCGGTGCTGCATGGCATGCACGGGGAAGACGGCTCCGTGCAGGGCATGTTGGAATTGGCGGATATTCCCTACACTTCCAGCGGCATTACCGCCTCTGCCGTGGGCATGGATAAGATCACCATGAAGCGTTTCTTCCGGGGCATGGGCTATCCCATTCTGCCCGATGTGGCGGTGACCCGTTCCCAGTGGGAAAAGGATAAGAATGCTGTGATGGACATTGTGGAAAAGGCGCTGCCTTACCCTGTGTTCACCAAGCCTGCCTATCTTGGCTCTTCCATCGGAGTCAGCCGTGCCTCAGACCGCAAGGAACTGGAAGACGCACTGGAACTGGCCTTCTCCTATGACCGGCGGGTGCTGGTGGAAGAAGGGCTGGATATGCCCATCGAAGTGAACTGCTCCGTGCTGGGCTATGACGGGGATGTGAAGGCCAGCGTGCTGGAAATGCCCAACACCGGCTCTGCGTTCCTGGATTTCTCTGAAAAATACCTGGCCGGTACCGGCAGCAAGGGCATGGCCAGTCTCAAGCGCATTGTACCTGCCCCCATCGGCGATGAGCTGACCAAAGATTTGCAGCAGCTGTCCTGCCGCATTTTCACGGATATGGATTGCAAGGGCGTTGTGCGCATCGACTATATGCTGGACCGCCACAGCGACCGGTATTATATCACCGAAATCAACACCATCCCCGGCAGCCTGGCCTTCTATCTGTGGGCAGAAACAGGGCTGAAGTATCCCCAGCTGATCGATGAAATGGTGAAGTGCGCCATGAAGGCACACGAGGAAAAGCATAAGAACAATTTTGCCTTTACCTCTGATATTCTGTCCGGTGTGTCCTTTGGCGGTGCCAAGGGCAGCAAGCTGGGCGGTGTAAAAGGCGGAAAACTGGGCTGATAAATACAGAAGAACAGGGGAATATGAGGGGCGTTGCCCCTGAACCCAACTGCGGATATTTTTCGGCTGGATGAACAGACGGTTTCCTGATGCTTTTTGAGAATTGCCATAAGGATCGTTGCCCACGGGCACGGCGGCATTCTGCCGCCAGATGGATGCTGTGGCATCCGGGAAAACAAAAAACAAGCGATGGGAAAATGGCTTTCCCCACCGCTGTTTTTTGTTTTTCAGTGCCCGCTGTAAAGCAATTGTCGATCCTTTAGGTTCTTGCGGATATTGTTTGGAAGATCACTTTGCCAAGCGCAGGATGGGTGCAGGGGAAATTCCCCTGCCGCGGGGTACAGGGGCTGCGAAAGCCCCTGCTTCGTATGATTGCTATGCTGTATATAAGGAGAAACGAATGAAGAGATTGATTGTGATACTGCTGGTGCTTTGTATGCTGCCGGTATGCGGGCTGGGGGAAGGCGTGTTTACACCTTCACAAAGTGCGGCCTGCAGCCATGAAAACTGTTTCTGGACCACGGAGATGAATGTTTCGGATGAGGAGCGCATGTGGCAGATGCTGCAAAGCCCGGTGATGGTGCTTGACGGAAATCAGAAAAGCCAGTACATGCTGCGTGCGGAGCCGGATAAGAAGGCAGAAGCGGTGGGGGAAATCACCTGCGATAGCCAGAGCGTACATGTACTGGAAACACTGGACAACGGCTGGAGCAAGGTGGAATGCTATTCCAGCTCCTTCCACGACAGCAAGACGGAAAAGTGGAACGCATTGGTGCAGGGGTATGTGGAGACAGAGAAGCTGAAGACGGTGGTGCCCCATGAATATATGGGCCTGATCGTAGACAAGCTGACCCAGCGGCTGTATGTGTTTGTGGAAGGGAAATTATTCAGTACCCTGAAAATTTCCACAGGCCTTCCCAATGAAAAGCAGCCCTATAACGAAACCCGAAGCGGTGAATTTCTGTTTGTCAGTGCGGTGGGGGATTTCAAAAGCGACAACCTGACCTGTGAAAAGGGGATCCGATTCAATTTCGGTGATCTCATTCATACCGTGCCCCATACCGGCTCCGGAGACAGGAAAAACTACGAATCCTTTGAAAAGCTGCTGGGCCAGCGTGCCAGCCACGGCTGTATCCGGGTGCAAAGAAAGCGTACCCCGGAAGGGGTGAATATGACCTGGATCTGGAACCATTACAAGAAGAACACAAAGATCGTTATCTGGGAAGACTGGGAAGGCAGAACTGTTCCCCAAACGCCCATGGAAACTCCGGTTTTCTACAACGAATCCGGCGGAAAGAATTACCACAGCCAGGAAACCTGCTACGGCGTCAACAAGGATAAATGGCCCCTGACCCGGATCACCTTTGCAGATCTGTTCACCGAAGCCTATCAGAAACTCACACCCTGCGCCTATTGTGCACCGCCTGAAAAAGAATAAGAAAAAGCCCTGCTCTCCGATTGGAAAGCAGGGCAGTTTTTTTGCTTTGGATTATTCGGCGGCAGCTTCTTCAGCGGCGGGCACAGTGAAGGTGGGGGCGAAACCGGCATTGACGATCAGGTCATACACTTCCTGAGTGTAGATCACCTGTTCCAGGGCCTTGACCCATTCGGCTTCGGCATTTTCGGGCTTCACAACCACGATGTTCACATAAGCCTTGGCAGCTTCGCTGTCAGCAGCTTCCACGTACAGGCCATCCACGTTGGGGATCAGTTCCACCAGGGTGGCATTGTTGCCGTTGATGACGGCATAGGCCACGTCAGCGCGGGCACCGGGGATCAGTTCTGCATTCAGTTCCACGATGTTCAGTTCATAGGGATTTTCCACGATGTCCAGGGGAGTGCAGGTGCTTTCCAGGGTGGTGCCTTCGGGCAGGGTGATCAGGCCGGCATTCTGGAGCAGCAGCAGGGCACGGTTTTCGTTCACGGGGTCATTGGGCACGGCAATGGTATCACCCTTGGCGATTTCTTCCAGGGAAGCCTTGGTGCCGGCATAGATGGCCATGGGTTCGAAGTGGGTGAAGATCACAGCCTGCAGCTGTTCTTCTTCAGAAACGCTGGCATTGTAACCGGCCAGGTAGGGGATGTGCTGGAAGAAGTTGGCCATCACGTCACCGGCGGAGGTGGCGGGGTTTTCCACCACATAGTCGGAAACGACGGTCAGTTCCAGTTCATAACCCAGGGCAGCCAGATCGTCACGGATCAGTTCCATCACTTCGGCATGGGGGTTTTCGGTGGCGATCACGCTGATTTTTTCAGCGGCGAAAGCGGAAGTGAAGGACAGGGACAGCGCCAGAGCCAGTACGAGAGCGAGGATCTTTTTCATAGTGGTATCTCCTTTCAAAATGTTAACGGTGTTTATGGTCCAGGCGGCGGGTAAGCCGGCCGCCGAAGACGGTGATGATTTGCACCAGGGCCACCAGCAGAAGGCTTGCGGAGTACATCACGTCAAACTTGCGCACATTCAAGCCCTTTACGATGGCCACGGCACCCAGACCGCCGCCGCCGGCAGCAGAGGCCATGGCGGTATAGGCCAGGATGGTGGTGATGGAAATGGCAGCCCCGTTGACCAGGGAAGGAACGGCTTCGGGAAGCAGCACTTTCCAGATGATCTGCCAGTTGTTGGAGCCCATGGACTGGGCAGCTTCGATGATGCCCTGATCCACTTCATCCAGGCTGCTTTCCACCATACGCGCGATATAGGGGAAAGCGCTGATGATGAGGGGGAAGACGATGGATTTGGTGCCGATGGCCGTGCCGATCACCGCGCGGGTGACAGGGAACAGCAGCGCCAGCATGATAATGAAGGGAATGGAACGCAGGAAATTGATCACCACACCCAGCACAGCGTTGAAGGTAGGGGCAGGGCGGATGCCGCTTCTGCGGGTGATCACCAGCAGCACCCCAAGGGGCAGGCCGATGATATAGGAAATAAGGGAGGACCAGAAGGTCATATACAAAGTTTCCTGCATGCTGGACCACAGAAGGGGAGTCAGTTTATCCCATGTCATGATACCAGCACCTCCTCTA
This sequence comes from Clostridia bacterium, assembly GCA_017517465.1. Classification (GTDB taxonomy): domain Bacteria; phylum Bacillota; class Clostridia; order Christensenellales; family Aristaeellaceae; genus RUG563. The sequence goes on along the minus strand of JAFWYZ010000183.1, from coordinate 13,089 downwards.
CGGTCATGCCTGCGTTACGCAGGTAATCCATAATCTTTTTTACTTCCACCGGGTCATCGGGACGGGCGATCATCATCTGGCCGAAGGACTTGCCGTTGAGCTGGCGGATATCGGCGGAGAGGATGTTGATGGCCATATCCATGTCCTTGATCAGCTGGCTGATGATGGGCTGACCGGCAGAATTGGCATCGAACACGATGCGGATAGCACTCTGAGGCGGTACCTCATCCTGCTCCGGCAAAATACCGAACAGACGGCGGCCGGCAGCGGATTTGGTGTGCATGAACACATCGTCCACGCTGCCCTCTTCCACCATCTTCCCGCCGTCCAGGATGGCCACCTTGTTGCAGATCTGACGGATAACCGCCATTTCATGGGTGATGAGCACTACGGTGATGCCCATTTCCTGATTGATTTTCTGCAGAAGAGCCAGAATGGACTGGGTGGTCATGGGATCCAGCGCGGAAGTGGCTTCGTCGCACAGCAGCACTTCGGGATCACCGGCCAGGGCACGGGCAATGGCCACGCGCTGTTTCTGACCGCCGGACAGCTGAGCGGGATAGGCATTGGCCTTTTCCTCCAGCCCCACGATGCGAAGCAGCTCCATCACACGTTCATTGGCCTGCTTCTTGGGCACACCGGCGATTTCCAGGGGATAGCGCACGTTCCGGGCCACGGTCTTTTGCATGAGCAGGTTAAACTGCTGGAAGATCATGGCCATGTGACGGCGGGTCTGCCGAAGGTCAGCCTTGCTCATGGCCAGCACGTTCTGGCCGTTGATGAGCACCTGGCCTTCGGTGGGGGTATCCAGCTTGTTGATGCAGCGGATGAGGGTGGATTTGCCGGCGCCGGACATGCCGATGATGCCGTAGATCTGCCCCCGTTCGATGGTGAGATTGATGCCGTTTAGGGCCACCACTTCACCGCCGGGCACCTGATACACTTTTTTCAAATCCTTGATTTGAATGATGGGCTGTTCAGACACGGAAAGCGTCCTTCCTTTCGTAGGCAGTGGATGAAAAAAGCCCGCTTACGCACCATTTGCGAAGCGGGCCTTGCGAAACACAAAATGCATTTCAAGCGGCGCAGCACAAATCAGTGCAGGGAATGGCCCGCACGCATGAACATTCGCATAGTGCCCTTTTTCATGAATGGAGCCCCCTTTCTGATGCATTGCCGTTTGTTACTGTCATTATAGCGGATGCTTTGCCCCTTTGTCAACCCTTGCCGGTGCCGGGAATGTAAATTCAGCAAGGATTTTCTTGTGTTATGGGCTGAATATGGTATAATGCATAAAAAAGAACAGACAAAGCCGAAGAAATTCTTGACTATTGCTAATGAATGAAGTATTCTTTTGCTCCATCATCTTTTCGGGAGGGATCCGTTTTGATTGACAGCAGCCGCCAGAATAAAACCGCATGGGAATTCAACGCCTACGACTTCTGGGTGGAACAGGCAGGAAGACCTGAAGAAAGAGCAAAGCGGATTTTGCAAAATCCTGCAGCGCATCTGGGGAAATACGCTCCGTATTTTGACGGCTTTCAAGGGAAAAGAATCGCCAACATCTGCGGCTCCTGCGGCAAGAAGGCGGTGCCTTTGGCCGTGATGGGGGCGGAGGTTTCCGTGTTTGATATTTCCGGGGACAATGCCCGGTATGCCAATGAAATGGCGCAGGCTGCCGGGGTGCCGCTGGATTATCAGGTATGCGACGTGCTGGAAATTGATATGGAGAAATACGGCGGCTGCTTTGATACGGTGTTTATGGAGGGCGGTGTTCTCCACTATTTCCACGACCTGCCGGTGTTCATGCAGAAGATGCACGATCTTTTGAAAAATGGCGGAAAGATGATCTGCAGCGATTTTCATCCCTTGACCAAGGTGATGGACGTATTGAATTTCCAGCGGCCCACAATGAGCTATTTTTCCGCGGATACGTTGGAAGCGGAAATGCCCCATGCAAAATTTTATGATGAAGAAAAAAGAAAGACGTTTCCCAAATGCAATCTGCGGCTGTATACCGTGAGTGAGATCATCAATGCAGTGATCGGCGCCGGATTTACGGTGACGCAGTTTGACGAACATCCGGCCTGGACCAATGCCGATCTGCCCGGGGAATTTACTGTGATGGCCCGGAAATAACACAGGCGTCAACAAATGATATCTGTACTGAAAAAGGGAGGGGATAACCCCTCCCTTTGTGCTTTATGAAATTACTTTTCCACAGAGAAAGCGTAGATGGTGGTGGACTGGAACGTATCACCGGCCTTGAGGGTGGTGGTGGGGAACTCGGGGTGGTTGGGGCTGTCGGGATAATGCTGGGTTTCCAGGGCGATGCCGGCATAGTTGCCGTAGTGGGCGCCGCCATGGCCGATGTTATCCATGCTGTTGGCGGTATAGATCTGCATGGCGGGCTCGGTGGTCTTGACGGTCATGACGCGGCCGGTTTCGGCATCTTTCACCACGGCAGCCACACGCAGGCCTTCGCCGCGGATGACGAAGTTGGTGTCATAGCCGGCAACGGCCTTCATCAGGGGGCATTCGTCCATGTGGGCCAGACGGTTGCCGATGATGTCACCTTCACGCAGATCAAACAGGGTGCCGTCCACGGGCAGCAATTCGCCGGTGGGAATGAGGCCGGCATCCACGTTGGTGATATAGTCGCTGTTCACCTGAACGAACAGGCCCTTGATGTCCGGCTTGGCGGAGATATTGAAGTAGGAATGGTTGGTCAGGTTCACCACGGTGTCCTGATCGCACTGGGCCATGTAGCGGATGGTGAGGGCATTGTTTTCGTCGAAAGCGTAGGTGATCTGCACCTTCATGGTGCCGGGGAAGCCTTCTTCGCCGTCATGGGACACATAGGTGAAGATCACGGCATCTTCGTGTTCGCTTTCCATGGTCTGGCCCTTCCACCACTTCTTGTCAAAGCCTTCGCGGCCGCCGTGGAGGGTGTTTTCGCCGTCATTTTTGAACAGGGTATAGGTTTTGCCGTTCAGGGTGAACTTGGCACCGCCGATGCGGTTGGCATAACGGCCCACGGAAGCACCCAGGAAACCGGGCTTTTCATCATATTCCTGATAGGAGTCAAAGCCCAGGTTCACTTCCTGCAGCTTGCCTTCCTTGTCGGGCACCATGATGGACACCAGCGTGGCACCAAAATCCAGCACGGAAACGGAAGCACCGGATTTGTTGGTCATGGTGTAGAGGGTCATGTTGCGGCCGATGAGATCGGTGCCAAAGGGCTTGGTGGTAATGCTCATAGAAGAATAACCTCCCGATTGTTAAATTCAGATTTAGATTCATTATACAATAAATCCTTTGGAAAGAAAAGAATAAAAAAGAAAAAACATGGAAAAATACCTGTATAAAGAATCGATAACAGGAGGGAATGGGAGATGCGGACATGTCTTGCACTGATCATGTGCCTGATGGCCTGGGGAGGGATGCAATGGGGGACTGGGCTGAAAGCGGACGGTGAGCGGTGCGTAGTGGCCGGGAATGGGGATTATATTGTGTATGCCGGGCTGAACGGAGGGGACAGGGAAGTGGTGCGGGTGGAAAATCTGCCCAAAGCAAATGATTTTCTGCAGCTGGTGAATGAAAAGTATCCCGGGACAATTGAAACAGAAATGACAACGTCCGTCCGTTCCATGGTGGGCAGCTTTTTGCCTGTGGAAGAGGATTTTGCCCTGCGGCCGGAGGTGATCTATGCGCTGTGTGATATGGCGCTGGATCAGCCTTTGCATGAGGAGGTGATCCTGATCCGAGGATATGTGTCCCCGCAGGAACAGGATGCATGGCAAAGGGAAGCGGCGGAAAGGTATCAGAAGGTGGGAAAAAGCCGGGAAGAAGCCCTTCGCAAAGTGCCCTCTGCCGGATGCAGCGATCACCAGAGCGGACTGGCGGTGGATATCCGGCTGTCAGGGGTGCTGCAGATGGGACAAAAACAGCCTTTGCAGCGCAGCGAAACAGGAAAATGGCTGCAGGAGAATATGTGGCGATACGGATTTGTGCAGGACAGGGAAGGGGCATGTGAGGAAATACATCTGCGCTACGTGGGCAGGCAGCATGCCAGGATGATGAAGATGCTGGATATGGGGCTGGAGGGCTATCTGGCGCTGCTGAATGCGCACGGGGAACTGAGCCTTGAAAAGGATGGCCGGGTGCTGGTGTATGTGAAAATGCTGAAAGGTGAAGGCGAAGTGGCGATTCCCGACGGCATGCCGGTGGAATTGAGTGGGGATGGCCGGGGCAATGTGGTGCTGTGTGGCTGGACAGAGTAAAAAATGGTGAATGAGTGGGGATAAGGTGGAAAAAAAGTGGCAAAACGTGAAAGGAAGTGCAATAAAAATGTTTGCAATGTGGAGAAAAATGCTTAAAAGTGTTGGGAAAGTGATGGTAAAGTGGGATACGATGGAGAGCGGTGGGGAAGGAGGGAGGAAAGTGAAGCGTGGTGCGCTGCGTAGATGGCGCTATTGACAATGGAATCAAAAAAGGAATACAATGAGGCAAATACAAATGAAAAGGAAGGTGTATTTTGTGTTCGATCAAATTGGACAGAAAATCATGAATTGGATGAAGTGGGTTTGCATTATCGGATGGATTTATGTTGCCATCAATTTGATCAGCGAATGGGTAACCATCAGTGATGCAGGGTGGCAGTGGCTGGAGACGAAGTACGGTACGGATGAAAGGTTCTGGTGCAGTGTATTGGCGTTCATCAATGCGCTGTTGACGGCCGGTGGGGTCTATGTGGCTACCTGGGTGCTGTATGGCTTTGGCCAGCTGGTGGATGACGTGCATCATATGCGCACCAAGGGTGGCCAGACGGCTGTGACGGTCAGCGTGGATGGAGAAAAGAAAACGGTGGTCACCACTGAAAAAAGAGAATCTTCCTTTGAGTCCGGTTGGAAATGCGCAATGTGCGGTACGAAAAACTTTGTTTCCAAGGGGACTTGCCAGAACTGCGGCGCAGACAAGTATAGCCGTCCCGGACAAGCATCCTCTTCCGGCCCAAAATGGCGCTGCCCCATATGCGGAGAGGAAAACCCCACTTCCCGTGCGTCCTGCAAAAGCTGCGGTGCCTACAAGTAAGCAATATTTTTCCAGCACAGCCTTCGGGCTGTGTTTTTCTTTGTTGAAAATGTACAGAACCTTGTCGAAAATGTTCTTTCATTGTTGCAAATGGGGGAAAACATTGCTATTTTCTGCATTTTGAGTATAATGAAATAAAATAGGAGGTGTTTTTGCATGCTGAGAGTCGGCCAGTTTTCCGATACATTTTTGCCTATTGTGGACGGTGTGGGCCGGGTGGCCTATGCGTATGCCGAAACGCTGTGCAAGCTGGGGCATCAGGTAACGGTGGGCTGTCCCATGTATGATACCGGATACCGTGGCGGATTGCCCTTTGAAATTGTGGATTACAAGGCGGCGCCCCTGCCCGGCATGAAGCAGTACAAGCAGGGTGAAGCGCCCATGGATCCTCACTACAGAAAAAGAATGCGGATGATCCCGCTGGATATTGTGCATGCCCACAGCCCTTTTACCGCCGGCAGTGAAGCGCTGCGGCTGGCTGTGCAGCGGAAAATTCCGCTGGTGGGCACGTTCCATTCCAAGTATTATGACGATTTTCTCAAGGCTACCAAATCCGAAACCCTGGCCAAATTGGGCACCAAATTTGTGGTGGACTTTTTTCACCGCTGCGATGAAGTATGGGCGGTGGGAGATTCCACGGCCGATGTGCTGCGCAGCTACGGCTACAAGGGGGACATCCAGGTGATGCCCAACGGTGTGGCGCTGCGCACGGTGGACCCTGCTGCGGTAAAAGAAGTGAACCGCCGCTGGCAGCTGGGCAGTGATCCGGTGATTTTGTTTGTGGGCCAGATGAACTGGAAAAAGAATATCCGGACGGTGCTGGAGGCATGTGCCCTTCTGCGCAGGGATGGCCGGAAATTCCACCTGGTGCTGGCAGGGCAGGGGCCGGATATGAAAGAGATCGAAGAGAAGATTTATGAGCTGGATCTCAAATCCTGCACCCATCTTGCCGGACATATCACCGATATGAAGCTGCTGGATGGGCTGTATGCCCGGGCAGATGTATTTGCATTCCCTTCCCTGTATGACAGTGCACCCATGGTGATCCGCGAAGCGGCGGTCATGGGTACACCCAGCGTACTGGTGCGGGGCAGCTGTGCTGCGGATGTGATGACGGATGGGCAGAACGGGTATCTGTGCGACGATACCGCCGAAAGCCTGTGCGATGTAATGAAAAATGTGATGGACGACAAGGAAACCCTGGAAAGAATCAGCCTCTGCGCCCAGGAAACCATTCCTGTTCCCTGGGACAAGCTGATGGTGCATGCGGTGGAGCGGTATGAGCGGCTGATTGCCCTGAACAAGGAAGGAAAACTGGCCAAAAAGAATCTGCGGATGATTTGATCTGAACGGAGGAAACACCATGCTGATTGCAGTGGGAAGCTATAACACATTTATGGACGGCCCCGGCCTGGCGGTTGTAAAGCTGACAGGGGATAACATGGAAGTGGTGGCTGTCAATGAACAGCTGAAAGACCCTATCTGGGCAGAGCAAAGCAAGAAAACCGGGCTTTTGTATGTATCGGCCACCCAGGAAAACGGCCGGAATGCCTGTGCGGGAGCATACCGCTTTGAGGATGGAGCGCTGACGCTTGTTTCCCGGCAGGATGACCCCGGCATGGGCAATTGCCATCTGTGCCTGAACGAAGAGGAAACCTTCCTCTATTCCGCCAATTATTCCGACGGTACCGTGGCTGTGTTTCCGCTGGATCAGGAGGGCAGGATTCTTCCCTGCATCCAGTTTTTTGAGCATCAGGCACCCCTGGGCCCGCAGAAGGACCGGCAGGAGCGCACCCATGCCCACCAGGTGTCTTTCCGCCCCGGCACGAAGGAGCTGTTCCTGTGTGATCTGGGAGCAGATCAGGTGGTGATCTATCTGGCAGGGGAAGACGGAAAGCTGACCCTGAAGGAAGAATTGATCTGCCAGCCCGGCTCCGGGCCACGTCATCTCAGCTTTGATGGAGAGAATGCATTCTATCTGGTGGGCGAACTGGACGGATGGATGAGCCGGTGGGAATATGAAGCGGGCAAGTGGCAGTGCTCACAGACGCTGTCCTCGCTGCCGGAGGGCTATGCAGGCCCTACCAATACCGCCGCTGCCGTGCGGCAGGATGAAGGGCATGTGTACCTGTCCAATCGCGGCCATGACAGCATTGCAGTGTTCAAAAAGCTGAAGAACGGATGGCTGGAAAAGCCTTTCTTCATCCGCACCCCCGGCACATTTCCCCGGGATTTTCTGCTGATGAACGGCGGTTTCCTGTTGGCGCAGCAGAACAGCGGCACCGTAACCTATATGAACGAAAACGGTGTACCGCTGGCCCAGGTGAAGATCCCCGGTGCGGTAAGCCTTTTGGTGATTGACGAAAAATAAACTGTATAAAGACAGCATCAAAAACGCATCCTAACCTCTGATAAGGAGGGGAAAGGATGCGTTTTTTTGCGGCTTTTTTGTTATTTATGTTTTGCTGCACAGCTGCAGCCGGGGAGGAATATATGCGTGTAGTGGCAAACAGCGATTCCCAATATGACCAGCGGGAAAAACTGCTGGTGCGCAATGCGGCGCTTTTTCTGTATCCGGACCGGCTGGCATGGCTGGAGGTGCTTTTTCCCGATTGCCGTGTGGAAAAGAAAATATGGCAGCCGGATACAAAAACAGCCCCTGCCGGGACGGTGTATATCACCATCGGGCAGGGGCAGGGGCAAAACTGGTGGGGGGTGCTCTTTCCGCAAAGCGTACAGTTTGCTTCACAGGGAGAAGGGCAGGTGCAGCTCCGGTTTCCTTTCATTGAGTGGCTGCTTTCCCTGTTCAGGGGGTAATCAGGATGGACTGCAGCTGGGTGAGATGGGAAAGAAGCAGGGTGCGGATATCATGGGTGGATGTGGTGGCAGCCTGGGTCTGGGCCTCGTAGGTATCCAGAGCTTCGTAAATGGCTGTGAAGGCATCGGAGGGGGCTATGCGCGCCCCTTCGCCGGAGAGCTTGATGGAAATGCTGTTCATTTGCTCTGCCAGGTACACATACTGGCGTACCTTAGCCAGCCTTGCGCTGGTACCGGAGGAAACCATGCCGCCAAGCCGGTTTACCTCATCAATGGCAGAGGAGATGGCGCTGATACTGCGCTGTTCGAACTGCTGGTTGGCATTCTTGCGGAAGGCGCTGTTGCTGCCCACAACGGAAGCCAGAACGATGGTGGAAACGAAAAATACCAGGCAAAGCACAAGCACAATGCGATAGCGCCTGCGGTTGTTCACGTTGCCGTTCATTTGAAAAGAATTGCGGTACATAATGCATACTCCTTTAAAATTTGTTCCCATATATCCGCCGGAAACATGGGTATTATACCACATCTTTTGCGCAAGTGCAAACTTTGGCGGGAATGCCGGGGAAAGGGTTCACAAATTGTTCATGCATGAAGGGGCAAAGTGTGGTATAATAAACTGTCAAAAAGTGCGGAAAACACGGGGGTGAAAAGCAGGATGGTCATTTTTGAAGGGATCAGCAAGCGCTACGGTTCCCATCAGGCACTGGAGGAAGTGAGCTTCACCCTGAAAAAAGGACAGGTGCTGGGTTTGCTGGGGCAGAACGGTGCCGGCAAAAGCACCGCCATGAATATCATGACCGGGTGTCTTGCTGCCACCAAAGGCCGTGTGCTGATCGACGGGCACGATGTGCTGCTGGAGCCCCGTGCTGCCCGGCGGATGATCGGTTACCTGCCGGAAGCGGCACCGCTGTATGATGAAATGACGGTCAGGGGCTATCTTCGTTTTGCCTGCGAACTGAAGGAAGTAGAAAAGAAGCATATTGCCGGCCATGTGCAGCAGATTGCGGAAAAAACCGGGCTCCAGGATGTGCTGAACCGAAAAATAGGCAATCTGTCCAAAGGGTACCGGCAGCGTGTAGGGATTGCACAGGCATTGTGCGGTGCGCCGGATGTGATCATTCTGGATGAGCCCACTGCCGGCCTGGATCCCAGCCAGGCCAGCGAGCTGAGGGCGCTGATCAGATCCCTGCAAGGGGAGCATACCGTGATTTTCTCCTCCCATATTCTCAGCGAAGTGCAGTCCGTTTGCGACCGGGTGATGATATTACATCACGGAAAGGTGCTGTGCGACAGCGGGCTGGAGGAGCTGAAAAAGCGGGAAAACAAGCTGCGGGCAGTGATTGCCTGCGGAGAAGGAACGCTGCTGCCTGCCCTTCATTCGCTGGAAAAAATCAAAAAAGTGGAAGTGATCCGGGGTGGCGAGCCCGGCACCACCCAGGTGCTGCTGACCGTTTCGGAAGAAGGGGCGGAAAGGGAGCTGTTTACCCTGCTCTGTGCCATGCAGGCGCCGCTGCTTCGCCTGCAGGCACAGGAAAAGAGCCTGGAAGAAATTTTTCTGCAAACCATCGGTGAAAACATCTGAAAGGGGGCATGAGGCCTGTGCGTGCGGTATTCAAGCGAGAGATGCAAAGCTTTTTCCTGACCCCTGCGGCGTATGTGTTCATGGGTGTGTTTCTGGCCCTTTCTGGCATCTTTTTCATTCAGGGCAATCTGCTTCCCCGTTCCGGTGACCTGACCGGGCTGATTGCCATGCTGGGGTATTTGTGGATGCTATTGTCCCCGGTGCTTGCCATGCGGCTGATGGCCGAAGAAAGATACCGGAAAACGGATCAGCTGCTGTTTTCCTCCCCCGTATCCCTTACCGGTGTGGTATGCGGCAAGTTTCTGGCAGCAGCTGCGGTGCTTTTGTGCACGGTAGGGTGTACCTTTTTATATGCGCTGATCGTGGCTGTGTATGGAAAGCTGTATGTAGCGGAGGTGGCGGTCAGCTATCTGGGGCTTATTTTGCTGGGGCTCAGCTTTTTGGCGATGGATCTGTTTGTTTCCTGCTTTGCCAAAACACAGATGACGGCGGTGATGCTGGGCTTTGGGGCGAACCTGCTTTTGTGGTTGTCGGATCTGGCTGCAGCTGCGGCCGGGGAAGGGCTGATCAAAAGTGTGCTGAGTTTTTTGAGCCTGTATCAGCGCTTTGTCCCCTTTACCCAGGGGCTGCTCAGCTTTTCCAATGTGCTGTTCAATGTTTTGTTTGTGGGGTTGATGCTGTTTTTGAGCGTGCGGGTGCTGGATGCACGGCGATGGAGTGAGGCATGAAGAAGATCAGGCAATGGTGGAACAAACTGAAAGGAAACAGAAAACTGCGCTGCGGCGCTTTTTCTGTGCTGCTCAGCGGCATGGCGGTGAGCATCTGCGTGCTGCTGGTTTTTGTGTGTGACAGGATCGAAAAGAAACATGCCCTCACCGGTGATTATTCCTTCAATGCGGCTACGGTGCAGGGGGAAGTGAGCCGGGAAGTGCTCCATGCACTGGAAAAGGATGTGCACATCTATGCCGTTGTCCCTCAGCAGGGGGAAAATGCCACGCTGATGAAGCTGCTGGAAAGGTATGATGCGGCATCGGAACACATCACCTGTTCCCGGGAAAGCATACTGAAAAACCCTGCCCTGCTGGAGCGGTTTTCGGATGTCATCGGCGACAACAAGGTATCAGACGACTGTCTGATCGTTTATTGCCGGGAAACGGGCCGTGCCCGTGTGCTGGATGAGGATGATTATTATGTCTATTCCTACGATCTTCAGACAGGTGCCTTTTCCGAAGCAGGGTTCACCTATGAAAAGAGCCTGACCGAAGCCATTCTCTATGTTTCCGGCGATGAGATGCCGACGCTTCAGGTGCTCACCGGTCACGGTGAACTGACCAAAGCAGACACCGCTGCCATGGAGCAGCTTCTGGTTTCCGCCAATTATCAGGTGCAGTGGGTATCCCTGAACCAAAATACGCTGGATGCCGAAAGTCCGCTGATGATCCTCAGCCCCTATTTTGACTTTTCGGAACAGGAATTGAACCAATTGACGGCATTTGCCATGGCCGGCGGAGATTTTTTGATTGCCACTCAGTATTCGGATCCTGTGAATATGGAAAATTTCAATGCCCTGCTCCGCATGTACGGGGTGGAGAGCCTGCCCGGGCTTGTGGTTGCTGAGGAAGAGGATAAGGACAGCTATTATGCCGATACCCCGGTGTGGCTGATGCCCTATATGCTGGAAACCACGGCCACCCTGCCGCTGATCGAAAATGCCATGGACATTCTGCTGTTCCCGGGTGCCCGGGCATTTGAAATGCTGGATGATCTGCCCAATACCCTTGTTCAGCCGGTGCTGGAAACGGGGAAAGCATATATCAGCAGCGGTTATCTCAAGGGGCTGGATGACATTTCCATGCAGCCGGGAGATCGGGAAGGATATTTCCCGGTGGCGGTATGGACGGACAAGATGTTTGATGACGGTACCCTGTCCCATGCGCTGGTGCTGGGCAATGTGGACGTGCTGACAGACAGCTGGCTGCACAACAATACCCATGCTTCCGCATTCCTTATGCAGATGATCCAGTCCCTGCAGGGAAAAGAGGCGGTGCAATTGGATATTGTGCCCCGCAATGCCATCAGGGAAGGGCTGGGGCTTGGGAATATCACCCCTGCCATCGTGGCGGCGGTGCTGCTGCCGTTGTTGATTCTGATTGGGGCACTGCTGGTGCTTGTGCCCAGAAAGAGCCGGTAAAATGCAGAAAGTACCCCGGAAAACAGGTAAGAAAGACAAAAAAAAGGGCCTGATGCTGCTGATTGCCTTCGGGTTTTTGGTGCTGTGTGCCGGCATGTATTTCCTGCTGCAGGCACCGGAGGAATTGCCGCCGCCGGAAAGTGCCCGGGAAACATGGATTACGTCCATGGATGCGGGTGAAATTCAAAGACTGTCCATTTCCTTGCGGGGAAGCGGTTCCTATACCCTTGTGAATACGGAAGGAACCGTCTGTCTGGAAGGGCAGGCGGAGATGGAGCTTCGCCAGGATGTGGCGGCTGAAATGCTGGAGGCAGCCGGGTATCTGAAAGCAGTGGATGAAATAGGCGCCATGAGTGAACTTCAGGCTGTTCCGGCAGACTTTGGTTTGGCGGAGCCGGCACTTTCTGTGAAGATTACAGGTACAGATAACCGGGAACAGGACATCTTCTTTGGCAATGCGGTGCCCGAAGCGGAAGAGGCCATGTATTACTGCCTGTCCGGTGAAAAGCTGTATACCGTTCTGGCTTCCCCCTGTGACGTATTGTTTCATGATGCGGTGTATCTGCGCGCTTTCAGGCAGCCCCAGTTGCAAAGTGATCTGATCGACCGGATCGAAGTGACCGGTGAGAAGGAGATCGCTTTCCGGTATACCCCGGTGGGGTTTGTGATGGAAAAACCTTTTTCTTATCCTGCGGACAAGCAGAAAATGAATACATTGCTCACCCGGCTGGATCAGATGGCCTTTGAAGCATACCTGGGGGAAAAGAAGGAAGTGGATCTGGATTCACTGGGCCTTGCAGAACCCAGCCTTACAGTGAAGCTGACCCAGGCGGAAAGCGTGATTGACGGCATTACGGCAGAGGGGGAAACGGTTTCCATTCCCGTGGCCGAAAAAAACTATATCCTGGAAATTGGCAGGGAAGACGGGCAAAGCGGCATGTATGTATGCTGGGAAAATGGGGTGTACAAGGCCAGCCGCTTCCTGCTTGGCATGTGGAAGGATATGCAGCCGGAGGAATTTTTCTCCATGACGCCCATGGACTTTCAGGTGGAACAGCTGACCGGGGTGGAAATCCGGAAAAACGGCAGCGTGACCGGATACCGGCTGGAGATGGTGGAAGCACTGACGGAAAACAACGAAATTGCCACAGATGAATACGGCAATGTGCTGTGGGATGTCAGGGTGAAGAAGAATGAAACCGACACGGATGCCGCTGCTTTTCTTGACTGGTATGTGCAATTGAACCGTCTGCCCCTGTCCGGCAGGGTCAAGGAAGGGTGGAAAAAAGAGGGGGATGCGCTGTATGAAATCACCTTGGAGACACCGGTGCTGACCCGGCAAATTGCCTTTTACCCCTATGATGCGCTGCATGCGGTGATGACGGTGGATGGCACCGGGCTG
>JAFWYZ010000182.1 GCA_017517465.1 Clostridia bacterium | reverse complement strand
GTTGCCTACACCAACCATACCGTCATGAGCGAAGCCCTTGAAAAGTGGCCGGAAGCCATGATGAAAAAGCTGCTGCCCCGTATCTATATGATTCTGGAAGAAATCAACCGCCGTGTGTGTGGCCGCCTCGCCGATCATTATCAGAACGGCCATGACCCCCGCATTGCCCGGATGGCTGTTAATGCCTATGATATGGTGCATATGGCCAACCTCTGCGTTGCCATGAGCTATTCCGTCAACGGCGTTTCCCAGCTCCACGGCGATATCCTCAAGGAAGACACTTTCCGGGATTATTATGAATTCATGCCCGATAAGTTTTCCGCCATCACCAACGGCATCACCCATCGCCGCTGGCTCATGAACGCCAACCCCAAGCTGACCCAGCTTATCTGCGATACCATCGGCGATAAGTGGGTGCGTGAACCCCAGCTTTTGAAAGAGCTGCTGTCTTCCAAGGATAACGAAGCCTTCCGCAAAGAATTTGAACAAATCAAGTTTGAAAACAAAAAGCGTTTCTCTGATCTGCTCATGCGCCGTCAGAAGATGGATATCGCTCCCGAATTCATGTTTGACGTGCAGGCCAAGCGCCTTCACGAATACAAGCGTCAGCTGCTGAACGCTTTGCACATCATGGTGCTCTATAACCGCATCATGGATGACCCCACCTTCACCATGACCCCCCGCTGCTTCGTCTTCGGTGCCAAGGCCAGCCCCGGCTACTACATCGCCAAGCAGATCATCCGCATGATCGTGGCCATTTCCAAGCTGATCGAACGTACCCCCCGGGCCAAGCAGTTCCTGAAGGTTGTGTTCCTGGAAAACTACGACGTGTCCAGCGCTGAAATGCTGATGCCCGCCGCCGATCTGTCCGAACAGCTGTCCACCGCCAGCAAGGAAGCCAGCGGTACCGGCAACATGAAGTTCATGATGAACGGTGCTGTCACCATCGGCACCATGGACGGCGCCAATGTGGAAATCGCAGAACAGGTGGGCATGGATAACATCTACATCTTCGGTATGCGTTCCGATACCGTGGTGGATCTGTACCGCGAAGGCACCTACTCCCCCATGCATATCTACGAAACCAATGCCGAAATCCGTCGTGCTCTCACCCAGATCATCGACGGCACCCTCTTCCCCGAAAACCCCGCTACCCTGCAGGATATCTACCACAACCTGCTCTTCAGCGATCCCTACTTCGTGCTGAAAGACTTCGGTTCCTACTCCATGGCCCAGCGCCGTGTGGACGAAGATTACCAGAACCGGGACAAGTGGCTGAAGATGGCCATCACCAATACCGCCATGTCCGGTATCTTCTCCTCCGACCGTACCATCGCCGAATACAACGACCGTATCTGGCACCTGAAATAATTTCTGAAAGGAGATGCCGTTATGCTAGAAAATGTGTTGCTGGAGCATTTTGAGCTGTATCCCCGGATGCAGCCCCAGGATGCCGTAAAACTTGTGTATCAGCACACCTTCGGCCCCGGTCATATGATCCGTGAGGCCCGGAAAGCCGCGCTGATGCTGCAGCAGGAAATGGCATCCCTTTCCCCCACGGACCGGAAAGAGCCCTTGTATGAATCCATCGGCAACGGTCTTTGCCGGCTGAACCTGCGGCCCTGCGCGGAAAAGGGGCTGGACAGCCAGTTCATCCTGCGGCTGTTCCTGGAAGCTGCCCAATCCACCACCGCCACAAAAAAGGAGCTGCGGCAAAACCTGCGTGTTCTGCAGAAGCTGGCCGAAGAAGAGGATGCCCCTTTCGAAGCCATCGAGTTGGATATGTTCATGCTGCAGTACGAGGATAAAGGCTATCCTGCCGTTCACCACTCCGATGCTTACCGGGCCGCTTATGCCCCGGCATACCGTGTGGTGATCCAGAAGAAGCTGAAGGATGCCCTGAAGGCACTCCGGAAATAGCATCAGGCCCCTGCCCGACCGGCAGGGGTTTTTGATTTTCATTTGTATTTATTCTTCCGGCAACTCGACAAAAAAGCCGGATTGATTTACAATAGCATTGTGTCTTTCAGGACACAAATGCATTGCAAGAACAGGAGAAACCGGCTATGAAATATGTATTGGTTATCGGTGACGGCATGAGTGACGATCCCATTGCGGAACTTCAGAATAAAACCCCTCTTGAATACCTTGATCTGCCTGCTTTCGGCATTCTGGCCGGCAGCGAAGTGGGCGCCTGCCAAACGGTACCGGAAGGCGTGCCTGCCGGCAGTGATACCGCCATCCTCAACATTTTCGGATACGATCCTCGCTGGAGCTATACCGGCCGCAGCGTGCTGGAAGCCGCCGGTGTGGGTGTTACGCTGAAAAAAGGCGAAGTATCCATGCGTGTGAACCTTTGCGCCGTAGAAGAAATGGACGGCAAGCTGATCATCCACAGCCACAATGGCGGCAACATTGAAGGCGATGAAGCAGAAACCCTGATGAACGATCTGCTGAAGGATCCCCGGTTCATTCCCGCTGCCCAAAAGGCAAAGCTGAAGGTCCATGTCAGCCGCACCTTCCGCCACATCGGTGTATTTTCCGACGTGGATGAATCTGCGGTTTTCAAAACCACCGAGCCCCATAACGTGCTGGAGCAGGACGTGGCCCTTTACTATCCCACCGGCGCCATGAAGGAAGAGATCACCGCCCTGATGCAGGCCTCCTACGAAGTGCTGAAGGATCATCCCATCAACAAAGCCCGCATGGCCGAGGGCAAGCTGCCCGCCAATATGATCTGGCCCTGGGGCGCAGGCCGTGCCATGCTGCTGGATAATTTCACCGAAAAATACGGCCGCACCGGCACCGTCATTTCCGCCGTTCCCCTGGTATGGGGCATTGCGGAACTGGCTGGCCTCAAGCACCCCGAAGTGCCCGGCGCCAACGGCGATCTGGACACCAATTACGAAGGCAAAGTGGATGCCGCCGTCGAAGCTTTGAAAAACGGTGACGATTTTGCCGCCATTCACGTGGAAGCACCGGATGAAATGACCCATGCCGGCAAGCTGCCCGAAAAGATGGAAGCCATCCGCCGGCTGGACGAACGGGTGATCAAACCCCTGCTGGAAAAGCTGCCTGCGCTGGGTGATTTCCGCATCCTGCTGCTCAGTGACCATAAAACCCTCATGTCCACCCGCACCCATGACGGCAAGCCCGTGCCCTATGCCATCTATGACAGCCGCACCCCCGGCACCCCTTCCCGGCTGGATGAATCCACCGCCGAAAAAGGTGTGTGGCTGCCCGAAGGCCGGTTCATTATGGGCCGTCTGCTGGAAGTGGATGCTTAAAACAAAAAAAGAAAGGTTTCCGCACGATCAGGCGCGGAAACCTTTTTTATTTCTGTCAGATGGCTGCGTTTGCTCCGTCCACGGACAGGCTCTGCAAATCAAAAGCCAGGAAAGTAAACCGGAAAGCCTTTTCGTCTTTCAGGTACAGCCGCTTATCCTCCATGGGTTCGGGCCCGCAGGAATTGCTGCCCAAAGGTCCCATGGCGCCGTCTACCAGCAGGGTAATGCTTTCTGTGCGCCCCAGTTCATAGGTGTGCTGCGCTTCCGTCAGCATTTCAGGGGTGTAATGATGGGCAGAGAAGCTGAAATCATCCCCCTTCACCATCAGCGCCATGCCCCGATTGTCTGATAGAACAGCAAAGGACGTATCCTCGTGAGCCCCATTTTCCTGGGGCCGCACATAGGGCTCGTGGGTATCATCCACCGTGCAGGCCCAGCGGCCCTTCATGGCTGCGCTCTTCTTGTCCGGATAGCTTTCATGCATGCCCCTGCCCTGCCATACAAGCTGTTCAAAGCCGCCGGGCACTGCCATTCTGATGCCCAGCCGGGGCAGATATTCCTCGATTTCACAAAGCGGTATGTAGCGGATATCCAGCTGTACCGCACCGTCACCGGTAACGGTATATTTCTGTTCCACCCGCACCAGCGGCGGTGTGGTCTTCTGCCCGTAAACACCGCAAATCAGCACTTCTGCGCCCTTTTCCGTCAGGCTGCCCTCCAGCCTTTCATTGCGGCACAAAAGCCTTGCAAGGCCCTTTCTTT
>JAFWYZ010000181.1 GCA_017517465.1 Clostridia bacterium | reverse complement strand
CTGTGGCGCACCCAATTCGCTAAAACACATTCGTTCTCTGCAAAAGTATGTGTGCATGTTACTTTGTTTCACCGGGAAATTGTTTGTGTGAAACAGATTGCTATTTCCGGAAATGGGTGCAGGGTCAATGACCCTGCTGGGGTGTGGGGCAAAGCCCCGCATGGTTCCCCACGCACCACCGGGAAAATGTATGAAAGATACAGTTTGTTACATCCGGAGAATGGGTGCAGGGTCAATGACCCTGCTGGGTCCAGGGCACTGCCCTGGTGGAGGGGCGAAGCCCTGCACGGTCTCTTGCGTGGCATAAAGAAAGCGACATCCTTTCCGGATGCCGCTTTTGTTATTGGTGTCAGACGTTGGCAGAGGACTTGCCCTTGAACAGCTTGCCGATCATGACGAAGGATTCGGTGAGCATGGTGGTCAGCTTCTTGCCGAAGGACATATCCTTATAGGTATCGAAGGAGGGTTCCATCTTGCCGCCCAGCTTCTTGTTCTCCAGATCCTGCCAGAGGATGGGGATGATGATGACAACGATGCCGATGATATCGGTGATAAGGCCGGGTTCGATCAGCAGCAGGCCGCCAACCAGGAACAGCAGGCGCTGCAGCAGGTGTGCATGGCGGGAATAATAGCCTTCCAGCGCGGCGGCGATGCCCATCATACCGAAAATGGAGGTGATGCCGATCTGCAGTACATCATACCACTGGGCACCGATGAGCAGCATTTTGTTGTTGAACACGAACAGATAGGGCACGATGAACGCGGCAATGGCCAGCTTCACGGCATTGAGGCCGGTTTTGAAAGGATCGCTCTTGGCGATGGCACTGCCGGCCATGGCAGCCAGGGCCACGGGGGGCGTGATATCGGCGATGATGCCGAAGTAGAACACGAACATGTGAGCAGCCAGCATTTCGCAGCCCACAACCTTCATCACCGTACCGGCCATAATGGTGGAGGTGATGAGATAGTTGGCGGTGGTGGGAACGCCCATGCCCAGAATGATGGAGGCCAGCATGGTGAAGATGAGCGTCAGGTACTGGCTGCCGCCGGCCAGCGTAACCAGAGAATTACCCAGCTTCTGGCCCAAACCGGTCAGGGTGATCATCCCCACAATGATACCGGCCATGCCGCAGGCCACGGCAACGGACAGCACATTTCGGGCACCCTTATCCAGGGCAGCCACCACATCGATACCGGTGGATACGGCGGTGTCTTTGGCCACTTGCAGCGCATTGATTTTTTCCTTGCGTTCCTGTCGGGCATCCAGTGCACCGCTGACACCGATGATGATGTGACGGATAATATCGCACAGCACACAGCTGGCAATACCCACCAGGGCGGCAAAGATGGGCGTATACCCAAGGCTGAGGAAGCCCAGAATCACCAGCAGGGGCAGGATCAGATAACCGCTTTTTTTGATCAGGGGGATGAATTTGGGCATATCTTCCTTGTTCATGCCTACCAGACCGTATTTGCGGGCTTCAAATTCGATGATGATGTAAATGCCCACGAAGTACAAAACGGCGGGGATCAGCGCAGCCTTGACCACTTCCATGTAGCTCACACCCACGGACTCGGCCATCAGGAAAGCGGCAGCACCCATCACAGGGGGCATGATCTGACCGCCGGTGGAAGCAGTGGCTTCAACGGCAGCGGCAAATTCCTTACGGTAACCCAGCTTCTTCATCATGGGGATGGTGAAGGAGCCGCTGCCCACGGTGTTGGCCACGGAACTGCCGGAAACAGTGCCCTCCAGGGCACTGGCCAGAACGGCCACCTTGGCAGGGCCGCCGCGCTTATGACCGGCGATGGAATTGGCAAAATCGATGAAAAAATTGCCCACTTCGGTGCGTTCCAGGAATGCACCAAAGAGCACAAACAGATAAATGAAGGTGGAAGAAGCACCCAGGGGCGTTCCCATGATGCCTTCAGTGGTGTACACCAGCTGACGGATAATGCGTTCCACCGTGCGGCCTTTGTGTGCCAGGATGCCGGGCATGTAGGGACCAAAGTGCGCATACAAAAGGAAAACGGCAGCCACGCACATAATGGGCAGCCCCACCACACGGCGGCAGCATTCAAACAGCAGCACGATCAGGATTCCGCCCACCCAGATATCCATGGGGGTGTTCTTGCCGATACGGTTGGCCAGCTCCACATGCTGCAGGGCAATATAGAGACACACGCCCATGCCAAGCAGGGAAAGGATGATATCATAGACAGGCAGAATGTCCCGGCGGGCCTTTTTCGTGACGGGGAAAATGAGGAAAACCAGCATCATCACAAAACCCAGATGCATGGGACGCAGCTGAGTGGCGGGGATGCGGCCGGTAAAGGCGGAATAAAGCTGGAAGCAGGAGAAGAGGATGCACAGGGCAAATACAACCCACTTCAGAGGCCCTTTCAGGTGGCGGGTAACGCTTTCGCGGTCGTATTTTTCCATGATTTCCTGAACTTCGCTGTGGGAAGCTTCGTAGGCCTCATGCTCCTCCAGCTGGGTCAGTTTCTTTTCTTTGTTGGACAAAATCAATTCCCTCCCCGGGATAAAATTGCTTTCTGAACAGGAAAGGCGGCGCATGCTGCGCCGCCTGAAATTGCTTTGAAAGCGCTTATTCGGCGGTCAGCGCTCTCACTTCCTGGTAGTAGCGCTGTGCGCCGGGATGCAGGGGCAGTTCGCCCACGCCCACGAAGGCGGTGTCCAGGGTGATTTCAGCAGCCTTGGCATGGGTGAGGATGCCTTCCTGTTCGAAGAGAGCCTTGGTCATCTGATAAACCATTTCTTCTTCCAGCTCGTTGGAGCAAACCAGCAGAGCGGTGATTACGACGCAGTTCACATCTTCTTCCAGACCGTAAGTGGCGGCGGGCAGCTTCAGGTTGCCATAGGTGGGATGAGCGGCAATCAGCTTCTGCACTTCGTCATCGGTGAGGGAGATCAGCTTCACGCCGGCAGTGCTGCCCAGTTCAGTGATGGCGGCATTGGGGATACCGGCGCAGATGAAAGCGGCATCGATCTGCTTGTTCTTCAGGCCGTCAGCGCTTTCGGAGAAGGACAGATACTGAGCGTTGATATCATCCAGGGTGAGACCGGCGGCTTCCAGCACATGGAGAGCATTGGTGTACACACCGCTGCCGGCGGCGCCGATGGAAACGGACTTGCCCTTCAGATCGGAAATGCAGGTGATTTCGCTGTCAGCGCGGGTGACGATCTGCACATATTCGGCATACAGGGAAGCAACCACGGAGAAGGACTGGATCTGTTCGCCTTCAAAGGAGTCGGTGCCGGTGTAGGCGAACCAGCTCACGTCGTTCTGCACGGTGCCCAGATCGGCATCACCGGCATCGATCAGACGCAGGTTTTCGGCGGAGCCGCCGGTGGCCTCGGCAGTCACGCTGGCGCCGTCAATGGTTTTTTCAAAGAGGTTGGCAATATCGCCGCCCAGGGGATAATAGGTACCGGTGGTACCGCCGGTGGCGATGGTGAGGAAAGTGGCGGCGGATGCGGAGCACAGGGTGCCCATCAGCATCATAGCGGCCAGCAGGATAGCGATAAACTTCTTCATTTTCTTTCCGCCTTTCTGTCACATAAAGTTTAATTGCTTCTATCTTACATGTTTTCCGGTATTTGTGCAAGCAAAGAGAAGATTAAAAATGCAAAAAATACAGTTTCAATACAAAAAAATACTGAAAATGTCAGTTGTTTTGCATTTTTATAAATGCAAATATGCAAAAAAAGGAGATGCAGAAGCATCTCCCGTTTTTTTGTCAGAAGGCCTGATCGCAGGGGGTATAGGGCAGGGCAAGGCTGTCGGCCACGTTTTTGTTGACGCATTTGCCCATGTAGATATTGATGCCGTTCATCAGGCCGGGATTTTTCTTTGCAGCGGTTTCCAGGCCCATATTGGCGATCTGGACACCGTAACGGATGGTGGTGTTGGCCAGGGCCACGGTGGAGGTATAAGGCACGGCACCGGGCATATTGCCCACACAGTAATGCACCACACCTTCTTCGATATAGATGGGATCGTCATGGGTGGTCACATGGCTGGATTCGCAGCAGCCGCCCTGGTCAATGGCGATATCCACGATGACGGAGCCTTTCTTCATCAGCTTCAGGTGTTCGCGGCGCACCAGCTTGGGGGTGGAAGCACCGGGGATCAGCACGGAGCCGATCACCAGATCCGCTTCCTGTAGGCACTTGCGGATGTTGGCCTCGGTGGAATAGAGGGTGGTGACGGAGGCACCGAAAATATCTTCCAGATAAGCCAGACGGTTGGGGTTCACGTCCAGGAGCGTCACCTGGGCATCGATGCCCACGGCAGCCTTGGCCGCATAGGTACCGGCGATGCCGCCGCCGATGATAACGATCCTGCCCCTTTCCACACCGGGCACACCGCCCAGCAGAATGCCTCTTCCGCCGTAGCTGCGTTCGATGTACTTGGCGCCTTCCTGAATGGACAGACGGCCGGCGATCTGGCTCATGGGGCGCAGGCAGGGCAGGTTGCCCTGTTCGTCGGTGATGGTTTCAAAGGCCACGGCCTTGACCTGCTTTTCCATCAGCGCTTCAGCCAGCTCCTTGCCGGCAGCCAGATGCAGGTAGGTGTAGAGGATCTGGCCGGGGCGCAGCATATCCCACTCGCACTTTTCCGGCTCCTTCACCTTCACGATCATATCGGCAATATCAAATACTTCCTTGGGGGTGGCAAGGATCTTTGCACCGGCGGCTACATATTCTTCGTCGGTAAAGCCGGCGCCCATGCCGGCACCCGTTTCCACATACACGGTGTGGCCCTGAGCCACATAGGTCATCACGTTATCCGGGGTCAGGCCCACGCGGTATTCGTGGTTTTTCAGTTCCTTGGTGGTTCCGATGATCATAAAACAATCACTCCTTAAAGGAAAAATGGGTTTTCACTTCTTCAAAACAGAAAAAATACGGTTCATTATAGCAAAAACAGCCCGCTCGTGCAAGAAAAAACGGGCTGTATACACAAGAAAAACAAGGGTCGGGCATGGGGATAAGAAATGCCGGGGAAACATCCCCGGCGTTGTTTCGCACCTTAAAGGTCCAAAGTGTCTTTCAGATATTCATTGATCCCAAACAGTTCCATGCATTTTTCGAAATTATAGGGGTAGGCGTTGCTGCCGTGGTAACGGGCTGGTTTTATGCCGTTGGAATACTCAAATTCCAGCGACCAGTCTATTCCGTCCATCACCAGAACGCCAAACCGCTCGCAGGTATAATTTGTGCGCCATTCGCCTATGAAAAGTGTCCGGAGTTTTTCCAGAAACTCGGCCTTTGGCATGGGGTAATCCGTTGTGTTCGGCAGATTCGGCAGTTTTTCCATAAAAGTGTGTTTGGCATTGTAATGAATATGTTCTTGATCAATGGAAATGGTGTATGTTCCATAGCCGGAAAGGTATCCGCCGAGTACAAGTTTTATCTTTTTGATGCAATCGATGTGTTCCTGAAACTGCTGCGCCTTTTGTTCGGCCTGGGAGGGCGTATATGCTGCACCCATCTCAAGCAATGCTTGTTTTGCGCGTTCCAAATACATTCTGTTGAAGTGAATTTGTTCATCCTCTGTTGGATGTATTTGGGGCCGGACACTGAAATCAGGATGTTCCATGATGTTTTTGAGACGACCAATTTCATTCTTCAGCCCGCGAAGGACAGAGAGAATTTCCTTCTCATTTTTTCCTTCTAAATACGTTTCATAATAAGCGTCCGGACGCAGCATCCCATCAGACACCTCCAATAGTTCTGGAATTTCATTATCTATTTATCATCACTGTACCATCTATATATCACAATTTCCGAATTTTGTCAATAAAACAAGCCGGGGGGGGAAAAAGCCCCGGCTTGATGGGATGATATGATTTTGTTGGTTATTCGCCCACCTGATCGGAGTTGCCAAAGCCGATCATGGAGTGGAGCACCCGGATATCG
>JAFWYZ010000180.1 GCA_017517465.1 Clostridia bacterium | reverse complement strand
CTGGCTCCGGTATCCCAGGCCAATTCCGTATCCACCTTCATGCTGGCTGCCCTCAACGGCCTGGGCAGCGGTGCGGTGGTATTGGTGGCCCAGTATTGGGGAAAGAAGGATATGCCCTCCATCAAGCGGATATTTGCGGTGGTATGTGCCCTGGGGCTGCTGCTGCCGGTATTGTTTATTTCAGTTGTGCAATTGTTTCCCCAGTGGGTGGTTTCCCTGGTATTGGACCCTGCCCTTTCTCATCTGACCCCTGTGGCGGTATCCTATCTGCGGATCGTGTGCCTTTCCTTCCTGCCCTTTGGCATCACCAGTGCATTGGTGGGCGGCCTGAAGGGCGTGGAAGTGGTGAAGGTGACGCTGTATGCGGCGGTGATCAGCCTGCTTGCCAATGTATGCCTGAATGCGGCGCTGATTTTCGGGATCGGCCCCATTCCTTCTTTGGGGGTGGAGGGGGCTGCCATTGCCACGGTATTGTCCCGGGTGATCGAGCTTTGCGTGGTATGGGTGTATTGCTTCCATAAGCAGAAGGCCATTGAAATCCGGCCCCGGGAGCTGTTCAGGCATGAAGCCTGGGCATGGAAGGATTATCTGCGCTTCGGCAGCCCTGTCAGCTGCACCGATGCCCAGTGGGCGCTGGTGGGGCTGATGAAGATGGCCATTATCGGGCATCTGGGCTCCACCATGATGAGCGCCGTGAATATGACCGATACCATGATGAACCTGGGCACCTTGTTTACCTTTGCCATGGCTGGCGGTGCCTGTGTGATGGTGGGCAAGGCGGTGGGCGAGCAGGACATGGAAAAGGTGCAGGCCTATTCCCGCACCATACAGGGCCTGTTTGCCATCATCGGTGTTGTGATGGCGCTGTTTGTGATCGGGGTCAGATGGCTGTTTGTGGGGCTGTACGGCCAGCCGGAGGATGTGGAACAGCTGGCTGGGCTGATGATCTTCATCGGTGCCATTACCATGATGGGCACCAGCTACCATGCCTCCTGCTTTACCGGCATCAACCGGGGGGCCGGGGATAACCGGTTTGTGATGATGGTGGATTTGATCTGCGGGTGGCTGGTGGTACTGCCGCTGACGTATCTGGCGGCATTTGTGTTCCAATGGCCGCTGCCTGTTGTATTTTTGTGCACCCGCATTGACCAGTGCTTCAAGTGGATCATCGCCTTTTTCAGGCTCAGGGGGAACAAATGGATCAAGAAAGTAACGCGGTAAAATGTGTCCTTGACGGGATTGAGTTTCAGCTGCGGATGCCGGAGGATTTTTCCTGGCTGAAAAAATACGGCACTGTTTTTCGGGTGATGGACCGGCAGACCAGCGGGAATCTGTGCTTTGGCGTGGAGGGTATCTATGGCAAGCTGTTTGTGAAATATGCCGGGGCCTTTACGGTGAACTATGCCGGGCATCCCGTGGATGCGGCGCTGCAGTTGATGCATGCCATGCCGCTTTATGAAAAACACCACCCGGCATTGGCGGAATTGCTGGCCCATGGGCCGGTTGGGAATGGGTATGCGGCTGTGTTTGCGTGGCATGAGGGTGATACCCTGCGTGAATTGCGCGGCGAGAGGAGCGGCAGATGCATCTGGAACCCGAAATTGTTTTCCGCCCTTTCCATGTTGGATGGGGTGTATGATTTGCACCAAATGCTGGCGGAGGATGGGTATATTGCCGTGGATTTTCATGCCGGCAATCTGCTGGTGAATTTGCTGGAGGAAACGATGCGGGTGTGCGATGTGGATCTGTACCGCAAAAAGCCTGCCGTCAATGACCGGGGCAGGATGTACGGCTCCTCCCGGTTCATGAGCCCGGAGGAGTTTGAATTGCATGCCCCGCTGACGGAGCGCACCACGGTATTCAACCTGGGGGCGCTGGCCTTTGAAGTGTTTGGCTACAATATGGACAGAAGGAAAAAGGCCTGGTGCGGCCCGCCGGTCCTGTTTGATGTGGCTGCCCGGGCTACTCAGGCGAAGCCTGCCCAGCGTTATCCCACCGTCCGGGCATTTTTGACTGCCTGGCGGGAAGCAGTGAAATATGTAAACAATGAAAAGGAATGATGTTTGCAATTCGTTCACGGCTCGTTCTTGAGATTCTGCTGTTTTCATGGTAAAATGAGCCTGTATTTTCCGGAGAGGAGGGGAAAAATGGCCTATCAGGCAGTGTTCAAGCGATATGAACTGAAATATCTGCTGGATGATGCGCAAGTGCAGCATGTGCTGGAGGCCATGGCCCCTCACATGCAGCTGGATGCCTATGGGGATTCGGTGATCCGGAACTTATATTATGATACGGACGATTACCGGCTGATCCGCCATTCCATTGAAAAACCGGTGTATAAGGAAAAGCTGCGCATCCGGTCCTATCACAGGGCCGTGGAGGGCGTGCCGGTGTATGTGGAGCTGAAAAAGAAATACAAGCGGGTGGTATACAAGCGCCGGCTGCAGATGAAGGAAGAAAAGGTGCAGGCATGGCTCAGCGGCGGCGATGCGCCCGAGGACAGCCAGATCGCCCGGGAGATCACCTATTTCCGTGATTTCTACCCCGGTCTGCATCCCACCATTTACCTTTCCTATCATCGCCTGGCCTATTACGACAAGGAAGGCTCTTCCTTCCGGGTCACCTTCGATACCAAGATCCGCTGCCGGCAGACCAACCTGACCCTGGACAGCGATCATAGCGACGGTGATGCCTTGCTGCCGGAAGGAAAAACGCTGATGGAGCTCAAATGCGCCGGTGCCATGCCGCTGTGGATGGCCCATGCGCTCAATGAAGCCAAAATATACAGAACATCCTTTTCCAAATACGGTACTGCTTATCAGAAACTGATTTTTCCCGCTATAAAGGAGGAGCGTTTCCATGTTTAAAGATTTGTTCAAGGGCCTGTTTGATACCGCAGCCGTGAAGGTGATCCCGGTGGAGGATTTCCTTTTGTGCCTGGGATTTGCGCTGGTGTGCGGTTTGCTGCTGGCGCTGGTGCATATGTACCGCAGCCGGTATACCCGCTCTTTCGTGGTTACGCTGCTTCTGCTGCCTGCGGTGGTCTGCGCCGTGATCATGATGGTAAACGGCAATGTGGGCGCCGGTGTGGCGGTGGCAGGGGCATTCAGCCTGGTGCGCTTCCGCAGTGTGCCCGGCACGGCCAAGGAAATCACCATGCTGTTCCTGGCCATGGGCGCAGGTCTGATCTGCGGCATGGGGTATCTGGCATTTGCTGTGCTGTTTACGCTGGTGCTGGGGATAGTATTCCTGCTTTGCAACCAGTTCCGCTTTGGAGGCAGCCGGAAAAACCTGCTGTATAAAACGCTGAACGTTACCATTCCCGAAGATCTGGATTATACCGGCATTTTCACCGATCTGTTTGAAAAATATACCAGAGAGCATGACCTGGTTCGTGTAAAGACTACGAACATGGGCAGCCTGTTCAGGCTTACCTATAACATCACCCTGAAGGCGGATGCCAATGAAAAGCAGTTCATCGATGAGCTGCGCTGCCGCAACGGCAATCTGGAAATCAGCATTTCCCACCAGGAAACCGCTGCCAACGAACTGTAATTCTCAAAGGAGAATGAATATGAAAAGAAAATATCTGCTTGCCTGTCTGCTGCTTTGCAGCATGCTGACCGGCTGTGTTTCCTCTACCTTTGCTGAAGATATTTCCCTGACACCCATGGCTGCGGATGATCTTTTTTCCGCCCGTGATACAGAATTTGCATGGGAAGAAAGAAGCGTGACAGAAATTGTGCTGGAAACAGAAAGCGTGACGATCGACCGGGAAGGGGTGTATCTCCTTTCCGGCACGCTGGAAAACGGGCAGATCGTGGTGGATGCCCCCAAGAATGACAAGGTGCAATTGGTGCTGATGGGCGCATCCGTTCATTGTGAAAGCCATGCTGCCCTGTATGTGAAGCAGGCGGACAAGGTGTTTGTCACCCTGGCCCCGGGAACGGAAAACAGCCTGTCCTGCGGGGAAAACATGGTGCAGACGGATGAAAACAATGTGGATGCCGCGCTTTTTTCCAAAGAGGATCTGACCCTCAACGGCGAAGGCAGCCTGACCCTTTCCGCAGCCGGCGGCCACGGTGTGGTGTCCAAGGATGAACTGAAGATCACCGGCGGGGTGTATACCGTCACGGCAGCCGGCCATGGCTTTGAAGGGCAGGATAATATCTGCATTTCGGGCGGTACGTTTGATGTGACGGCCGGAAAAGACGGCTTCCATGCCGAACATGAGGAAGACGAAACCAAGGGCTTTGTGTATCTGTCCGGCGGTGTGTTTCATGTTACGGCGGCCCAGGATGGCATCAGTGCATCCGGTGTTATGGAAGTATCGGACGGTACCTATACCCTGCTTTGCGGCGGCGGTTATGAACAGGGGGAAACCCGCACCGGACAGATGCAAGGTGGCGGGAAAGGTGGCAGAGGCGGCATGCCCCCTGACGGCTTTGGCGGCGGCATGCCCCCTGATGGCTTTGGCGGCGGCAGGGGAGGCAGAGGCGGCTTTTCCCAGTGGAACGGGGAAAACACTGTGCCGGAAAATACGGAGACCGAAAATACCGACATCAGCAAAAAGGCCCTGAAAGCAGGCGGCAATATGCTGATCACCGGCGGCGCCTTTGTGCTGGACAGCGCCGATGATGCGCTGCATACCAACCAATCCCTGCAGCTGACCGGCGGTGTCTTTACCGTCCGCACCGGAGACGATGGCGTACATGCGGAGGAAACATTGCTGATCACCGGCGGTGACATGACGATCGAAAACAGCTACGAAGGGCTGGAGGCGTTGCATATCCGCATCCGGGGCGGTAATATTGCCTTGACGGCGGATGATGACGGGCTGAATGCCGCCGGCGGTACGGATGAAAGCGGCTACGGCGGCATGTTTGGCGGCGGTGACCGGTTTGGCGGCCGGGGCTTTGGCGGCATGAGCGCCGGCAACGGCAGCATCATCATTGCGGATGGCACGCTGGCCATAACGGCTTACGGGGACGGCATTGATGCCAACGGCTATTTTCAGATGGACGGTGGGTATGTGACCGTCTGCGGCCCCACTTATGGCGATACCGCCACCCTGGATTATGACACCACCGGGGAAGTGAACGGCGGCACCTTCATCGGCACCGGCTCTTCCGGCATGATGGCCCAAAGTTTTTCCGGCGGCACCCAGGGAAAAATCGCCGTACAGGTGGGCAATGCACCGGCAGGCACGGCCTTCACCCTCGGCGATGTATACGGTAAACAGCTGCTTTCCCACAGCCCAGCGCTGGATTACAACGTGATCATCATCAGCGCACCGGGCATGACCATCGGTGAAAACTACACCATTTCCATCGGCGATGCCAGCGGTACCTTTGCCGCACAATAAAAGAAAGGACGGATATCCGTCCTTTTTTATGTGGAGATAAACGCTTAATTTTCTGTGGACAGTTCTTCTTCAAAGAGAAGATGCAATGTTGCAGGACCGGCAACGCCATCAGGGATCAGGTTGCTCTGCGCCTGGAATGCCTTTACGGCTTCCACGGTTTCGGTTTTGTAGTGGCCATCGATTTCGCCGGAATAGAGGTTCTTTTCCCACAGCTTCTGCTGCAGCATTTTCACCGGGATGCCCTCATGCCCTTCCGACAGCGTACTGTATCCCCCATCGGGATCGAAAAGCAGTGTCATCTGCTGCATTTCATTGGCTGGCGGAGGGGTGTGGGTGGAGGCGGCCTTTTCCTGAGGGGTGGGGATGCCGGTTTCACGGTAATAGTCTTCATTCTGGGAGCCCAGTTCAATCATCCAGGTAAGGGTGGCTATGGTTTTTTCGTAGTCAGAAGCCTGAACAGCATCCATCATGTCCATCGTTTCTTCCAGATGGAGGAAGCTTTCGTGGAATTTTTCCAGCTCATTGTTGTTCCATTCCAGGTGCATGTTCAGCAGCAGGCCGGTGTTGGTTTCCACGATATATTTGGCAGAATTGTTCGCAATGTCAAAGGCATAGTAGTCATACCGCACTCTGTCCACGATGCGGGTGGTGCCTTTTTCAAAGCTGATCAGATACATGCCTATCCGCTGTACCTCAGGATACAGCAGGACGGAGCGAATCTGACCGGAAGCATGCTTTTCCATGAAGGAAGGAAAATTGTAGGCAATCACCACATCATCCGTTTTGCTTTCCCAGGGGGCACGGGTGGCGATATAGCTGTAGGTTTTCAGAAGATCGGTGTCCAGGTTGTTCCGCTCCTTCAGG
>JAFWYZ010000018.1 GCA_017517465.1 Clostridia bacterium | reverse complement strand
GTCATGCCGCCAAGAACGTGGTGGCCGCGGGTCTGGCGAAGCAGTGTGAAATCGCCCTGGCCTATGCCATCGGCGTGGCGCAGCCCGTTTCCTTCCAGGTGAACACCCGGGGGACCGGTGTGATCGCCGATGAAAAGATCGCAGAACTGGTGGCCAAGGTGTTCGACATGCGGCCCGACGGCATCATCAAGCGTCTGGACCTGCGCCGGCCCATCTACCGCCAGACCGCAGCCTACGGCCACTTCGGCCGCACCGATGTGGACCTGCCCTGGGAACGCACCGATATGGTGGATGCTTTGAAAAAGGAAGCCAATCTGTAAAGTGTATTTTTGCCCGCCTTAACCGGCGGGCTTTTTTATGTTGTCCGGAAAAATTTCACATTTTTCAGAAAATATTGACAAAAGCGGCTTTCTGATTCGTCTACATAGATGAAAGCGGTTGGAAATTTCCGGCCGGGCAAGGAGGTGAAAGGCCAATGGATGTTGTCAAGGAGGCGGACAACAGCCGCGATCAGGTATTGGAACGCATGGTGAATCAATATCAGGGCCTGTTGCTGCGCATGTGTTATGTATATCTGAAGGATATGGAACAGGCAAAAGACGCCACCCAGGAAACCTTCCTGAAAGCATATCGGGCCATGGCATCCTTCCGTGGAGAATGCAGCGAAAAAACATGGCTCATTCAGATTGCTGTCAATACCTGCCGGGATATGCAGCGTTCTGCATGGTTCCGGCATATGGACCGGCGCATTACACCGGAAGATTTGCCCCTTTGTGCGGCAATGCCCCATGATGAAAACGACCCGGATATGATGTGCCATATCATGCAATTGCCGCCCAAAATGAAAGAAGTCATCATGCTGTATTACTGGCAGGAAATGACGGTGACGGAAATTGCCCATTCTCTGGGCATTACCCATTCCACCGTATCAAACAGATTGAAGCATGCAAGGGATAAAATTCATGATATGATGGAGAGGAGGGAACAACATGACAGAAAAGGAAAATAAACAAATGATTCAGCATTTGTTTGAAGCTTCCCTCTCCGGCATTGCGGATGATCCCCGGATGGCGCAGCGTGTGCTCCGAAAGGCGCACGAAACGCAGGGAAAAGGAGGATTCATTGTGAAAAAGAAACTGTCTGGTGGTTTGGTATTTCTGCTTGTTTTTTTGATTTTAAGTGCTACTGTGGCCTTTGCAGCGATGATGGGGTGGGGGCACATTGAGCAATCGATGGATTTTGCCGTGGAATACGGATATTACGACCAGTGGACGCTGGAGGCAAAAATGAGGCTGATTGCTTCCATGGAGGCAGATGGTCTGGAAATTGACGAAAAGGAATGGCAGTCATTGCAGGGCAACCAGCTGAATGAACAGGAAAAACATGCGCTGGCGGATGAGATTCTTACCGGTTACTATGGAGACAAGGAATATTTGTATTATTATACGATGGCAACTGTTGAGTGGGGGGAACCGCAAACATGGAATTTGGAACAGCGTCATTGGTTCTATAAGATGCAACGGGAAAAAGGCTTGCTGGGGGATGATTTCTGGATTGATCTTTTGCCGGAAGAGGGAGATATGACCCAGGAACAGGCGGAAAACATCGCAAAGCAGGCCGTGGCTGAAGTGTTTGGCCTTTCTGAAGAAACGCTGGCTCATTTGCATGGAGATGTTGCCTTTTTTGTTACCGAAGACTATCCGATTCCCCGCTGGATGGTTAACCTGTACATGGATGAAAACGTATGGTCAACAAAATACAGTGTTTTGCTGACAAGAGAAGGCGAAGTGACGGAAGACCCGGAAAGCCTGGGGGTATGGACACCGGAGCATGAAAAGCTGCGTCGAGAAAAGCAGAATACACCGCAGGCGAATAACGTAAACGAATGGGAGAACACAGCAAGGATGCGCCTGGAAGCACAGGATGCTGTGTATTATAACCCGGCGGGTGGAAAGAACTATCATTTCCTGCAGGATTGCCCCCGGGTATCTGCCAATCATCTGCCGCTTGCCAAACTGGAAATTGACAGCGAGGTATTTCATTTGTATACACCTTGCTGCGCCTGTGTTCAAAATAACGATCTGTGGCCCATGCAGGACAGGATCAAATTTGGTATCGGCCAGTGGAAAACTCCCGGTGCCGATTGGATGGAGGAAGAAAAGGCTTTGTCCATTGCATACAAGGCAATGAAAGACAGACAAACCGATGTGACGGATTTGTACCCCGTCATTGCGTGGTCCCCTGCAGATGCTGACGGTGCGGAATACAATGTTTCATTTTTTGAAATATTATGGCGTGATGAGGGAGAGGTTTTGCTGAACCCGAAATATGTGGTGGAGATTGATGCAGTCAGCGGTCAAGTGATCTACATCAGCGAAGGAAATGGGTGAAAAACCGTTCATATCAAAAAGGAATATCCTGTTCATCAGGAACAAAACTGTAACGAATTAAAGAAAAAGGCGCCTGAACCATAGGGGTTTGGGCGCTTTCTTATGTGTTGAATGCCTGAATAATTTCTAAAAGATAAAAAGTTTTAAGAAAATATTACAAAATCTGTTTACATTCATTTCTCTTTTGTGTTATAATCATGAAGCGAGAGAAAAACAAGGGGTTTTTGCCCCCTTTTTCAGGGAGGAAATGCCATGCTGACCAAGACCACCACGCTGAACAGCTATCAGGCTGCGCTGGGGATGAAGAAAAGATTGACGGCCCCCATGCGTGCCTGTGCCAGCTGGGCGATGCTGGAAGAGCATGATAAGATACTGGATATGTGCTGCGGCGACGGGGCCCTTCTGAACAGCCTGAATGAAAAAATGCGGCTCACCCTGTGCGGATTGTGTGAACAGCCGGAGCAGGCAAGGGCTGTGCGGGAAATGCTGGACGATGCGGATGTGATTTCCGGCCGGGTGGATGATATTCCCTGGCGGGATGACAGCTTTGACATTGTGCTGCTGCCCGCCTGTGTAAAGGGGGATGCGGCGCGCCGGGCCATCGAAGAGGCATACCGGGTGCTGCATCAGGGAGGGCAGTTTGTGATGGCCTCCAGCCACATGCAGCTCAGCGAAAACGGCCTTTCCCGCCGGGAAATGATGCGGCTGATGCAGGAAACGGGTTTCACTGCCGTCAGCTGCCGCAAAAACCTGTTCTGCGGTGCCCTGGTGGGCTTCAAACCCCGGAAAGAAGAAAAGTAAACAGAAAGCCTGAGGATTTTCCTCAGGCTTTTTTATTCATCCACTTCGGCATCCATGATGATTTTCCGGCATCCTTTGCAATACCATGCGTCAATTTTAAAGGAAGCCAGGCTGTATCTGACCCCCCTGACCTTGCCGACACCGGCAATCAAATCCCCGAAGGAAGCTTTTTTGCCGCCTTCTTTCCAATGAAGCATTTTCCGGCCGTCACCGCTGAGGGTGCCAAGGCGCATTTCCTGCTCACAATAAGGGCATTTCATGTGTGATCTCCTTTCTCGTTGTTTTTGATCATTTGCAGAATTCTGTTTTCTCTCTCCAGCATGGTGACATACAAAGGCTTTTCACCCGCCACCTTTTCCATGGCCAGCCGGTTGGCCAAAATGGCATGATCGGGCGCAACAAAGGCGAGCGTAAAGCGCTCCTGCGCTTCGTAGGCATCCAGCCGCTGGGGCAAAAGAACCTCCTTTGCGTCGCAGAAAAAATAGAAATTTTCCTGAATGAAAATGTCATCTATGCTGCCTTTTTCCATGCGCTTCACATAGCCGAAGGGACGGATGGAGGAAGGGAGCACCTGCAATCCGCTTTCCTCCGCCACTTCACGCACGAGGGTTTCCTCGTAGGTTTCCCCTTTTTCCATGCCGCCGCCGGGCAGCTTGTAATAACCATATTTCAGGCTGTGTATCATGGCGATCAAGCCATTTTTCTGAATAATCCCGCGAACGGAGGGCCGGACAAAAGTGGTGCCCCCCTCTTTGTAGTTCTTTTTATCGATGGTGAAAAGAAGCTTCATTTTTTCTTACTCCTTCGGAAAGCAGCGCAGGTATACCTGGTTGTTGTCGGGATCCAGAAGGCACATGTTGACGGTGCCCCAGGGCTGTCGGGCAGGGGGCTGAAGAACCTGCGCCCCCGTGGAAAGCACCTGCTGATATGCCTCATCCATGTTTTCCACGGTAAAGGCAATGCACATGTTGCGGTTGTTGTTCTCTTTCAGGGAACCGTCGTTGAAGATGGTGAGCATGGTTTCTTCGGAAATGAGGGTCTGGTGGACAGGATCACTGCTGTGGTTTTCAATGCCCAGCAGCCGGCTGTAAAAAGCGGACAGCTGCAGCACATCGTTTGTCAGGAAACAAATTTCGCCTACTTTCATTTGAACCTTCCTTTACAGCAGCGTACTTTCGTTATCCCTGCAGATTTGGGTCAGCACACCGTCTTTCAGCAGATACGCTTCGCCGTACACGGTGGTTTTTCCATCCTTTTGCAGGGCATAGGCGCCGTCATTGAGGCAGAGGAAACACCGGCCCCGGCTGTCGGAAGCGGCAATTTCGTCAATGGCCCGCATGCCATCCAGGGTCAGAGTGCGGATGTACTGGAAATGGGGGAGGATCTGATGCTCGCACAGCCCCAGCCCGGGAATGAAGCGCCGGTAATTCGGGTCAACAGCTTCGCCGTCCAGCTCCGGATGGGCATAGACGGTGGAAGCGCAGTTCATGGTGCCGGCGCTGATGCCGATCACAATGCCGTGCCAGCCTTCGTATTTTTCCTTCAGACGGATCTTTTGAAAAAATGCATTCTGGGTGGGCACATGGCCGCCGGCATGGATGATCACATCATATTGGGAAAGGTTATCCGCTGCCGCTTCGTTCCGGTCATCCAGAGGCAAAACATATTCCACCGGCAGCCCCGCCATGGGCAGGGTTTTTGAAAAATCGTCTGCAATGGAAGAGAGGATGGTGTGCTCGCAGGGGTCGGAGGCAATGAGCAGCACTTTTGCCCTTTCCGGCCAGAATTTTTTCAGGTTTTCGGTGAACCGGTTTTCCTGCAGCACCGGCTTTGGCTGAGGATCCTGAGGGGGAAAGCGATTGCCGCCCATATGGCTGGTGAGGAAAAGAATCATAGTGAATCTCCTTCAGGTAAAATCGATTTCATAGCGTGTTCCGTCGGCAAACAGAACGCCGCTTGTCAGCCGAATTTTCAAAAGTACCGTGTTTTCATCCTGAAAATCGGTGTGGCCGTTATTGATCCAGGCAGCGAATTGTTCCTTCAGCCACTGCACTGTCCCGGCATTTTCAGGTTTGCCCACATAACCCATATTTTCGGCCATTCCCTGAGCGGTGAACCATTCTCCGCTGAGGGCCACACAGGGGTTGAGGCTGATTTGCTGCATCTTGCCGGAGAGGGCATAGGTGATCACATAAAAGGCACCGTCCCGGTAGCAGGCATCCACCGTGCGGACGGAAGGGATATTGTTCACGCAAGTAGCCAGGGCCATCAGGCTGTCTTTGCCAAAGCGGCTTTCCAGCAGGGCATTGGTTTTCTCATTCAGCTTCATTGTTTGCAAACCTCCTTTTGATTTCCGATAAAATCTCCACATCCGCCGGGCAGAAAATGGCGGCATCCGCTTCTTCCGGCTTCACCCACATAAAGGCCTGATGCTCCAGCATTTTCGGCGCTTCCCCTGTAAAGCGGGCATTGAAAAGGGTCAGGTGCACGGTGATATCGGGGTAGGGGTGGGTCACGTCCATGAATACATCATCCACCGCAACGGGCACCCCCAGTTCTTCACGGCATTCCCGGATGAGGGCCGCTTCTTTGCTTTCTCCTTGTTCCACCTTGCCGCCCACAAACTCCCATAATCCGCCCCGGGCTTTGTGCTCCGGCCGCTGACAGGCGAAGAACTTTCCGTTTTTCCAGATCAGGGCGGCCACCACTTCAATGATTTTTTCGCTCATGCTTCCTCATCCTGCGCAGCCCAGTACCGTGCGGCATTGACGGCCCGGTGCCAGCCTTTCAAAAGCTTTTCTTTCTTTTCTTCCTTCATGTTGGGGTTAAATGTGTTTTCCGCGTGCCATCCGGCGGCGGTTTTTTGCAAATCATCATACAGCCCTACGGCAAGCCCGGCCAGCAGTGCCGCCCCCAGCGCCGTGGTTTCCAGCACTTTGGGGCGCACCACGGGAATGCCGATGAGGTCACTTTGCAGTTGCATCAGGAACTGATTGGCGCTGGCGCCGCCGTCCACCCGAAGGGCAGGGCTTTCCATGCCTCCATCCTGGGCCATGGCATGGAACAGATCCCGGCTCTGGAAGGCAATGGATTCCAGGGATGCCCGTACAATGTGGGCACGGCCGGTGCCCCTTGTCATGCCCACCAGCGTACCTCTTGTGTACATATCCCAGTAGGGGGCGCCCATGCCGGTGAAGGCGGGCACCAGATACACCCCGCCGCTGTCCGGAACGGACAGGGCCACCTGTTCGCTTTCTGCGGCGGTGGCAATCAATTTCATTTCATCCCGCAGCCACTGGATGGCGGCCCCGGCCACAAACACGCTGCCCTCAAAGGCAAAGGTGGGCTTTCCGTTCAGCCGCCAGGCCAGGGTGGTGATGAGGCCATTTTGGGACAGCTTGAATTGATCACCGATGTTCATCAGCATGAAGCAGCCGGTGCCGTAGGTGTTTTTCACCATGCCCTTTTCGAAGCAGGCCTGGCCAAAGAGCGCCGCATGCTGGTCTCCGGCCAGGGCGGCGATGGGGATCTTCACCCCCAGAATATCTTCCTTCAGATAGCCCACCACCTGGGCCGTATCCACCACTTGCGGCAGCATGGCCCGGGGGATGTTCAGCATGGAAAGCAGCTCTCCGTCCCAGTCCTGGGTATGCAGGTTAAAGAGCATGGTGCGGCCGGCGTTGGTGGCGTCCGTCACATGAGGGCTGCCTTCTGCCAGATGCCAGCAGAGGAAACTGTCCACCGTGCCAAAGCACACCTCGCCCTTTTCTGCCCGTTCATGCAGGTCCATCTCATCCAATATCCACTTGATTTTCGTGCCGGAAAAATAGGCATCCGGCACCAGACCGGTTTTCTGCCGGATGATGTCACTGTAGCCCTTTTCCTTCAGTTCGTCCACCATGTTTGCGGTGCGGCGGCACTGCCATACGATGGCATTGTGCACGCATTTGCCCGTTTCCCGCTCCCACACCAGGGTGGTTTCCCGCTGGTTGGTGATGCCGATGGCGGCAATTTCTTTGGGATCGATTTCCGCATTGCGCACCGCTTGCCGCAAAGCTTCGATCTGGGAGGAGAGGATGTCCGCGGGGTCATGCTCCACCCAGCCGGGCTTCGGGTAAATCTGAGGGAATTCCCGGGAAGCGGCACAGAGCATATGCCCTTCCAGATTGAAAACAACCGCCCGGGAGGATGTGGTACCCTGATCCAGCGCCACCAGATATCGTTTATTCACAGGCTTTGCCTCCTTATGTACAGATACAGATTTTCTTCTGTATACAGTGTAGCAAAAAAATAGATTTTTTCAAGCCTTTCCTTCCCATTTTTGCCTTGACAGGAAAAGATATTTCCTTTATAATGCCCACATGGCCTTGATGGGAAGAAGTAGCCCGGTGCATGCGTTTGAAGAGAGCCTTCGGCTGGTGGAAGAAGGCAGCGGTGCCCGAAGCGAATACATCCCGGAGCCCGATACCGAACAATCATTTCAGTAGGCTATCGCCGGTGCGCCGGTTACAGCGTGAAGAGGGCACAGGAATGCCTGTGCCGAACGGAAGTGGTACCGCGCTCATTCGCCTTCCCTTGGGGGACGGGCTTTTTTATTTTCAGGAGGTTTTTTATGAACATTGATTCCATCCGTTTTGCCGATCGCTTCAACGGCATTTCCGGCAGCGCCATCCGCGAGATTTTTAAGCTGCTGGCTGTCCCCGGTATGATCTCCTTTGCCGGCGGCAATCCCTCCCCCGATTCCCTGCCCGGGGAAAAGGTGGGCGAAATTGCAAATGCCCTTTTGCAGGAAAAGGGCAAAGTGCTTCTGCAGTACGGTGCCACGGAAGGATATGCCCCCCTGAAGGAAAGCCTGGTTTCCTACCTGAAGGACCGCTTTTCCTTCACCTGCACCGCAGAAGAAATCCTGCCCGTCACCGGCTCCACCCAGGCTATGGATCTGCTGTGCAAGGCCCTGCTCAACCCCGGCGACAAGGTGGTGGTGGAAAGCCCCACCTTCCTTGGCAACATGCAGTGCCTGAACCTGTATCAGGCAAACCTGATCCCCGTGGCCAGCGATGACGA
This sequence comes from Clostridia bacterium, assembly GCA_017517465.1. Lineage (GTDB taxonomy): Bacteria > Bacillota > Clostridia > Christensenellales > Aristaeellaceae > RUG563. Next base: position 70,515 of record JAFWYZ010000018.1, on the reverse strand, counting down.
CGGCATTGACGTGGATCGGCTGGAAGAAGTATTCAAAACCGAGCACCCCAAAATGCTCTACATCATCCCCACCTTCCAGAACCCCACCGGCCGCACCCTGTCCCTGGAACGCAGAAAGCGCATTGCTCAGCTGGCCAGCGAATACGGCGTGGTGGTAGCGGAAGACGATCCCTACCGGGACCTGCGCTATACCGGCCAGGAACTGCCCTCCATCAAGTCCTTCGATCAGGAAGGCTGGGTGGCTTTCATGGGCAGCTTCTCCAAGGTCATTTCCCCCGGCCTGCGGGTTGGGTACCTGGTGGCCCATCCTTCCATCCTGCGCAAGTGCACCATCGGCAAACAGTCTTCCGACGTGCACACGGCGCTGGTCAATCAGGCGGTGGTGGACCATTACCTGCGCAATGACCTGCTGATGTCCCATGTGGAAACCATCCGCAAAGCCTACGGCGAAAAAATGAGCACCATGCTGGATATGCTGTCCAAATGCGGCGGAGTGGCCCGATATACCCGGCCGGAGGGCGGCCTGTTCATCTTCTGCGAACTGGAAGAAGGCCAGGATGCCACGGCCCTGCTGAAGAAGGCAGTGGATAAGGGCGTGGCCTACGTCCCCGGCACCCACTTCTACTCAAACGGCGGACATGACAATACCTTCCGTCTCAACTTCTCCATGCCCAGCGTGGAGCAGATCAAAATCGGCATGGAAAAGCTGAACGACGTCTTTACCAAATAAAAGGAGTTGGTCAGCGTGCTAACTGTCAGAAAAATGGAATGGGCGGATGTGGATATCCTGACTCAAATCCAGAAAGATGCATTTGCACCCCTCTATCAAAAATTTCACGATCCTTCCAATCCCCATCTGCGGGGTCGGGAGGATATTGAGCGGCGGCTGGATAACCCCTGCATTCATCCCTTCACCATCGAAGAGGACGGCTGCATCGTGGGCGGTATCTGGTATATACGGAACAGAAAGCTGCTTCTGTGCGAACTGAAACCCCATGAATATTATCTGGGCCGGGTGTTCATCCGGCCGGACAGACAGGGAAAAGGTCTTGCAAAGCAGGCCATTCTGCTTTGCGAACAGCAATTCCCGGACGCCGTAAAATACTATGTGGATTTTCCCGATGTGCTGGAGAAAAACCGCCGCTGCTATGCCGGGGCCGGGTACCGCCCCACCGGCATAAAACAGGAAACAGACCCCGGTGTTGTATTGGAACTGTATGAAAAAATTGTGGAAAGAACATAAATAAAGGAGATTGAACAAAATGGCACATGTACTTGATACCCTCCGGGAACGCGGATTCCTGGCTCAGATCACTTTCGAAGACGAACTCTACAAGCAGCTGGAAAAAGAACCCACTACTTTCTATGTGGGCTTTGACCCCACCGCCACCTCCCTGCATTTCGGCCACTTCATTCCGATCATTGCCATGGCCCACATGCAGCGTGCCGGCCATATTCCGATTGCCCTGGTTGGCGGCGGCACGGCCATGATCGGCGACCCCTCCGGCAAAACCGATATGCGCAAGATGATGACCGTGGAAACCATCGACCATAACGTGTCCTGCATCAAAAAGCAGATGGAACGCTTCATCGAATTCGGTGAAGGCAAGGCCATGATCGTCAACAATGCCGACTGGATCAGAAAGCTCAGCTACATGGATTTTTTGCGGGATGTGGGTTCCCTCTTCTCCGTGAACCGCATGCTGGCTGCCGAATGCTACAAGCAGCGCATGGAACGGGGCCTGACCCTGCTTGAGTTCAACTACATGGTGATGCAGGCTTATGACTTCCTGCAGCTGTTCAAGAACCACGGCTGCCGGCTGCAGATGGGCGGCGACGACCAGTGGAGCAACATGCTGGCCGGCGCGGACCTGATCCGCCGCAAGGAACAGGAGCCTGCTTTCGCCTGCACCTTCAAGCTGCTGATGAACCACGAAGGCAAGAAGATGGGCAAAACCGAAAAGGGTGCCCTGTGGCTGGATCCTTCTCTTTGCACCCCCTACGAATTCTTCCAGTACTGGCGCAATATCGCCGATGCCGACGTGGAAAAGTGCCTGAAGCTGCTCACCTTCCTGCCCATGGAAGAAATCAATAAGCTGGCCAAGCTGGAAGGCAGCGCCATCAACGAAGCCAAGACCGTGCTTGCCTACGAATGCACCAAGCTGGTCCACGGCGAAGAAGAAGCCCAGAAGGCCCAGATGGCGGCGGCGGCTCTCTTTGGCGGCGGCGCAGCGGCGGACGTGCCCACCTACGAATGGAAGCAGTGTGACATGGAAGCGGATAACCGCCTTACCACCCTGCTCCACCTGTGCGGCCTGTGCCAGAGTAAGGGCGATGCCCGCAAGCAGATCCAGCAGGGTGCTGTGGTGATGGCGGACAGCAAGGTGACCGACATCAACGCCGTGGTGACTGCCGATATGATCCCCACCGACGGTGTTCTGCTTCGCAAGGGCAAGAAGAACTACTGCCGCGTGGTGTTGAAGTAATGCCCGGCGATTACAAAACCTTAAAACAGGCGGCCAATGATCAGTTTATCGTGAACAAAAGCCGCTTCATTGGCTACGCCGCCCCCTGCGAAAGCGAGGAGGCGGCGCTGGCCTTTTTGCGTTCCATCCGGGAAAAACATAAGGATGCCACCCACAACTGTTATGCCTATATCATCGGCCAGAATGCGGGCATCATGCGCTACAGCGATGACGGTGAGCCCGGCGGCACTGCCGGCATGCCCATCATTGAGGTGATGAAAGCCCGGGGGGTGGTAAACTGCTGCGTGGTGGTCACCCGTTATTTTGGCGGCATATTGCTTGGTGCCGGCGGATTGGTGCGGGCATACACCAAAGGGTGCGTGGTGGCGCTGAATGCGGCGCAGGTGGTGACTATGGAGGAAAGCCAGCGCATCCTGCTGGATATTCCGTATCCTATGTGGGATAAGATCAATTACCATCTGCAGTCCCTGCCCCAGATCACCGAGAGCACGGAATTCGGCGCTTCTGTTTCCGTAACGCTATTGGTGCGGGTGAAAGACGTGGATGCAGTGATCGAAAAGCTGAACACCCTGTGCGACGGCAGGCTGGATTACCTGCCCGATGATGTGCTGCATTACCCCTGGCCGGAAGAAGAGGCACAGGTGCCGGATTAAGCAAAAAGGAAAAAGAAAAGGAACGGATCACCGTTCCTTTTTTGCTGCAAAGAAGGGGGAAATATCCACCGGTGTGCTGTTTTGATACAGGGTAAGGCAAAGGATGTTTTGCCCCTCATAGGGAACGAAGCCGGTGGCAGTGCCCAGCAAAGCCCCTTTTCTTACTTGCTTACCGTCAGAAGATTTTTCGGGGGTGATGCCCCGATAGCGCAGGGAAAAAGCATCGTATTCCAGATAGAGCGCTTCATCCTCCAGGCGCAGGGTGCCGTCAAAGGCAGCATAGATTTTTTCCCCTTCTGTAACGGAAAAATCGGCAGAGGGATGGAAGGCATAGCGTTTGTACTCCGGAAAATAAACAGGATCATCCAAAAAGGGGCGGATGCAGGGGCCTCCAACCGGTCTTTGGAACAATTCCGGTGCCGGGGAGGGGGTGATTTCGGACAAGCGCTGGCTTTGATTCATCTGGGCAGGGGATGCGGCAGGGGACGGGGTTTGCTTGGTCCAGACGGCGGACAAAAGGATCACCATGCCGCAAAAAAGCGCCAGCACATAGTGCCCGGCGCTGTGAAAGAACAATCGGATCTTCTTCATCGGGTACCTCCCTGTTTTTCTTTAGTGTGCGCCGTTCAGGCAGGGGTTATGCGGGGGATGGCGGAGGGAGTGAAGCGGTAAAAGCCGATGAGGTTGCCCGGGTTGTGGCGGCGGTAAATGTCCATGGCCCGGGGCAGGTCCCTCACGTCAAACTGTACGGATAAACCGCAGCCCACCTGTATCTCCCGGGGGGTGGAAATAATGCGGCCGTTGATGCCGCTGCGGCGCAGGGCACTGTCAAAGCGGAATACCTGCTGCCGGGAGCGGAAGGCGGCAATGCCGAATGTTTCGTCCATGGGGTTATCAGCCTCCTTTCTTTCTCATACATTCTATGGAGAAAAGAAACGCAAGGTGCAGGAGGAGCAAATGATCTATCTGGATAATGCGGCCACCAGCTTTCCCAAGCCGCCGGAGGTGGTACAGGCCGTGAAAGGCGTGATGGAGAAGATCGGGGGAAACCCGGGAAGGGGCGGCCATCCCGGGGCTCTGGCCGGAGGACGGATTCTGGAAAGGTGCCGGGAAGAGGCGGCGATGCTGCTGGGGGCGGACAGCACGGAAAGTATCATTTTTGCCCTCAACGGCACCGATGCCCTGAACATTGCCCTGAAGGGCTTTCTGCATCAGGGGGATGAGGTGATCGTGTCCCATCAGGAGCACAATGCGGTGATGCGGCCGCTGATGGGGCTGCAGGACCGGGGACAGATCCGGGTGCGGATGGCGGAGCCGGATGCCGATGGGGTGCTTTCCCAAAGGAGCATCACATCCCTTGTCAACGGCAAAACGGCGCTGGTGGTATTGAACCATGCCAGCAACGTGACCGGTTGCATTCAGCCGGTTGCGTCGCTGACAGCTGCCGCTCATGGCATGGGCATTCCGGTGCTTGTGGATGCGGCACAGACAGCGGGAGTAGAGGAATTGTCCCTTCTGCAGGCGGATATGGTGGCCATGCCGGGGCACAAAGGGCTATTGGGGCCCATGGGCACCGGGCTTTTGTACGTTTCCCCCCATCTGGATATGCATCCGGTGCGGGAAGGGGGCACAGGCTCTGCTTCCGAAAGCCTTCGCCAGCCCACATTGATGCCGGATTTGCTGGAAAGCGGCACCCACAACCTGCCGGGCATCGCAGGCCTTTGCCAGGGCATCAAATTTGTGCAGGGTTTCAGGGAAGAAATTCGGGCATACGAACGGGCGCTGGCCAGACGGCTGGAGGAAAAGCTGCGGAACATGGCCCATGTACAGGTGATGGGGGCGGAGCATGTGGAAAAGGCGGCCATTATCAGCTTCAACATCCGGGGAATGGACCCCTCCGAAGCAACAGACACACTGGTGAAGGCAGGCTTTGCCCTGCGGGGAGGGATGCACTGTGCCCCTTCCATCCATGCGTTTCACGGTACCCGGGGGGCTGTGCGGGTCAGCCCCGGACTGTACAACACGGAGAAGGAAATGGATGCATTGGCGGATGCTGTCCTTAAAATACAATAAAAAAACATTTTTTCAGATGCTGGCAGGATTTTGATTTTTGGAATAGAATTTTCCTCTTTAGGCGGTTCATACTGTTCCTGAGGAGGGAAAACCATGGAATTTTTGAAGAAAATCAAAAATAAAGAACCGGTGATCGGGTATGTGTATATCGTATTGGGCTGCATTGTGGGCGGTGCGGCTTATCCGTTGTTTCTGGTGCCCAACGGTATTGCCCCCGGGGGATTGACAGGTGTGGCTACGGTGCTCAATTATCTGTTTGGCGCACCGGTGGGCGTGACCAGCCTGCTGATGAACGTGCCCCTGTTTCTGATGGGCTATAAGCTGATGGGGGGCAGCTTTGCGTTCCGGTCCATGATCGCCACGGTGCTGTTTTCCCTGCTGATTGACCTGTTCCGCTTTCCTGCGCTGACGGATGATGTGCTGCTGGCCAGCGTATACGGCGCCATTTTGCTGGGGGTGGGGCTGGGGCTGATCCTCCGCGGCGGCGCCACCACCGGCGGATCGGATATGATCGCAAAGCTGGTGCACCACAGAATGTCCTTTGTTTCGGTGGGGATGATCCTGCTGTTTGTGGACTGCACGGTCATTGCGCTGGCGGCTTTTACCATGAGCACCAGGGCTGCGCTCTATTCCCTGATCTGCATTTTTGTCAGCTCCAAGGTGATTGACCTGGTGCTGGCAGGGTTTGGCTCGGCCAAGATGTGCTTTGTGGTGAGTGCCCAAAGTGCAGAAATTGCCAGCTGCATTATGAAGGAACTGGACAGAGGGGTCACCCTGCTTCCGGCTGTCGGCGGCTACACCGGCAAGGAAACAAAGGCCTTGATCAGCGTGGTGGATCAAAAGGAGGTTCTTGCCGTCAAGAGGATCGTAAGGGAAGCGGATGCACGGGCGTTTATGTTTATCACCGATACCCACGAAACCTTGGGGGAAGGGTTCCGCAGCCTGAACGAAAAGGAATGATGTACTGCTTTTGCATTGGCTGTTGTGGTTGCGGGCAATTTGTGGTATACTTTTCAGGATTTGATTTTCCAGCGTGAGGGGAGATGAGCCGGATGAAGAAAAACGGCATTGTGCGTACCAGCCTGTTGGCGCTTTTGTTTATTATGTTTACCCTGGCGGTCATCAATGTGGACGTGCAGAAAATCGGCCCCCAGGGCAGTGAAGTGGGCTTTGCCTTTGTGAACAGCCCGGTGCATGACGCCCTGCCGGTGAATGACCTGTTCTATAAGCTGACCACGTTCCTTGGCTATCTGGCGCTGCTTGCGGTGCTGGGCTACGGTGCTGTCGGGGTGTGGCAGCTGATGAAGCGGCGCAGCCTGAAAAAGGTGGACAGCCAGCTGATTTCCCTGGGGATTTTCTTTGTGCTGGTGATTTTCTGCTATGTGCTGTTTGAAAAGCTGGTGATCAATTACCGGCCTGTGATCCTGGATGGGGGGCTGGAGGCCAGCTATCCTTCCTCCCATACGCTGCTGGCTCTTTGTGTATTTGGCGCCATGATGGTGCCTTATCCGGAACTGTTCAGTGAAAAGCAGCTTTCCCTTGTTCGGACGGCTGCCGGTGTGCTGGCGGTGATTTCCGTGGTGGGCCGTCTGCTTTCCGGGGTCCATTGGCTGACGGATATTGTGGGTGCCGTGCTGCTCAGCGCTGCCCTGCTTTCCGGCTATGTGTCCATGCTGCAGATCGGGCGGCAAAAGCAGAACGCAAAAAAAACTTGACATTTCACCGCGGCAAGCCTATAATTCGAACGCAAGAAAATTGTGCGCTGCGTAACAGACGGTGACGCAGCGTTTTTCATTCAAAGGAGGAGTAACGATGGGTTTACAGGAAATGTTCGGCAGCATGGTATTCAATGATGATGTGATGCGCCAGCGGCTGCCCAAGGAAACCTACCGTGCCCTGCACCGTACCATCGCCGAGGGCAAAAGCCTGAACATGGAAGTGGCCAGCGTGGTGGCCAACACCATGAAGGATTGGGCCATCGAAAAGGGTGCCACCCATTATACCCACTGGTTCCAGCCCATGACGGGCATCACCGCCGAAAAGCACGATTCCTTCCTCTCTCCCGTGGAAGGAGGCCGGGCCATTATGGAATTTGGCGGCAAGGAGCTGGTGAAGGGCGAATCCGACGCTTCTTCTTTCCCGTCCGGCGGTCTCAGGGCTACCTTTGAAGCCCGGGGCTATACGGCCTGGGATCCTACGTCTTATGCCTTTATCAAGGATCATACCCTCTATATCCCCACGGCTTTCTGCAGCTGGGGCGGCCATGCGCTGGATAAAAAGACCCCTCTTCTGCGCTCCATGGAAGCCCTGAACCGCCAGAGCAAGCGCATCCTGAAGCTGTTCGGGCATACCGATGTGAAGCGTGTCATTGCCACCGTAGGCCCGGAACAGGAGTATTTCCTCATCGACCGGGAGCTGTATCGCCAGCGCAAGGACCTGATGTACACCGGCCGCACTCTCTTTGGTGCACGTCCCCCCAAGGGACAGGAACTGGATGACCATTACTACGGCAGCATCAAAACCCGGGTGGCTGCGTTCATGCGGGATGTGGACGAAGAACTGTGGAAGCTGGGGGTTTCCGCCAAGACCGAGCATAACGAAGCGGCCCCCTGCCAGCACGAACTGGCCCCCATCTTCGGCACCGCCAATATTGCCTGCGACCATAACCAGCTGACCATGGAAGTGTTGAAGCGCACGGCCCATCGGCACGGCTTTGCCTGTCTGCTTCATGAAAAGCCCTTTGAGGGCATCAACGGTTCCGGTAAGCACGACAACTGGTCCATGTCCACCGATACCGGTGTGAACCTATTGGAGCCCGGCGAAACCCCTTCCGAAAATGCCCAGTTCCTTCTGTTCCTGGTGGCAGTGATCAAGGCGGTGGATCTGCATCAGGATCTGCTGCGCTATTCCGCTGCCAGTGCCGGAAATGACCATCGTCTGGGTGCCAACGAAGCGCCGCCGGCCATTATGAGCATGTTCCTGGGGGACGAACTGACGGATATCCTTCTGTCCCTGGAGCAGCACAAGGCTTATGTGCCCGGGGAAAAGACCCAGATGAACATCGGCGTCAAAACCCTGCCCCCCATTCCCAAGGATACGACCGACCGCAACCGCACCTCTCCCTTTGCCTTTACCGGCAACAAGTTTGAGTTCCGCTCTGTGGGCGCCAATATGTCCATTGCCGCTGCCAGCACCGTCATCAATACCATTGTGGCGGATGTGCTGCAGGAATTTGCGGATCAGCTGGAGGCTGCTCCTGATCTGCGTGAGGCTGTGGAGCAGATCGTGGTGGATACCATCACCAACCATAAGCGCATCATTTTCAACGGCAACAACTATTCCCAGGCCTGGCGGGAAGAAGCGAAGAAGCGGGGCCTGCTGGAATTGCCCACCACCCCCGATGCGGTGCCCCATCTGCTGGATGAAAAGAACATTGCCCTGTTTGAACGGCAGCGGGTGTACACCAGGGAAGAGGTGCACAGCCGGTATGACATGGCCCTGGAAAACTACTGCAAGAAGATTGCCATTGAGGGCCATACCCTGCTGGAAATGACGGACAAGCAGATCATTCCCGCCATCATCACCTATTCCCGGAATATTGCCGTTGCCGCCAATGAAAAGCGGGCTTTCCTCAAGGATATTGACCTTTCCTGCGAGGAAAAGCGGCTGCGCCGCCTGACGGAACTTCTCAATGGCATCTCCGTCATGAATGAAGAAATGGACGGGCTGCTCAGCCATGTGCCCCAGGATGTGGAAATTCTGGAAAAAGCCCTGTATTTCAGGGATAAAGTGTTCAGCCTGATGCAGAAGATGCGTACGCTGATCGACGAAGCGGAAACCATGGTGGAAAAATCCGTCTGGCCCTTCCCGGATTACGGCGATCTGCTGATCACCAAATAAAACGCAACAGAAAAAGCCGGTGGAAAAGCATGCTTTTCTGCCGGCTCTTTTATTGTTTTGTATGTGTTTTACAGCTCCAGTACCAGCGTGCCGAAGGGGGACAAGGTGACGGGACCTTGCAGGGTGTCTCCCGTATAGAGGCACTTGCAGGGGATGTGAAGGGTGATTTCCGCTTCCCGGTTGGGGAAATTCAGCAGGAACAGATACTGCTTTCCCTCCTTTTCCCGCAGCACCATTTCCACCGTTTCCGGGGCGGTGCAGATGTCTGAAAAGAGGTTCTTCACACCGGTATGGCGCAGGATGGGCAGGGTATTGTCCTTGGTGAAGACGCTGCCAAAGTGCATCACCTTTCCCTTGCCCACGGTGTTTTCCGTCAGTGCCGCTTCGCCCTTGTAATAGCTTTCCTGATACCGGGCCAGCACCCGGGTGCCGGGGAGCGGGGTGATGATGTCGTTGAAGATGGGGGTGTCCAGCGCAGTGCCGTCCATATCGGCCCAGCTGTCCGGCTCGGCAAAGGTGGTGAAGGTGAAGTCCTGCACATCGGTGCCGGTGAGGGGGGCAAAAAGCCCGGGCTGGGGCAGCATGGGGCACTGGCCCTGCATGTCCTTGTAGCCGGTGCGGCAGCCAAGGATGAGGGTGCCGCCATTTTCCACGTATGTCTTCAGCAGGTCCACCCTTTTTTCATCCGTAATCACAGGATGGGGATAAATGAGCACCGGGAACTGGGCGATTTTTTCGGCAGCATCGGGCTGATCGATAAAGATGATGTCATAGGGGAGGTGTGCCCTGGCTGCGGCTTCAAAAATGCCGTCATGGCTGGGCTGCAATACCCTGCGGTGCCAGGTATCAAACCGGGCATCGTATTCGTTGTCGTAGTCCCTCAGCAGGGCAAAGGAAGCCTTGAACGCAGCGCCGCAAACAGGGGCAATTTTCTTCATTTTTTCGGTGAAGCCCCTCACCTCCCGCAGCTTGCGGTTTTCCCGGTTGTCGTAATCCAGAATGCCATGCCAGTAGATTTCCGTGCCGATACGGCAGGTGCGCCAGCGGAAGAAGGAGATAAAATCCGCACCGTGGGCAATGCCCTGCATGGCCCACAGGGTCAGCTGGCCCGGGCGGGGGGCACAGGCCTCCAGCCGGTTGGCCCAGCCGTTGGCGCCGGACTGCTGCTCCATAATGGAAAAATGAGGGCAGACGGAGCGGGCATTGATCAGGTTCAGGGAGGCCCAGCGGTCCCGCAGGGAGGTGTCGGGGCTTGCGTTATTGAGGGCATAGGCAAAATTGGGATAGAAGTCGAAGGCATAGGTATCCAGCGATTCCCTTGTCATGCGGTGATTGTCCATACCGGCAAAAAGGCCGTTGGTGGTGATGAAATCTCCCGGCTTTTTATGGCGGCGCAGGATGGCGGCCTGCATTTCACAGAAACTGAGGCAGCTTTCGGAAATAAACCGGCGCCATTCCAGCATCAGGTGGGGGTTATAGCCCCCATGGAGCAGGGGACGGGGCACATAAATCTGACTCCAGTCGGTATAGGTCTGGTTCCAGAAAACGGTGCCTAACGCTTCGTTCAGCTTTTCCAGCGTGCCGAATTTCTGCTGCAGATAGGCGCGGAAGGCCTGGGAATCCGCATCGGAATAAAACTCGTCCGTTTCGCAGTTCAGTTCGTTGTCGATCTGCCAGCCGATGACAGCAGGGTGCTTTGCGTAGGCCTGGGCAATTTTTTCCACAATGCGGCTGCACAGCTTTCTGTACACGGGGGAGTTGTAGTTGTAATGCCGTCTGCATCCGTGACGGTAGGGAATGCCCTCACGGCTGCAGTTGAGCACCTCCGGATATTTTTCCGTTATCCATGCAGGGGGTGTGGCGGTGGGGGTGCCGAAAATGACCTGCATGCCCTTTTCGCTGCACAGATCCAAAAAGCGCTGCCAGAAATCATAGGTGAATACCCCTTCTTCCGGTTCGCACTTGTTCCAGGCAAATTCCGCCACCCGGACAACGGTGATGCCGTTTTGCAGCATCCTGTCCAGGTCACCGGCCCAAAGTTCTTCCGGCCAGTGCTCGGGGTAATAGCACACACCTGCAGTGTAATTCTCCCACTGAAAAGCCATGGAAAAACGCTCCTTTTTCATGTATTTGACAGAAAAAGGATGCAAAAGAGGCATCCTTTCATGTTTTTGTCAGCCTACCGTCTGCACCTTCAGCAGATTGGTGGTGCCGGATACGGACAGGGGCACACCGGCGGTAATGACCACCAGATCGCCGGTCTGCACCAGATCCAGGTTCCGGGCGCAGTCCACCGCATGGAGGAACAGATCATCGGTGTTGTTCTGGTTCAGGGCCAATACCGGGTACACGCCCCAGGAAAGCGCCAGCTGATGATAAGCCTTTTCCACGGGGGTTGCGGCCACGATGGGCTCGAAGGGACGGTATTTGCTGATGCCCCGGGCTGTCTGGCCGTGGAGGGTGACGGCAATGATGGCCTTGGCTTTTACGTCACGGGCAGTGGTGCAGGCGGCATCGCAGATGGCATTGGTGGTATCGTTGAACATGGCATCAAAGAGCATGGATTTATACACACCCATTTCGAAGGCATCCTTTTCTGCCTGCTCTGCGATCCGGGCCATGGTGCGTACAGATTCCACCGGGTATTCACCGGCGGCGCTTTCACCGGAAAGCATCACAGCGGAGGTGCCGTCAAAAACGGCATTGGCCACGTCTGTGATTTCGGCACGGGTGGGCATGGGGGAGTGCATCATGCTGTCCAGCATCTGGGTGGCGGTGATGGCCATTTTGCCGGCGGCAAAGCAGGCACGGATGAACCGCTTCTGCAGGCCGGGCAGCTTTTCGTATTCCACTTCCACACCCATGTCGCCGCGGGCCACCATGATGCCGTCGGAGTGCTGCAGAATTTCGTCAAAATTTTCGATGCCTTCCAGGTTTTCGATCTTGGAAATGATCTTGATGTCATGGCCGCCGTGATAATTGACGAATTTGCGCAGGGCAATCACGTCTTCCTTGCGGCGCACAAAGGATGCGGCAATGAAATCCACCTTGTGCTCCACACCGAAAATCAGGTCCGCCTTGTCCCGGTCGCTGAGGTAGGGCATGTCGATGGAGACGCGGGGGATATTGATGCCCTTGCGGTTGGACACAGTGCCCTGGTTCAGCACGGTGCACACGGCTTTTTTTTCATCGGCTTCTTCCACACGCAGGTGAATGCGGCCGTCATCGATGAGCACGGTGTGCCCCTTTTTCAGCTGCCGGGGCAGATCGGGATAGGAAACAGAGCAGCCCGTTTCATTGCCGTCCTGCTCTTTGGCATAGAGGGTAAAGGTCTGGCCGGGCTTGAGCTGTACCGGGCCTGCGGAAAACAGCCCCGTACGGATCTCCGGGCCCTTGGTGTCCAGCATGATGGCAGCCGGCACACCTATTTCATTCCGGACGGCACGGAAGGTTTCGATCATTTTTTTGTGGCCTTCATGGGTGCCGTGGGAGAAATTGAGCCGGGCCACGTTCAGCCCCGCTTTCAGCATTTCAGCAATAATGGCAGGATCCTGGCTGGCAGGGCCCAGCGTGCATACAATTTTTGTTTTCCGCATGGAAAAACCTCCTGTATATGAAAATTCTCAGTTCTCTTTGCATACATTCATTATAGCCTGTTTACCGGGGTTGCGCAAGGGAAGAAAATCAGGGAAGATACTTTTCTTCCACCTGTTTTACCCAGTCCACCCGGCCGGAAACAGGCGGATATTCATGAAAACGGGCGGTTTTGTTTCTTTCGGTGCCGCTCCATTTGTCGTAGCCCAGGGGGTGGATATGGTCTTCCAGTGTGCAATTGACAAACCGGCACAGCCCCCAGTCCCGCCATGGCCGGGCCAGATAAATGGAATGGCGCCTGACCCGCGCATCACTGGTGAAGCGGCAATACCGGAAAAGAAAGCCTTCCTCTTGCTCCAATGCATGGGCAGGGGCAGCCACATACCCCACCTGCCGCACGTCATACACATTGCGGATCTCACAACGGTCAAACAGCGCATCTGCGCAGCCGAAGATGAAATCCACCGATCCCTCGATCAGGCACTCTTCATACACCTGACGGGAAGGGGTGGGGGAGAGCAGCTCTGCCCGGTGAAAGCCCTGATACCGTTCAATCAGATCCGCAGGCAGGGGACCGGCAAAGAGGGTATCCTGGGTGGATGACAGGCGGCAATGCACCATTTTGAAATCATCCCCCAGCACAGAAAGGGCCACTTCCTGGCCCTTGGTTTCGGGCTGCAGGGCATCGTTTCTGACAGTCAGGTTCCGCATGGTGATGTGGGGGGCGCAGACGGCCACCGTCCATGTGCGGAATGTGTTGTATTCCACCCCATTTTCATCCAGCTTGTTGGCATAGTCATCCCATACGATGACGGTTTTGTGCATATCCTCCCCATCGATGATGAGGCCGGGGGTGCGGATGAGCACCTTCTGGCGGTATTCGCCCAAGGCCAGACGGATGTGGGTGCCGGGCGCAGCAGCATCAAATTGCTGCTGCAGGTCATGTTCCGGGGTGAGGAAAAGAAGATTGGACATGAAAAATGCCTCCTTTTTCTCGCATGTTGCTTTCTTTCTATCATATATATACCACAAAAGGGACGAAAATGGCAAAGAAAAGGACGGAATAAATCGGTTTTGTACATAAATAGTTTCCTTTTGGATATGTACTGCACGGAAGAAAAGATGTACAATAAGGTCGAAAGATCGTGCAAATTTGCCATTTAATCGATAAAATGCGAAAAACGCATGAAGTTGCCGGTCGAAAATAGTCGCTTTTTTCGAATATGATGGAGGATTGCGGTGCAAAAACAGATCACTTTCAGGCAATACCGCACCATGGATTTATTCTTTTTCTCGCTGATCTTGGTCATCAGTGAGGTGCTGATCACCCTGGGGGCCACGGTCTGGTTTCCCGGGGAGCCCTATACGGTGTCCCTTTCCTGTGCCGTTGCCGCCATTGTGATGGTGCGCTGGGGCTGGTGGGCGGCCGTGCCCATGGCGGCAGGCAGCATCGCATTTTGTCTGGTGTCCCATGCGGCACCTGTCCAGTGGATCATTTACGCGGCGGGCAGCATGCTGGGGCTTGTGATGGTGCCGGTGCTGAAAAAGAAGGGCTGGGAAAGCCTGCACGGAAATGTGCTGTGGCTGCTGGGCTACGGGCTGTGCGCGGCGCTGCTGATGCAGCTGGGCCGGGCTGCGGTGGCACTGGTACTGGGCAATAGCCTGCAGGTGTGCGCCGGTTTCTTTACAACGGATATTCTTTCCACGCTGTTTAGTGTGCTGCTGGTGTGGATTGCCAAGAGGCTGGACGGTATGCTGGAAGAGCAGCGGCATTATTTGAAACGGATCCAGGAAGAAAACAAACAAGGATACTGATACTTTCCTTTTTCAGAATGTATTGCAAGGGGGACGGATTCCATGGCGACGAAAGCAGCGGATTTTCTCATCTATGATGAAGCCCGTGGCATATATACCGAAAATCCGGAACAGATCGTTCGCGACGATGTGGAAAAGCATTATTGGAAACATGTGTGCTTGACCATTCTCAAGGACTGGCGGCTGTATGTGATGCTGGTGCCCATGCTGCTGGTATTTTTGTTCTGGCGCTATCTGCCCATGTATGAACTGCTGGGCTGCTTTAAGGTGCCGGACGAAGTGAAACCGGTGGCGGAACAGTATTTCTCCGGCTTCTCTTATTTCAAGAGCCTGCTGGCGGGCAGTGATGCGGTGGAATTCTGGCGCGCACTGCGCAATACCTTCCTGCTCAGCTTCTATGGGCTGTGTTTTGGTTTCCCCATGCCCATCATTCTGGCCCTGTTCTTCAATGAAATCCGCTCCAATATCGTTCGCTCCACCTGCCAGGTGCTCACTTACCTGCCCAAGTTCATGTCCACGGTTGTGATGACCTCCCTGGTCACCATGCTGGTGAAGCAGGGGGCACTGACCAGCGGTTACGGTATTGTCAGCCAGGCATTGGAAGCGCTGGGGATCATCAGCCAGGACGTGGCCTACAAGGGCCTGCTCAATAACCCGGATTTCTTCCGTCTGATCTATCAGATCTCCGGTATCTGGGAAGGCGCAGGCTATGACAGCATTGTGTACTTTGCCGCCATCATCGCCATTTCTCCCACCAGCTATGAAGCGGCCCAGATTGACGGTGCCGGCAAGATGAGCCAGATGCGCTATGTGGTGCTGCCGGGCATTTTGTCCACGGTGGTCATCATGCTCATCACCCGTATCGGCGCCCTTTTGAACATCGGCTACGAAAAGGTACTGCTTCTGTATAACACCAACACCTACGTTACTGCCGACGTGGTATCCACCTTTGCCCAGCGCAAGGGCATTGTGGGCGGCCAGAAGGGCCTGGCATCCGCTGCTGAAATGATGAACAATGTGATCAGCATGCTGCTGGTGATCAGTGCCAACACCATTGCCCGCAAGGCCTCCGATACTTCGCTGTACTGAGGAGGGGAGCAAGATGAAAAGAAAGCTTGAAATTTCCGAACGCATCTTTAAGGTGATCAGCTACACCTTCCTGTGCCTGTTTGCCCTGGCCTGCCTGTACCCCTTCCTGTATGCCGTGTCCGCCTCCATTTCCGGGGCCCATGCGGTGGACTATTGCGAAGTGGTGCTGTTCCCCAAGGATATCCAGTTTGATGCGTTTGCCCGGATGTTTAACGACAATATGTTCTGGAATTCCTATTCCAACACATTGTTCCTTACCTTCTACGGTACTGTATGGGCCCTGTTTGTGGCCATTCTGGGCGCCTATGCCCTGTCCAAGAAGCGGCTGCTTTTCCGCCGGGCATTCAACTTCTTCCTGGTGTTCACCATGCTGTTCTCTGCGGGTCTGGTTCCCCAGTATCTGAATTACCTGGCCACCAAGGATGTGTTCAATGCCATGGGCATCACTGACGATAAATGGCTGGTGGTCATCGCCATGGGTATGGCGGCCATGAACATCATTCTTTTGCGCAATGCCTTTGAAGGCGTGCCCAGTGAAATCGAAGAAGCGGCTATTGTGGACGGCGCCACCGAATTCCAGGTGCTGAGAAAAGTGTACATTCCCATGTGCAAATCCACCATCGCCACCGTTACCTTGTTCTTTGCCCTGTCCCGCTGGAACGGCTATTTCTGGGCAAGGCAGATGATCTCCAACTCCAACGAGCATCCCCTGCAGGTGTTCATCCGTCTTCGTCTGGAAGAATATACGGACCCTGAACAGATGGCCGGCTGGAACGAAGTATTCTCTTCCGACTCCGTCATCTATGCCCTGATCGTATGCTCCATCGTGCCCATCCTCATCATCTATCCCTTCATTCAGAAATACTTCGCCAAGGGCGTCAATGCCGGCGGTGTGAAGGAATAACACAGATGTTTTGCCGGAGTGCACCCGGCTGAACATAAAAAAGGCTTATGCACCGGCGCAAAAAGACCGGTGACAAAAAAAGGAGGAAAACCAATATGAAGCGTACTCTTTCCCTGCTGGCAGCAATCGTTATGCTCATTTCCCTGTTTGCTGTCCCCGCCTCTGCCGAACTGACCTATGCCGAAGGCACCGTTCTTCGCATGGCCACCGGCTACAACAATGCCAAGACCGGCCTGTTCTTTGATGCAGGCGTGGCCGGCGAAGGCGTCACCCTGGCCGACGGCAAGACCTACCTGGCCGGCGACCTGAAGCCCACCTGGGTGGAAGTGCAGAACGTGCTGGGCGTGGTTTTCGAAAACCAGTACCAGGGCAACTCTGCCTCCAAGGAATTTGACTTCTGGAAGGATCGTCTGGACGAAGTGGATATGCTCAGCGGTACCGCTGCCAAGCTGTCCGAATACGGCGAAGCCGGCTCCATCGTGAACATCGCCGAATACCTGGACCAGATGCCCAACTTCAAGGCTTACCTGGACCAGAACCCCATCGTGCGCCTGTCCATCACCGGTAACACCGAAACCGGCGCCATCTACTTCTCCCCCTACTTCGACGGTGTGAACGACATCGAACGTATGCCCCTGATGCGTGCTGACTGGGTGCAGAAGCTGCTGGACGGCGAAGGCGAATTTGCTGCCGAAGCTTCCAACAAGCTGGCTGCTGCCGTGTACACCCCCTACATGCCCACCGCCGGTGCCGTTGAAATTGACGTTGTCAACCTGGAAGGCACTGCCGTGGAAAAGATCACCAAGAACTATGACGCCGCCGGCAACATCGTGGAAAAGATGAATGCCGCCGGTGAACTGGATGGCGTTGCCGCCGTGAATATGCTGCGTGCTTACATCGACGAAGCTTATGCCGGCTACTATGGCACCGAACGTTCCAACCTGTTCATTGGCCAGAACGCTGCCTGGGATGCTGACGAACTGGTCGCCCTGCTGCGCTGCGTGGTCGCCAATCCCCAGACCCTCAACGGCACCGATACCGTGCAGGGCCTGTTCTCCCGCGAAGACAACAACAACCAGCGTCGTGTTGACATGTTCCGCTTTGCCGGCACCCTGTTCGGTGTGCGCGGTCTGGAATCCCGTCAGGACTTCCTGTGGGTTGACCAGGATGGCTTCCTCCGTGACGCCCGTCAGGAACTGGATGCCTACAATGCCATGGCCAAGATGAACGAAATGGCTCAGGAAGGCCTGATCTCCAAGGCTTTCATGGAAACCGCCGAAGAATCCACCGCCACCTACCTGGAAAATGACCTGGGCTTCATGCACTATGACTACAACCAGACCCAGACCGTTTACAACCAGACCAAGCTGCAGGACGGCGAAAAGTACATGGCCGTGATGGTTCCCGTTGCCAAGTGGTATGACGGCACCAGCGAAGACGGCGTGTTCATGCGCTTCACCGAATCCTGGCGCTCTGTGAAGACCGACGGTTGGGGCATCTCCGTGGCTGGTGTGGAAGGCAATGCTGACAAGCTGAATGCCGCCCTGAAGCTGATCGACTATGCTTACAGCCCCGAAGGCATGATCCTGATGAGCTACGGCCCCAAGGAATTCATCAAGCAGAATGAAGACGGCTCTTTCGTCACCTTCAACTTCAACGGCACCGAAATGCCCGTGATCGCCGATGCCACCTACGCTGAACTGTGGGAAAAGGCTTCCGGCAACTACACCAACTATGCCCGTCAGTTCCTGGGCTCCACCCTGTCCTTCGCCAAGAGCCAGGCATTCGAATATCAGTGCACTCACGAAGTTGGTAAGGAAGGCGCCGGCAAGATCTCCGTGGCTATCGCCCTGGGCACCATTAAGCACCCCGAACTGGCTATCACCGAAAATGCATGGTACACCTCCGTACCCACCGTGCTGCCCAACACCAAGAACGAAAACGAAACCCTCAAGAGCTATTCCGCTCTGTCCGAAAAGTTCAACGCTGCCAAGGGCGGCGCCAACGCTTTCGTTGACCTGATCGTGAACGGCTTCACCCTGGAAGGCATGTTCTCCGCTGACGAAGCTGTTGCCTCCATCGCCGACGGCATGGGCGGCGCCGACTACCTGTACCTCAAGCAGGAAGCCTGGGATCGTCTCCAGACCTACTATGCCGAACTGAGCAAGTAAGATTCAACCTTTTATCCATGGCGGGGCGCAAGCCCCGTCATGGGTTCCCATCAGTCCCCGTGCTGCGGAGACTGATGGGAACGGGAATTTTTTTCAGCAGGATGCATTCCTGCGTGTGGATACAGGAGGAAAATGGCATGTACAAAAAGCAGTTGACCTGGCAGAAAATCCTTTGCTTCGCGGCCATTGCGGTGTGCGGGGTGATGTTTTTGTATTCGCTGGGCTTGTCCACCGATTTGTATGACG
The DNA here is from genome assembly GCA_017517465.1 of Clostridia bacterium. Lineage (GTDB taxonomy): Bacteria > Bacillota > Clostridia > Christensenellales > Aristaeellaceae > RUG563. The sequence continues at coordinate 51,584 of JAFWYZ010000018.1, read as the reverse complement.
GGCTGTTCTATGCGCTGCCGGAAGAGGCAAAGCTGGAAACGTCCAAGGTGAATGTGCCCGGGGCAGAGGTGTATTACCATATCCAGCCCTTCAACAAGCAGCTTTTGAACAGCTCCATTGTGCTGCTGCTGCTTTCCTGCCTGCTGTTCATGACCAATACCCATAACCGTCGCAAGTATTACATCGGCAATGCGGTGAGCACGTTTGTGTTTGCAGGGGCCGGCATCGGCATGGCCATATGGATGCACCTGCAGGTGGAAAAATTCAAAGCCCAGTTTTTGCAGATCGATTTTGAAGCTTACGAAAAATATGCCAAGCGCAGAAGAAAGGAATATATCGATTCCACCTTCTGGTTCGATGCCCACTGGCTGGTGGTGGGGCTGCTGGTTGTGGTCAGCGTAGCCCTGATTGCCAATTTCCTGTGGAAAAAACACCTGATGAACGCTGAAAAGCGGCTGATTGAAGAAGGAAGGGGCGCGGTGAAATGACCTTCAATAACATGGAAGATCCCAAACAGATCCGGCTGGACCGGATGCGCTACACCAAAAATATCCTTTCCTCCCGGCTGGTGTACCTGGCGATTCTGTTTGACGTGCTGTACTTTGTCAGCGTGTACGAATCCGACGTGGGCAACTGGTATTACAGTGCCCTGATCGGCATTTCCATCGTGTATAACCTGGTATTTATGCTGGTGTCCTTCCTGTCCTCCGAAGGCGTGAAGAACTATAAGATGGGCTACGGCTGGGTGCTGGGCGCCTTGGGAATCGGCCAGATCGTGCGGATCTTCATTCTGCCTATGATGGCCCATACCGCATTGACCAAGCGCAGTGACCCGGTGCTCAAGAAGGTTCTGGAAGTGCCGGTGATGGAAGACGGCCAGTTTATCTTTGCGGTGGTGTGCCTGGTGCTGTCGGCGCTGTGCTGCCTGGCAGCAGGGGGCATTGCCCTGGTGCGCAGCCGGAAACTGCTGGCCTATCACGCTGCTCTGGCAGCTGTCAAGTAAAGGAGATGCCTTATGGCCAATATCAGCTTACAGCATCTGGATAAGATTTACGATAATAAAGTACAGGCTGTGTTTGACTTCAATCTGGAAGTGAAGGACGGCGAATTTATTGTGCTGGTGGGGCCTTCCGGCTGCGGAAAGAGCACCACGCTGCGCATGGTGGCCGGGCTGGAAGATATCTCCGCCGGCCGTCTTTTGCTGGATGGAAAGGATATCACCACCGCTCCGGCCAAGGATCGCGATATGGCCATGGTGTTCCAGAATTACGCCTTGTACGGCCATATGACGGTGTATGAAAACATGGCATTTTCCCTGACACTGCGTAAGGAAGACCCCAATGTGATCCATAAAAAAGTGCTGGCTGCGGCAGAAATTCTGGGCCTGACGGATCAATTGAACAAAAAGCCCAAGCAGCTGTCCGGCGGTCAGCGCCAGCGCGTGGCCATGGGCCGTGCCATTGTGCGCAACCCCAAGGTGTTCCTCTTTGACGAACCCCTGTCCAACCTGGATGCCAAGCTGCGCGGTGCCACCCGCCGTGAAATTCTGCTTTTGCACAAGCGCATGCATGCCACCATGCTCTATGTGACCCATGACCAGACGGAGGCTCTCACCCTGGCAGACCGGATTGTGTGCATGTCCATGGGCCGGGTGCAGCAGGTGGGCACGCCGCTGGAGTTGTATGATACCCCTGCCAATCTGTTTGTGGCCAGCTTCATCGGCCTGCCGCCCATGAATTTCTTCAATGTGAATATAGCAAACGGCAAGGCAGTGAACCAGTATTTCTCCGTTGCGCTGACGGAAAAGGAACGGGAACTGCTGGCGGGCTATGAAGGCAAGGAAGTAACCCTGGGTGTGCGTCCCGAAGATGTGGACGAAGGCGGGGATATATCCGTTTGTGTGTATTCCAATGAAAACCTGGGCATGAACACCCTGGTGCACGGCCGGCTGAATAATGCCCATGCCGCCGATGCTGCCATCACCTGCAAGCTGCGGGGCTGGTGTGATTATAAGGCCGGTGATACGGTGAAGGTGCAGTTTGTAAAGCGGCATTTCTTCGACCGGGAAACCACCAATGCCATCAGATAAGAGGAGGGTAATCCATGGCAAGAAGCAAAAAAACACCGGGCGGTGTGAAGGAATTCATCCGCAAGATGAAGGTGTCCCTCAAGCGTAAGCCCCAGATGATCCCCATGCTGGTGCTGGCGGCGGCATTCCTGTTTTACTCTTTGAATCTGACCCATATTTCCGATACCACGGCCAAGATTCAGGGCAGCGGCATGGGCCTGAGCGGCTTTTGCATCATGCTGTTTTCTCTGTTGTCCTTTGTGTGCTTCATCAACGCCTACCCCCATCGGAAAAAGACCAATGTGCCCATGCTGGTGATCATGTTTGTGATGCTGGGGATCATTGTCTATTGCGATACCCATTATCTGGGCGGTATCACCCGGGCCCTTACCCGGCCGGAAAACCCCATTACCATCGATGCGGGCACTGCCTATATCGGCCAGGCCAAGGACGTGCTGAACACCCACCGGATCATCATTGCCCTGGGTGCGGTGCTGACGCTGCTGGTGCCGGTGATGCGCAAGCTGTTCAGAAAGATGAACACCTCCCTGGACGTGGAAGAAAACGGCAATATGCAGGATATTATCCTGTCTGAGGACTGAGAATGGCCAAGGATAACAAGCAACAGCCCCGGGATACGGCTTCCTATTATCAGCTGCATACCGGTGCGGTGGAGGACCTGGTTTCCGCGGATAAGGAAAATGTGCCCCATTATTCCGAGGCGGAGCTGAATAAATACCGTTCCGGCAAGACGAAATGGAAACTGCCGGAAGTGGCCAAAGTTCTGCTGATCAAGTTCTGGTTTTACGGCGCGGTATGCTTTTTCGTGTTCATGGGGCTGGGCACCTATGTGCAAAACCAGTGGGACATGCTGTTCATCGGCGCGGTGGCGCTGGGAATGGTGACGGACCTGCTGATCAACCATTTCCTCCGCTTTACCGAAAAGATGGAAGGCGGCAGCCGGCGGTGGATGATGGTCACCAGGCGCGGTGCCATTGGCTTTTTCATGAACCTGCTGTACGGGTTTTTGCTGATGGCCGGTGTGGTGCTTTGCTATAATCTGGTCAATATGGCGCTGATTTCCGTTTTCGGTGCCCGGCAGGTGCTGGGCGTGGAGCCCATTTTGTTCGGTGTTTTTGTTGTGGCTGTCGATATGCTGCTGATTCTGGTGAAGCGCACCTTCATCAGCATTGTGGAAGATGCCAAGAAAAAATAAGGGGGACAGAAAATGATCCACCTGATTTACACAGGCGCAGTGAGCTGCTGCTTTGAACTGAATCATCTGACCCCCTATTATGCGCCCGGGGTTTATTCTGTGTATCTGAACGGCGAAAAGAAGCTGGAAGCGGATACCAATGTGTTTTCCCTGTTTGGCCTACAGCCGGATACCGAATATACGGTTGCGGTGGTGTATGGCGAAGAAAAACATGAAATTTCCTTTCGTACCGAAAAAGAAAACGGCGCAGTGGATGTGCGCAGCTTTGGCGCGGTGGGGGACGGTATCCACGATGATACCGATGCCGTACAGGCGGCTATCCATTTCACCCCTCCCGGGGTGCGCATCCATTTCCCGGCGGGCACCTACCTTTGCCGGCCTCTGGCGCTGCGCAGCCATCTGATCCTGGATCTGGCCAGGGGTGCGGTGATCCTCGGCTGCCCGGACAGGCAGCAGTATCCCATCCTGCCCGGCCTGGTGCCGGACATGAACGGCGGCAAAAACATCATGGTGGGCTGCTTTGAAGGGCTGACCCGGCCCATGTATCAAAGCCTGATCCATGCCGAATATTGCGAGGATATTGTGATCTGCGGTGAAGGCACGGTGGACGGCAATGCCCCAAGCAGCGATTTCTGGACGGAGTATAAAAACTTCGAAACCGCCCGGCCCCGGCTGATGTTCTTTTGCAACTGTAAAGATGTGACCGTCCATGGCATCACGGCCAAAAACGGCGCCTCCTGGAACATGCATCCCTTCTACAGCGAAAACGTTTCTTTTTATGATATTGCAGTGGAGGCACCCAAGAACAGCCCCAATACCGATGCCATTGACCCGGAAGCCTGCAAGGGTGTGAATATCATTGGCTGCCGGCTGAGCGTGGGGGATGACTGTATTGCCATCAAATCCGGCAAGATCGAACTGTGCCGGGAGCGGTGCCAGCCTGCCAGCCGGCATGTGATCCGCAACTGCCTGATGGCCTTTGGCCACGGCGCAGTGACCCTTGGCAGTGAAACGGCCTGCGGGGTGAAGGAACTGACGGTGACCCGCTGCTTCTTCAAGCAGACGGACCGGGGCCTGCGGATCAAAACCCGCCGTGGCCGCGGCAAGGATTGCAATATCACCGGCATTGTGTTTGACAATATCCGTATGGAAAACGTGATCACCCCCTTTGTGGTGAACATGTGGTATAACTGCTGCGACCCGGACCGGTTTTCCGATTATGTGAAATGCCGCACCCCCCTGCCCGTGGATGAAAGAACCCCGCATCTTGGCACCTTCACCTTCCGGGATATCACCTGCACCGGTGCGGAAGCGGCGGCCTGCTATATTGACGGCCTGCCTGAAGCGCCCATTGATCAGGTGACCTTCTCCCGGGTGCGCATTGCTTTTGCAGAGGATGCACGGCCCTTTACGCCTGCCATGCAAAACGATGCTGTCAAGCGCTGCAAGCTGGGGCTGTACCTGAACAATGTGAAAAAGGTCAGCATGGACGATGTGGTGGTTCAGGGGGTGCAAGGGGATATCCTCGTTGCGGAAAACTGCGGCGAGGTAGAGGCATTTGCCCTGCGTGAGGTGGAATGATGTATCAGAAAATCAATGATTACGTGCTGCATCTGATCCGCACATCCTCTCCGGAAAAAACAGCCTGGAATATTGAGCGTGCCCGGCAGGGCCTGCCTGCCACCTGGAACTATATTGACGGGTGCATGCTGGGTGCGCTGCTGGAAATGGCACAAATCACCGGCGATGGACGGTTTTCGGCATTTGTGGAAGGGTTCATTGACAGCTTTGTTTCCGAGGATGGCGCCATCCGCACCTTCCAGCCGGAAAAGCAGACGCTGGATGACATTAATGAAGGCCGGGTACTGTTCCCCTTGTACCGGATGACGGGCAAGCAAAAATACCGCAGAGCCATTCAGGTGATGAAAAAAGCGCTGGATGATCAGCCCAGAACCGCAGAGGGCAGCTTCTGGCATAAAAAAATCTACCCCAACCAGGTATGGCTGGATGGCATTTATATGGCCCAGGTGTTTGCCGCTTTGTATGAAAAGCACATGGGAAGCGGTGATTACACAGATATCGTGAAACAGCTGCGCATTGTGCGGGAAAAGATGTTTGACGAAGAAAAGCGGCTGTATTACCACGGCTATGACCAGAGCCGCACCGTCTTCTGGGCGGATCCCGTAACGGGGCTGTCCAAGTCCTTCTGGCTGCGGGCCCAGGGCTGGTTTGCCACGGCGCTGGTGGACCTGGCCGGTATTTTTCCGGATGGGGAAGAAAAGGACTATGTATCCTCCCTGCTTCGGGAAATGATGGACGGGCTGCTGCCCTATGCCGATGAAGAGACGGGTATGTTCTGGCAGGTGGTGGATCAGGGGGGCCGGGATGGCAATTACCTGGAAACCAGCGGCTCCAGCATGATGGCCTATGCCATGCTCAAGGGGGTTCGCCTTGGCATTCTGGAACAAAAATATGCCGCAGAAGGGCTGAAAGCCTTCCACGGCATAATGGACCGTTATCTTTCTTTTGAAGGGGAAAACCTGGTGCTGGATGGCATTTGCCTGGTGGCAGGCCTGGGCCCGGAAAAGGACCGGCGCCGGGACGGCACCTATGCCTATTACATTTCCGAGCCGGTGGTGCAAAACGATGCCAAGGGCGCAGCACCCTTTGTGATGTGCTATACGGAAGTGATGCGGCTCAATCCTCCAGAATGATCTTCTGGCTGTCCGAATCCATGTCCCGCAGCTGTTTGGCTTCCAGCTTGCGCCGGTAATATTCCTTGGGAGATACATCGTATTTCTTTTTGAACAGCCGGGAGAAGTACAGCGGGTTTTTGAAGCCGCACAGCAGGGAAACCTCTGTGATGTTGCCGCTGTTGTGAGCGGAACATAAAAGCTCCGCCGCTGCCTGCAGCCGCAGGTTGGTCAGGTACTTATGAGGGGTCATGCCCAGCTCTTTGCGGAAAATCTTGCACAGATGGTCGTAGCAGTAGGGCAGGGTATGCAGGAAAGCATCCAGTTCGTAATTGGCATTGGCATAGTTTTGCACAATGCTCCGCTCAATCTCTTCCGCCACTTTGTTCTTTGGATGGGCGGACTGATTGGCCGTAATGGATTTGGCGATCAGATTGCCATAAGCGGGAAGCAACAGGGTGCGCCTTTCCTGATCGCTGTTGTAATGATAATAGCTGTCGGAAAACAGGTGCAGGATGGAATGGTTGGCATCGTCATGGATGACAACGGGTTCCCGGAAGGGAAGAGACGCATCGCTGATGTTCAGGTGGATGTTGGTAAAGCCGGTTTCGCTCACGTTTTCGTGGGGGATCCCCGGAGGAATGACCACAATATCCCCCACACCGTAGGAAATGCGCAGGGCATCAAAAACAAAGGTGCCGCAGTCCCTTGTGCAGTACACCAACTCCCAGCTGTCATGCTTGTGCCGGCTGACGCTGTAGGTAAGAAAGTGCTTGCCGGCAAAAATAATATCGTTCATCGGATCACCTCATGCATGATTCGGAATGAAGCTTTCATTTATTGTATCAAATCAAAGGCGTTTTGTCCATCCCCGGAAAAAAGCCTGTTTCTAAATTCAAGAAAGGGAGCGTATGAACATGGCATATCTGACGCTCAAAGACATCAACAAAATCTACCCCAACGGTTTCCATGCGGTGCACGATTTCAACCTGGAAGCGGAAAAGGGTGAGTTTATCGTGTTCGTTGGCCCTTCCGGCTGCGGCAAATCCACCACGCTGCGGATGATCGCCGGGCTGGAGGACATCAGCAAGGGTGAATTCCTCATCAATGGGGAAGTGGCCAATCAGTGGGGGCCCCGGGAAAGGGAAGTGGCCATGGTGTTCCAGAGCTATGCCCTTTACCCCAACATGACGGTGTATGACAATCTGGCCTTCGGCCTGTCCCTGCAGGGGGTGGACGAAGACGTGATTGACGAGCGCGTGCAGAAAACGGCTAAGATCCTGGGTCTCACCGATTATCTGGACCGCATGCCCCGTGCCCTGTCCGGCGGTCAGCGCCAGCGTGTGGCGGTGGGCCGCTCCATCATCCGCAAGGTGGGCGTGTTTCTGATGGACGAACCGCTGTCCAACCTGGACGCCAAACAGCGTGTTACCATGCGCTCCGAGATCACCCAGATCCACCGGGAAACCGGCGCCACCACCATCTATGTGACCCATGACCAGACCGAGGCCATGACCATGGCGGACCGGATCGTGGTGATGAAGGATGGCTATGTGCAGCAGATCGGTACCCCCCGGGATGTGTATTTCAATCCCGTGAACATGTTTGTGGCTGGGTTCATCGGGGAGCCGCCCATGAATTTCATCCGCCGCAAGGTGGAAAACGGCTGCATTCAGGTGGGCGAAAGCCAGCTGGATCTTTCCCTGAAGATGGGGGAAAAGGTGAAGGAATACGAAGGGAAAGAGATTGTGTTCGGTTTCCGTCCCGAGGCCATCACCCTGCATGAGCAGGAGAATGCCTATGCCCTTCAGGGCATGGTGGAGCTGACGGAAATGCTGGGCGATAATGCCAATGTGTATGTGGATATTGCTCAGGATAAATCCATTCTGAAAGTAACGCCCCATGAGATACCGGCAATGGATGAGGAAATCCGGTTCTTCATTCCGGTGGAAAATGTGTATCTTTTTGACGGCGATACCGAAAAAGTTATTATGTAATTGGAGGAACAATCATGGATATTCGTTATTCTGCCAATCCTCAGGATGTGCGCCGCTACACCACAGAAGAGCTGCGCAAGGAATTCCTGATCACTGATCTTTACCAGAAAGACACCGTTCAGGCCACCTATTCCCATGTGGACCGCATGGTGGTGATGGGCATTATGCCTGTGGACGAAGTGGTGTCTGTGGACAAGGGCATCGATATCTGGGCCAATTTCGGCACCCAGTATTTTCTGGAACGCCGTGAAGCAGGTGTCTTTAACCTGGGCGGCGACGGCTATATCGAGGCCGACGGCCAGCGCTTTGACATGACGTTTGAAGACTGCCTGTACATCACCATGGGCACCAAGGAAGTGAAGTTCGGCAGCAAGGACAAGGAAAACCCTGCCAAGTTCTACCTGTGCTCTTCTCCCGCTCACCGGGCCTGCAAGACCACCTTCATTTCCTTTGCCGAAGCCCAGAAGCGGCCCCTTGGTGAAGACAAGCTGTCCAACAAGCGTGTCATCAATCAGTTCATCCATCCTGCCGTGCTGGAAACCTGCCAGCTGCTGATGGGTCTTACCCAGCTGGCCCCCGGCAGCGTGTGGAACACCATGCCCAGCCACACCCATGAACGCCGCATGGAAGTATACACCTATTTCGAAATTCCCGAAAACCAGGTGGTCATGCATTTCATGGGTCAGCCCCAGGAAACCCGCCACATCGTGATGAACAATTTTGACGCGGTCATTTCTCCCTCCTGGTCCATCCACAGCGGCTGCGGCACCAGCAACTATACCTTCATCTGGGCCATGTGCGGCGAAAACCAGGCCTTTGACGATATGGACTCCTTCCAGCCCACCGACATGAAGTGAGGTAAACGAATATGGCATTTGATATGAGCAAGTTTTCCCTGCAGGGCAAGGTAGCCCTGGTCACCGGCGGCAGCTACGGCATCGGTTTTGCCATCGCCAAGGGCCTGGCCGTGGCCGGCGCTACGGTGGTGTTCAACGACATCAACCAGGAACTGGTGGACAAGGGCCTGAGCGCCTATGAAGCCGAAGGCATCAAGGCATACGGCTATGTGTGCGACGTGACGGATGAAGATGCTGTGCAGGACATGGTGAAAAAGATCGCCGCGGAAGTGGGCGTTGTGGATATTCTGGTGAACAATGCCGGCATTATCCGCCGCATCCCCATGATCGAAATGGAAAGCCGGGATTTCCGCAAGGTCATCGACGTGGACCTGGTGGCCCCCTATATCGTTGCCAAGGCCGTCATTCCCGGCATGATGGAAAAGGGCCATGGCAAGATCATCAACATCTGCTCCATGATGAGCGAGCTGGGCCGGGAAACCGTGTCTGCTTATGCTGCTGCCAAGGGTGGCCTGAAGATGCTCACCCGCAACATCTGCTCCGAATACGGCCAGTACAACATCCAGTGCAACGGCCTGGGCCCGGGCTATATCGAAACGCCCCAGACGGCCCCCCTGCGGGAACGTCAGCCCGATGGCAGCCGTCATCCCTTTGACCAGTTTATCTGTGCCAAGACCCCTGCCGAACGCTGGGGCACCCCGGAAGACCTGATGGGCCCGGCGCTGTTCCTGGCTTCCGATGCCAGCGACTTCGTCAACGGCCAGGTGCTGTATGTGGACGGCGGTATCCTCGCTTATATCGGCCGCCAGCCCTGAAGAAAATCAAGGATTCAGAAAGAAAAATTGCGCGGGAGGGGCTTGCCCCTCCCTTTTGCTGTAGAAAACAGGCTCTTTTTTGCGCAAAAATGGGCAGGAATTTTCTTGCACCGGGACTGTTTCTTTGTTACAATGAAAACTGTGTTATTTCAGAAAGAGGATGTTTTACATGCAACAGCAAAAGAAATCCATGGTGCGGGACCTGACAGAAGGCAGTGTGGCGAAGCTGCTGCTCAGCTTTGCCTTCCCGCTGTTTATTTCCAATGCCCTGCAGGCCATCTACAACATTGTGGACATGGTGGTGGTGGGGCAGAAGATGGGCGGCGCCGGCATGAGCGCCGTTTCCATTGGCGGTGATGTGCTGCATCTGCTTACCTTCCTGGCCATGGGCTTTTCCTCCGCCGGACAAGTGCTGATCGCCAGGGACGTGGGCGCCGGACGGATGGAAAAGGTGAAGAAAACCATCGGCACCATGTTCACCTTCCTGCTGGGCATTGCGTTGATCATGAGTGTGGGCTGCTATTTCCTGCGCTTGTGGATGCTGGACATGCTCAATACACCTGCGGAGTCCTATCAGTACACCATGGATTATACGGTCACCTGTATTGTGGGCTTGGTGTTTATTTACGGCTATAACATCATCAGCGCCATCCTCCGCGGCATGGGGGACAGCAAGCGGCCCTTTGTGTTTGTGGCCATTGCCGCTGTGATGAATATTATTCTGGACCTGGTGTTTGTTTACGGCATGGAGATGGAGGTGTTCGGCGCCGCGCTGGCCACCGTCATCAGCCAGGCCTTCAGCTTCATTGTGGCGCTGGTATACCTGTACCGCAGCCGGGAAAGCTTTGGCTTTGATTTCAAGCTCCAGAGCTTCCGGATTGACCGGGAAGCGCTCAAGCCCCTGGTATCCCTGGGGGTGCCCATGGCCATCCAGTCTGCATCCATCAATATTTCCAAGATCGTCCTCACCAGCTGGATCAACCTCTCCGGCGTTACCTATTCTGCCCTCAGCGGCATTTACAATAAGGTGGGCATGATGATCGGTATCGTGTCCAATTCCTTTACCACCGCCGGTGCCAGCATGGTGGGGCAGAACCTGGGGGCCCAGAAATACGAACGAGTGCCGAAAATCATGCGTACGGTGCTGGTGTGCGGGATGATCGTCAGCGGCATCTGCACGGTGGCGGTGCTGTTCTTCTCCAAAACCATCTTCGCCATGTTTACCACCGATGCATCGGTGCTGGCGGTATCGGCAGTGATCATTGCCCCCACCATCATCAATTTCTTCGGTGCGGCTACCCGGGCCGTGGCCTTTTCCCTCATCAACGGCAGCGGCAACACCCGGCTGAACTTTGCTATTGCCATCATTGACGGCATGTGCAGCCGTGTGGGCATTGCGGCGCTGCTGGGCTTTGGCCTTGGCATGGGCTGTCAGGGCTTCTGGTACGGCGATGCGCTGGCAGGCTGGATGCCCTTTGTGATCGGCATGGTGTATTTCATTTCCGGCCGGTGGAAAAAGGTGAAATAAACAGGCACATTGCCCCTGACCTTGCAATAGACTTCGTCCCTGGACTTAGAACGGATAGACAATTTGACGAACACAATTGTTTCCGTTTGAAAGATGAGGAGAGAAATAAGTATAGTCATGGGAACAAGAAAACATAAAGGCGTGAGCGGAAACAAGTTTCCACCCGCGCCTTTTTGCTATGTTCCCCAGATGCAAAACCTCTGAAAATGCTCGTCTTTCTGTTTGGTTTGTGCGGACTATTTTTCTTGCTTTGGAATCACTCCAGCTTTAACTAAGAAGGCTGTTTCTTTATCATATGTCTTGATAGTATGAGGAATTTCAATAAGAACAAGATTGTGTTTTTCAGCGTACTTTCGTTTTCGAGAATCTCTTTCTTGTCTCATTCTTAAATCGGAATAGCCGCCGTAGCCCCCACCAATTTGGGAATGCTGTTTTCCTTGGCATTCTATCAAACATTTCGTACTTCCATCATCGTTGTAGATTAAGAAATCATATCTAAGCGGATTGCCGGCATCACTCAACAGATCGGGATATGAAACCTCAACACGATAAGGAATTCGATGATCATGTAGAATTTTTATTGTTCTCCATTGAAATGATGAGATGCTATGACAATCACAGCAAGCTTCACAATAATATCCCCATGCTGCACGTGAGCCATATGCATCGTTATTTATTTTGAAATCTTTAGATAAGAATTCGTATTCTTTTCCGCACAAGTAGCATTTGCAATGGAATCTTTTATGTAACATAACTATCCCAGCGCCTTTTCTGCGTCTAACTTGTACAATGCTAGAACCTTCAACGTGGTCATCGATACATCTGATTATTTCTAGAGATTCATGGGTATTATTAACAAATTCTATATCGTAGTCATCTGCTTTTACTCTGGGGTATGATGCTCGATAAATTCCACAATCTTCACCACAATCTCTCCATTGCTTACAGAACAACTCAGATATAGACATAAAAGATGTCTTTCCACATCTACATTGCACCTTATAATACTTTTTACTTTTTTCATTTTCTATACGTTGGTCGAAACTCTCGATATCAGTAATAGCATATCGATTATTCTTTATACCAGCGATGAATTTTTGTTTTTCATTTTCAAGTTCAGCAATTTCCCTTTTTCCGTTTTCTTCGTGATATGCATCAAACCCTGCAACAATCGTATAGCAACCATGCTTTGTTCCTATGGGTAGATTGTAATAGTCAATGTCTTTATTTGTTTTCATATGTTATCCTTATCTAATGATTGCAATGTTAATGTGCTGTCATTCTTTGGCTGCAAGATATGCTGGGTGTGGGAAAGGGTGAAAAAACCAGATTCAGAGCATGTTTTTCATGTGTGTTGGTCTCCATTTTCTTTCCAACAATGTAACGGAATAAGGCAGGGTTTTCTTGCAACTTTTCCCAAATTTTATAAGAAAGAATTGTAGTACCGTGCCGGGTGAAAAACAAGAGTTTTCCCTTGACAGGAAAGGAAAATGAGGGTATACTCATTTGTAATTGAATATGGCTTTGATGCAGAAAGCGTGTCCATTCGTTTTCGCCAGCGAGCCGGGGATGGTGTAAGCCCGGTGGAAAGCAAGGCATGTTGCCGCTGCGGAGCCAAACGCCGAACACAGCTTCAAAGGCTGCCCAAGGCGATTCGGTTGCTGCCGTTATCAGCATTGAGGTGGGTGCGCAATGCACCAATTGAAGTGGTACCGCGAATACAGTGTGTCTGTTCGTCTTCAGCGAAAAGACACACTTTTATTTTTTCAAAGGAGCTGAAAAGAAATGAAAGCCTTGACCGCCAATGAGCTGCGTGCGCTGTTCCTGCGTTTCTTCCAGGAAAAGGGCCATCAGCTGATCCCCTCTGCTTCCCTGATCCCCGAAAACGATCCCACCGTGCTTTTCACCACCGCCGGTATGCATCCCCTGGTTCCCTATCTGCTGGGCCAGAAGCATCCTGCCGGCACGAGGCTTACCGACGTGCAAAAGTGTATCCGCACCGGTGACATCGATGACGTGGGCGATCCTTCCCACCTGACCTTCTTCGAAATGCTGGGCAACTGGAGCCTGGGCGATTATTTCAAGAAGGAAATGATCCCCTGGAGCTGGGAATTCCTCACCGGCAAGGAATGGCTGGGCATTGATCCCGACAAGCTGGCCTTCACCGTTTTCGAAGGCGATGAAGACTGCCCCCGGGATGAAGAAGCGGCCAATCTCTGGCGCGCCTGCGGTGTGAAGGAAGACCATCTGTTCTACCTGCCCAAGGAACACAACTGGTGGGGCCCTGCCGGTGTGACCGGCCCCTGCGGTCCCGATACCGAAATGTTCATCATCACCAAGGAGCCCTGCGGCCCCAATTGCTCTCCTGCCTGCAAGTGCGGCGCTTATCTGGAAATCTGGAACGACGTGTTCATGCAGTACAACAAGCAGCAGGATGGCACCTTCATTCCCCTGGCTCAGCAGAACGTGGACACCGGCATGGGCCTGGAACGCACCATCTGCGTGCTCAACGGCGTGAAGAGCGTGTATGAAACCGAAATCTTTGCCCACATCCTGGGCCGCATTGAAGAGCTGAGCGGCAAGAAGTACATCCCCGGTGATGAAAACACCAAGGCTTTCCGCATCATTGCCGACCATATGCGTACCTCCACCTTCATCCTGGGTGACCCCCGCGGTGTATCCCCCTCCAATGTGGACCAGGGCTACATCCTGCGCCGTCTTATCCGCCGTGCCGTGCGCTATGGCATGAGCCTGGGCCTGCAGGACGGTTTCACCTGCGAACTGGCTAAGGTGATCATTGACCAGTACTGCGAAGTGTACCCCGAACTGAAGGACAACAGCGCTTTCGTGCTGGAACAGCTGAAGCTGGAAGAAGAACGCTTTGCCCGTACCCTGAAGCAGGGTGAAAAGGAATTCGAAAAGGTGTACAACAACACCATGAATACCAAGGCCCTGCTGGAAAGCATTCTGGCCAACGAAAACAAGGTGGCCTTTGCCCAGGAAATGGCCAAGATCAAGAAGCTGCGCCCCTCTCCCGACATGATGCCCATCATCGAAGCTGCCAATGCCGGTGATGAAAATGCGCTGGTTGCCGCTGTGGAAGCCCGCATGGCTTCCCTCACCGTGCTGGATGGCCGCAGCGCGTTCAAGCTGTATGACACCTTCGGCTTCCCCATTGAAATGACCATGGAACTGGCTGCCGAAAAGGGTCTCTCCGTGGATAAGGCGGACTTTGACGAACGCTTCAAGCAGCATCAGGAAAAGAGTCATCAGGGCGCTGAACAGAAGTTCAAGGGCGGTCTGGCCGATAACAGCGAACAGACGGCCTGCCTGCATACCGCTACCCACCTTCTGCAGGCTGCCCTGCGGAAAGTGCTGGGTGACGAAGTGCACCAGAAGGGCTCCAATATCACTGCCGAACGTCTCCGCTTTGACTTTACCTTCGGCCGGAAAATGACCCCCGAAGAAGTGAAGGAAGTGGAACGGCTGGTGAACGTGGCCATCGAAGCCAAGGTGCCCGTCACCCTGGAAGAAATGACCGTTGCCGAAGCCAAGGAACAGGGCGCTATGGGCCTGTTCGAAAGCAAGTACGGCGAACGCGTGAAGGTGTACACCATGGGTGAATATTCCAAGGAAATCTGCGGCGGCCCCCATGCGTCCAATACCGGCGATCTGGTGTCCTTCAAGATCCAGAAGGAAGAATCCTCTTCCGCCGGTGTGCGCCGCATCAAGGCTACCATCGGCCGTCAGGCTTAAGGAATAACGGGGCAGGGGGCACCTTCGGGGGCCTGCTCAGCCCCCCACACCCCCGCACCGGGGGCATTGCCCCTGGACCCGTTCTGCGACGCAGAAGTCTGCTTTTCCATTCTTCTTTCCGCATGTTGCCTGGGGAAACGGAGCAGGGGGCTCCTCGCCCCCCGTACCCCCCACGGCAGGGCCATCGGCCCTGCACCCGTTCTGCGATGCAGAAGACTGCTTCTTCAAACATCTTCCGCATGTTGCTTGGGGAAACGGAGCAGGGGGCTCCTCACCCCCCGTACCCCCACGGCAGGGCCATCGGCCCTGCACCCGTTCTTCGAAGAACAAAACTGATCCACAATCTGTTTTCCGTATGTTGCTTGAGGGAAACGGAAAGAGTGCCCACGGGCGCAATGAAAATGTAGAAAAAAGCCGGTCAGGAAAGTGAACTTTCCTGCCGGTTTTTTCTCATTTTCCCCGGATGCACAGCATCCGGTCGGCGGTGTTTCACACCGCCAGCCCGTGGGCGGCAGTGCCGCAGCCGATTCAAAAAAACAATCTTCCTCTGCGAATGGATTTCTGCGTGGTGCTTTGTTGCACCGGGACATTGTTTGGAAGATAGAGCCAAGTTGCTTTAGGTACTGGGTGCAGGGACAGTGTCCCTGCTGGGGTGGAGGGGCGAAGCCCCCCTGGTCTCTTCAAATTCCACCGGGAAATTGTTTGCGTGATATAAACTGCAATATCCGGAGAAAGGGTTCAGGGGCGATGCCTCTGGTCCTTTGTCATGCTATCTATAAAACCGGCATAGATTGTGCCGGGGAGGGATGGGCATGAAGAAACAGAGCCTGAAGAAACAGACGGCGGTGATGGCAGCATGCAATGTGGGCATCCGCGGGCTGGGGTTTGTGCTGCGGCTGATCACAGCCCGGCTGCTGGGGCCGGAAGCGGTGGGCGTGATGGAGCTGGCAGGGCAGGCGCATATGCTGGCCCTGACACCGGCTGCGGCAGGGCTGCCCACGGCCGTGAGCCGGATGACGGCACAGACGGAAAACAAGGAAGGGGTCCTGCTGGCAGCCCGAAAAATGGCACTGCGGCTGGGGCTTTTGATGGGCGGTGGGCTGCTGGTATTTGCTCCGGTGATTGCAAGGCTGATGGGGGATGAGCGGATATTGCCCTCCCTGTTCATGTATGCCCCCTGTGTGCTGCTGATTGGCCTGTCCGGTGTATATCGGGGGTACAGCCTGGGCCGGGGTAATGCCTGGCCGCCGGCATTCTGCGAAATGACAGAGCAGATGGTGCGGCTGACGGTTGTGCTGGGGGCAGGTGTGCTGGTTTCCCGGCTGACGGTGGGCTGGCGGGCAGCGGTGGCGGCATTTGCCACGGTGCTGGGGGAGGGCATGGGGCTTTGCCTGATCGCCTTGTGGCTGAGGCCTGGGGAAAAGGAAAAAGCGCCGGTGGAGAAGCAATTGTTCCGCCAGGCACTGCCCATCACCCTGAACCGGCTGAGCCACACCCTGCTGCGCACCATATGCAGCGTGATGATCCCCCTGCGGCTGTGCGCTTCTGGGCTGAGCCATGCAGAGGCCATCAGCCGGATGGGCATGCTCAACGGCATGGTGATGCCCATGATTTTTCTGCCCGGCATTTTTTCTGGTGCACTGGGCACGGTAAGCACACCGGCGGTGGCTGGATGCACCTCCTGTGCCCGGCAGCGCAGGATGACGGAGCGGCTTTTGCTGACGGCGGCACTGGCGGGCTGTATTTGCGCCGGGGTGCTGTATGGGTTTGCGTTCTGGATCGGGGAAAGGCTGTATGGATTGCCGGAGGTGGGAAATCTGTTACAGGTGATGAGCCCGCTGGCAGCCTTTTTGCCGGTGCAGCAGGTGCTGTCCGGCATCATGGCCGGGCTGGGCCTGCAAAGGAAAAGCTTTTATGCCGGGCTGATGGGGGCGGGGGTGACCTTGGGGCTCACCTGGCTGTGGACCAAAGAACAGGGCATTTTCGGTGCAGGCTATGCCCATATGGTGGGGCATGTGGTAACGCTGGTTGTGTGCCTGATTTCCTTTCTGATGCATCAAAAAACGGCAGATGCGTGAAGCATCCGCCGCTGGATCATTTGCGCAGTTTTCGGGTGAGGGGCTTTTCGAAGAGGTAGGTGATCAGCCCGGCCAGCACAATGGCCAGCAGGAAGCAGATCAGGGTGTATTTCACCTGCCAGGGGTATTCGCCCATCATCCATGGAGATTGCATCTGATGGGGGATAAAATCCCATTCCTTGATGCGTACGGCCAGGAACTGGTGCCAGATATAAAACTGCAGGGAAATGGCGGACAGGAAGCCCATCAGCCGGTTGCCCAGCAAAAAACGCAGCAGGGGCAGGCTGAAGGCGGCGGCGATCATGGCAACGCCAAGCACCACCGAGAAGGGGAAGCGCTGCTGCAATTGCCCCAGACGGATGTTGGCATAGCCGTTTTCTCCGGCCTGTTCTTTCAGAATGGATACCACCAGACAGGCGCACAGCACAAACACCACGGTAAAAAGCAGCTTTGTTTTGTTGTCCGGGCCATCCTTGCCCATTTTTTTGTGAAGCCCGGCGAAAATGGAAGCGGCCAAAAAGCCGTTGGCATAGACATCCAGAAAAGCGGGCATCTGGTTGATGTAGAGGCTGTTGTCGGGCAGGGTGGAGGCCACATACCGCCAGGCAAAGGCAAGGCCGGTCATGACGGTCCAGGTAATGCCGGGCTTTTTGCGGAAGCAGCGGCCAAGAAGAGGGAACAGAAGATAAAACTGCATTTCCACGCCCAATGTCCATAAAGCGCCGTTCAGCGGTGTTTGCTGATAGCTGAAGGGGAAGAGGGTGTGGGTGAAGGTGAGGTGAGCCAGCAGGTCTTTCACGGCATCGGAGGTGGTGTAGTACCGATGCTCTGCCAATGCCAGAATGAAAAAGAACAGGATGCACAGCAGGTAGCTGGGCAGGATACGGATGAGCCGGTTCTTATAGAAGGTGAGCGGGCTTTGCAGGGTGCTTTTGGCGGTGGCAAAGGGCAGATACAAAAGAAAACCGCTCAGCAGCATCAGCCCGTCTACCCAGATGTAGCCGGAGCGCAGCAGAAAATCCAGGCTGCTTACCCAGTTTCCGATGTACAGCGTGGGGGAGAGCCAGCCCTGCTGCCAGATGTGATACCATCCCACCAGGAACACACAAAGCACCCGGAAGCCATCCAGCACATCCAGGTGTTTGGAATCGACCGGGCGGGAAAAGCTGCCCAGATGCAAACGAATTCTTTCCATAGATATTGCCTTTTCTGTTTGTTTTGATTGGAAAAGGGCATGCGCCTTGATGGGACACATGCCCTTTTGTCATGCCTGTTATTCTTCCGTTACACGGGTCAGGCGGTAGTAGGTATTCTTCTTTTCGTGGAGCAGCGTGGCATTTTTTTCTGTCAGGCGCATCACGTTGTAGGTGTAGGTCAGCTCATCTTCCCGGTCACCGATGGAAAGACCGTAAAGGGAAGCGTTATAGTAGGATTCCCGGCCGTCGATGCTGCAGGTGCCGTCTTCCCGGAAGATGAAGGTGTAGCCCTTGTCCGTTTTCCAGGTGCCCATCAGGTTATAGACGGTGCGGTCCATTTTCTTTTCGGCCACGTCTGCATAGTCCATGATCTGCCTGTAATACTTCAGGGCTTCGAAGGGCTTCTTTTCGTCGGAATAGAGCTGGTTTGCGTACTGGTAGCAGGCTTCCCGGTAAAGACCAGGGATCTCGGCATACTTTTCGGACAGCTGATCCTGCCAGAAGGGGGCCAGGATGTTCACAACAGATTGATAATCCTTTGCTTCCGTAGCCGCCTTTGCCATGCGGTAGGCTTCAGCATAATAAAGATCGGCGCAGGTTTCGGCCTTTTCCTTGGCATCCTTCACATCGCCTGCCTGGGCATACAGCCGTGCAGCTTCGGCCAGATCACCATCATTTTCGGCCACCTGCGCTGCCTGATAGGCATAATCGCTGATCCTGTCCCTGGCATCCAGATAATCGGAGACGGTGAGGAACAGGTCGGTAGCTTCCTTGGTTTTGCCTGCTTCAGCCAGATTCAGGGCCTGCTGGTATATGCAGTCCTTGGCCTGGTCTTTGCTGTCGGCATAGTCGCCCAGCAGTTCAAAGCTGCTCTGGGCCAGGGCCAGTTCACCCCGGGCCTTCTGATCCAGGGCCATCATGTACTGGGCCTTGAGGATGTATTCGTCGCTGTTCATATAGCCGTCCATTTCTTCCAGCCGCTGGATGGCATCGGTGTACTGGGCCTGATCGATGAGGGAAATGGCGTAGCCGTAACGGGCATTTTGCAATTCATCGGCGCTGTTCTTATAGCCCTGCAGGGCCTGGAATAGCTGCATGGCTTTTTCCCAATCCCGTTCATTGGCATAGCCGATGGCCTTTTCGTACTGCAGCTGATTGGTATGGTCGTCCACGTCTTTATAGCCGGGGATGGTGAGCAGCATCTGCAGCGCAGCTTCCTTGTCCCCTTCTTCCAGCAGGGCCATGGCGGGCTGATAGGTGCATTCCCGGCGGCCATCCTGTGCTTCGGGCATATCCGGCACCTGATCGAAGAAGGCAAGCGCACCTTCATAGTCGCCTTCGTTCATCAGCGCTTCACCCTGCAGGTAAATGCACTTTTCCATCAGTTCCTGTGCATCCTCATAGGCGGAAATTTTGCTGAACATTTCCACGGCCTGGGCATATTCACCGGCTTCCATAGCATCCACGGCGGGGGCGTACAGGCACCCGGTGGCCCGGCGGAACGCGTCAGAATAGTCTCCGGCCAGCAGGTAATATTCTGCAGCGGTGTCATAGTCTGCTTCGGCAAAATACTGGTCTGCAGCAGCATAATAAGCCATCTGCAGCTTCAGCGTGCTGTCCCGGTATTCGCCCAGCTGTTTGAAATAATCGACGGCCAGCAGATTGTCACCCATTTCCATGGCCTTCATGGCAGGCTGGTACAGGCATTCCTGAGCGTTGGTGGCAGAATCCTGATAGTTGCCAAGGTTCAGGAATTTTTCCCTGGCCTCCTGATACTCCTGGGCTTCCATCAGATCCATGGCCCGGTTGTAGTGGCACAGGGTGATCTTGGCATCGGCTTCCTGATAGCCGGGGGTTTGCTCGTAATAGGCAATGGCCTGCTCCCATTCGCCGGCAGCAAACTGCTTTTCGGCATACACGTACCGGGATTCCTTGGCCTTTTCGGCGCTGTCCTTATAATCGGCCAGGGCATCAAAGGCACTCTGAGCGGTGCGCAGGGAGGTGTAGGTGCCGCCGTTCAGGGCAGCTGTAGCAGCGCGGTAATCGCATTCCAGGGCCATATCCGCGGCATCCCGGTAATCTTCCAGGGCCAGGAACTGTTCCTTGGCGCTTTCATACTGGGCATTGTCCAGGGAGCGGTTGGCCATGTAGTATTTATAGTAGGGAATGCCGTGGAAGTAAGTGCCGTAGGCCAGCCCTGCCAGCAGCAGCACCGTAACAGAGACGCTGATGATGATCTTGCGGCGGCGGCGCTTTTTCTTCAGAAGCTTTTCCTTTTCTTCGTTGAGCCGCTTTTGCTCTTCCCGCTGCCGGCGCTGTTCTTCTTCCAGTGCATTTTGCTGTTCAAAGATGATCTTTTCAATGGCAGCCTCGTTGAACTGGGTAAAGATATCGTGCTTGTCCCGGTGGCACCGTCGGCAGGCATCCTCCCGGGGGGCATTGGCACGGCCGCACACGCACACCCACACATTGCCCTGATCGCTGGGATAGCAGGAAGCATCATGCCCGGCCAATTGCTGCATCACCTGCAGCCGCTGGCCCTTCAGGGTGGGGGAGGGCACAAATTCGGTGGGGGAAGAAGCGCCGCGGCGCCACACCGTGCCGTCTTCGTACCATACCTTTTCGATCAGCACTTCCATGTCCTGGGCATACACGGCATCTTCTGCAGCCATGGTTGCTTCAAAGGCATGATGAGAGGGCGCATCCAGGCCCTGAATGCGTTCTACCTGACGGGCATACAATTCTCCTTCCCGGTCGTAGCAAAGCAAACACACCTGAATGCTTTTTACATCCTTTTCGGAAAGATTGTATATTTCCATGGTGAGCACGGGGTAGTCCTGGGTGGGCATTTTGCAATGCCACATTTCCACAGGGCAGGTCAGGTCGATCCGCATGAGTGATACGCCTCCTGAATGTCAATGAAAAATGAAGGAATCTTTTGTACTGGGGGGATTATTGGTTGAGCAGCTGCATTTCCTGCAGCACATCGTCCATGAAGGTCAGCCGCAGCAGCACCACTTCGCCGTCCAGGCTGACGGCATAGGCCACGGTATCCGCATCGGGGCCGTAGGTCACGGTGCCGTAGGGGGCATTCTGGCCGTCGCCGTAGAGCAGCATGCCGTTTTCGATCAGGCTGCCTTCGCTGTGACGGAAGCGGAAGAGCACGGTGTCCAGATAATCGCCGATGCGCAGACCCCGGGGGCCTTCCATCACGTCATCATTGACGGACAGGCTGTAGACGGACTGGAACTGCTTGCTGCTGTCATACCTGCACACCAGGGAAATGCTGTCCCACTGCAGAAGACGCAGGAAAGCGCCGTTGCTGTCCTCTGTCCATTCATCCACAGGAGCGGCACCCAGCACAGTGATGGCCTTTTCGGGGGTGAGGCCGTAGAAATCCAGCCCGGCAAAGAGCAAATCTTCCCGGCAGAAGGGGTCCAGCTCCAGGCCGTTCATGGAGGAAGGATAGGCGAAGTATTCGCTGGCTTCCTGGATCATGGCGGAATCGTTGATTTCGGTTTCCGCTTCTTCTGCGGTCAGCAGTTCGTCAGCGGTGAAGAGGGAGATCTGCTGGATGGAACCCTGATCCAGGGTGTAGGTGATACCGGCTTTGAGAATGCCGTCCGCCTGCCAGTTGTACACCACATAGGTCACTTCCTGCACCCGCTGGCCGTCACGCAGGGCATAGCCCAGGCAGATTTCCGGTTCCGCGCCGCGGAAGGAAAGGGTGGCTTCGTAATAGGTGCCGGTGAGGGAAGGATTGTCGTTGGGATAGAGCTGGAAGATCATATCCAGGGTGTCGCCCACCTTCAGGCCGCGCAGGCAAGCTGTGTCCACGTTCAGGCGGGCACCCAGCACATGGGTTTCATCGCCGAGGGTCTGCTGGGAGAGGAAAATATCCCCGGCAGAGGACTGGGCAGTGAAAACCCCCTGTTCGTTTTCCGTGATCTGGCAGCCTTCCGCTTTCAGCTGTTCCAGAAGCGAAGCATAGTACATTTCCATTTCTTCCAGAGAAAGGGCAGGGCTTTCTTCCACTTCCGCAGCCAGAGCGGCGGGAAGCAGCATCATCAGGCAAATGAGCAAAGCAAAGATTTTTTTCATTTTGGTTCTCCTTTTATAAGTTGATTTCCTGAACACCGTTTTCATCCACCAGGGCGTAAATCAGCCGGGAAGGAGGAGCGGGAACAGGGGAGAGGGAAAGCGCAGCGAGGATATTCTTTTCCGCTTCATCGGCGGATGCGGTACCGCAGGCATGAAGAATGGCAATTTCTTCGCCTTTCTCCACCCAGTCTCCAATGCGCTTTTTCATGATAAAGCCCACAGCGGGGTCAATCACATCATCTTTGGTCATGCGCCCGGCCCCCATTTTCTGGGCGGCCATGCCAAGGGCCACACCGTCGGTGGCGGAAAGCCAGCCGCTTTCCGGGGACAATACCGGCCGGATGCAGGGGGCTGTGGGCAGGAGGACCACGTTGTCACACACATCTGGCATACCGCCCTGGGCCCGGATCATTTCTTTCAGTTTTTCCAGCCCGGCCCCGGTTTCGATGGCATGGGCCAGCTTTTCCGTGGCTTCGTTGGCTGTTTTTGCAAGGCTGGCATTGAGCAGCATCCGGCTGCCAAGGAACAGGGCAACATCCTTCAGCGGGCCCTGTACCTTGCCCTGCAGGATTTCCACCGCTTCCTTCACTTCCAGCGCATTGCCCACACGGGAGCCCAGCGGCTCTTCCATGCCGGAGATCACGCAGGAAACGGGGCGGTGCAGGATTTTTCCGATTTCCACCATGGTTTTGGCCAGGCGGATGGCGTCATCCAACGTGGGCATCAGCGCACCGGACCCTACCTTCACGTCCAGCACGATGGCCTTGGCACCGGAGGCGAATTTCTTGCTTAAGATGCTGGAGGCGATCAGGGGAACGGAGTCCACCGTGCCCGTCACATCCCGCAGAGCATAGAGCCGTTTGTCTGCCGGGGCCAGGTTTTTGCTTTGGCCCACCACGCAGCAGCCCACGCGCCGCACAATATCCACAAAGGTTTCTTCATCTAATTCCACCTGCATGCCGGGGATACTTTCCAGCTTATCCACCGTACCGCCGGTGTGGCCCAGCCCTCTGCCGCTCATTTTCAACACTTTGCCGCCGCAGGCTGCCACCAGCGGTGCCAGCACCAGCGTGGTGGTATCGCCCACACCGCCGGTGGAGTGCTTGTCCAGCGGGATGCCGCCCACGTCCGGCTGCAGCATGGCGCCGCTGCGGGCCATGCAGTCAGTAAGCCAGGCGGTTTCCTGCATGGTCATACCGTTGAGGCGGATGGCCATCAGAAGGGCAGCCAGCTGGTAATCGGGAATGGTGCCGTCTGCAGCACCCTGGGCAAAAAAGCGGATTTCTTCTTCCGTCAGGGCCATGTTTTTTTTCTTGTGTTCGATAACAGAAAGAATATCCATATTGATCGTTCCTTCCTTCTTTGTGGTATATCCCTTCCTTATTACAATATGCCAAGGGTAGTATACCATACTTTGTTTCAATCGTAAAGCAAACTGAAACAAAAAAACGAAAAAAATCGTAATAAATTTATAAAAAACGCTTGACCTTGTAACAGAAATGTAATAGAATACATGAGAAGGATTGTATCCTTTCCTTTGATTTGAACGACAGGCGGCGCAGAATGCCGCCGTGAATGGATTCCAAATAACGAAACGGAAACGGATGGGGTGTACTTTCTTATGAAGAAAATGGGCGGACTTGGAAAGCTGATGACAGTGATGCTGCTGACAGTGATGCTGGCAGCCTTGTTCCCTGCTGCACAGGCGGAGGGCGCACAGTACGGTTACCTGGTGATCAACAACGATTCCCAGAACCGTGTGGTGAATTTCCGGCCCTCTCCCGGTACCACCAATTATATCACCCGGCTGCCCGAAGGCCTGGTGA
Organism: Clostridia bacterium; assembly: GCA_017517465.1. Classification (GTDB taxonomy): domain Bacteria; phylum Bacillota; class Clostridia; order Christensenellales; family Aristaeellaceae; genus RUG563. The sequence goes on along the minus strand of JAFWYZ010000018.1, from coordinate 27,453 downwards.
TGGAAGTGCTGGGCACGACCACCAAGAACAGCGTGAAGTGGTACCAGGTGGCCCGTCTGTCCGACGGCCGTCTGGGCTATATCCACGGCGATTTTCTGCATGAAATGAACACTGCGGAAGTGGATGCATGGGCTCAGGCAGGTACTGAGCTGTTCCCCTCCTACGTTTCCGGCGGTGCGCAGGTTACGCCTGTTCCCACCCAGGCACCCACCACACCCCCTTCTGCCGGCAGCCAGTATGTGCGGCTGGTGAAGGACCGGGTGAACATCCGCAAATCTCCCGACGGCTCTGTGCTGACGGGCCCCATGGAATCCAAAATGCCCGTGGGTACTGTGCTGGAATATTTTGAAGGCCCCACCGGTAAAATCGGCGGCTATAACTGGGTGCTGGTGAATTACAACGGCACCGTGGGTTATGTGCGCAGCGACTGCTATGTGTACTGCGATGCAAACGGCAACGAAGTGGGCAATCCCTCCGCTCCCATTGTTACCCCTGCTCCCACCGCTTCTCCCGTGCCCGGCCAGATGGGCTATGTGCGCACCACCCATGGCCAGGTGAACCTGCGTGAGGAACCCTGGGAAAGCGTGATCCGCCGTGTGGCGGAAAAGGGCACGGTGTTCCCCTTCTACGGCACCAAGATCGATACCGACGATATGTCTGTCTGGTTCTATGTGTATGATGCCAAGAGCCAGGAATACGGCTATCTTCTGAATACCTTTGCTGAAATTACCGAAGGCGGAAGCCCCGGCGGCAGTGCCACCCCCGCTCCCACCCAGGCCCCTGTGACCACCGGTTATCTGGCCACCTCCATGGACTATGTATGGATCCGCAATGCTCCCAAGGCCGGTGCTGACACTGTGGGCAAGATTTCCAAGGCCTACACCGTGCTGACCCAGACCGGCGCCAAGGTGGACGGCGATCCCTATGACTGGTATCCCGTGATGACTGCCGACGGTACCCGCGGCTATATCCGCAGCGACTGTATTGTGGAACTGGCTTCCTGGCAGGTGGACTACTACAAGCAGTACGGCACTTGCCCCACCCCCACGCCTGCGCCTGCTACGCCCCGTCCCGGCAACAGTGATTATATCATCACCACCGATGACGATCTGTGGGTGCGTGAAAAGCCCAGCAAGAAGGCTGCCGTGCTCAACGGCAATACCCAGCTGGACAAGGATTATGTGACCGAGTTCTTTGACACCGAAAAGGTATCCGGTGTTACCTGGTATAAGATTATGATCGGCAACAAGGCCGGTTGGGTGCACGGCAGCTTCGTCCGTGTGCTGACCAATGCGGAATATGACCAGTGGCAGGGCCAGCAGCCTACCCCCACTCCCAAGCCCACCGCCACTCCCTTGCCCGATCCTTCCACCTTCAGTGATGTGGCCATGACCAACACCACCAAGGTGAAGCTGCGTGCCAATCCCTCTTCTTCTTCCCGTGAACTGACCATGTTCTATAACGAGGGCACCAAGCTGACCTACCTTGGCAACTATACCCAGGATGTCAGCCAGCAGTTCTACTGGTTCAATGTGAAGTACGGCAATCTTTCCGGTTGGATGCACGGCGATTATGTGCGCGTGCTGACGGTGGAAGAAAAGAAGATGCTGGAGCTGGCCGGCAATCCCGATGCTCCTCCGGAAGCTTCTTACCGGAAGCTGGAGCTGGGTGACAGCGGCGAAGATGTGAAGGCACTGCAGGACGAACTGGTCAAGCAGGGCTATCTGAATGCCGCCGATGCCACCGGCACCTACCAGAGTGCCACTGTGGCAGCCGTGAAGGCCTTCCAGACGGACAAAAAGCTGGCTGTGGACGGCGTGGCCGGTGACCAGACCCAGCATGCCCTCTTCGGCACCGTGCCCGAAGGCTATTACACCGGCAGCAGCGTGACCCCCATCCTCTATCCTGTGGAAAAGAGTGACTGGTGGACCGGTGATGTGAACGGCCTGTGGGCCGTTGGCACCAAGGCTGTCATTACCGATGTGAAGACCGGCATTTCCTTCCGCGCACAGCGCCTCTACGGCGATAACCACGCTGACGCTGAGCCTGCCACCACCGAAGATACCGAGGCCATCTGCCGCATTTACGGCGTCAATAATGCCCAGGAAATCTCCGACCGTGAGTCGGAACTGCAGTCCTACCGCCGCCGTCCCCTGTGGGTGACCATTGCCGGCCGCACCTTCTGCGGCTCCATGTACGGCATTCCCCATAACTTTGACGGCGACCGTATTCCCGACAACAACTACAACGGTCAGTTCTGCGTCCACTTCACCAACAGTAAGACCCACGGCAGCAAGGATAACCCTGCCAAGGTGGACTATGACAATGCCAAGAACGGCTGGTATGGCCATCAGACCGCCATTGAAGATGCTTACAAGGCATCCGAGAGCGGCTGGAAATAATCAGTGATATGAAAAAGTACGATGTATTGATCATCGGCGGAGGCGCAGCGGGTATGGCCGCTGCGCTTTCCGCATCCGGAAATGGGAAAAAAGTGGCCATTGCGGAGGCTTCCCCCCGGGTGGGCAGGAAACTGCTGGCCACGGGCAACGGCCGGTGCAACCTGATCAACATGCAGGATGCCCCCTATTATGGAGAAGCCGGTTTTGCCACAGAGGTACTGAAGCACTGCGGCAAAGAAGAAGTGCTGTCCTTTTTTCACAATCTGGGCCTGGTGACCAGGGAGGAAGACGGCGGCAGGGTGTACCCTGGCTGCGGCCAGGCTGCGGCTGTGCTGGATGTGCTGCGCCGGGCCATGGAACGCTGCCGGGTGGATATCATCTGCGATGCCAGAACGGAGAAAATTGAAAAAAGCGGGGATGGCTTTCGGGTGTTTGCCGGGGAGCAGGTGTACGCCTGCAGCAAGGTGATCGTCACCTGTGGCGGCATGGCGGGCGGAAAGCTGGGCCATGACGGTGCGGCCTATGCATTATTGACCCGGCTGGGGCATACATTGAAAAAGCCCATGCCTGCGCTGGTACCGCTATTGGCGGAGAAGGGCGCAGTGAAAGGGCTGTCAGGGCTGCGGCTCCCGGCGGTTTTGACCCTGTGTGACGGCGACAGGCCGGTGGCAGCGGCTGCCGGGGAAGCACTGTTTACCGATTATGGGGTCAGCGGCATCTGTGCCATGCAGCTGTCGGCGCAGGTGCACGGGCTGCAAAAAGCGGTACTGAAGATGGATTTTTCGCCCATGCTGGGGCTGATGCCCTGCCGGTATGAGCGTGTTTCGGTACAGGATGGAAAGGCAGCGTATGAACGTATGCTTGCTTTCCTGAAAAAACGGGCTGGTTTGTTGCCGAAAGAGGATCTGCTTTGCGGTCTGCTGCCCAGGCTGCTGGCTGAAAAGCTGCAGGGGCTGCCGCTGGAAAAAATGGCAGAAAAGCTGTGTGCCTTCCGGGTGCCGCTGACCGGGGTAAGGGGCTTTGAATATGCCCAGGTCACCCGGGGCGGTATTGCTGCAGCGGAATTTGATGCTGCCACCCTGCAATCGAAGAAAGTTCCGGGGCTGTATGCTGCCGGGGAAATGCTGAACGTGGACGGCGACTGCGGCGGCTATAACCTGCTGTTTGCCTTTGCTTCCGGCATGCTGGCCGGACGGGCGGCAGCGAAATAAGAGGAGGAAATCAGAATGGCTTTTGTGAATCTGAAGCCCGGCACCCTGCTGGCCCCTGTGCCTGCGGTGCTGGTCAGCTGTGCCAGAAAGGGTGAAAAGCCCAATGCGGTTACCATTGCCTGGGCAGGTACGGTGAATTCCGATCCGCCCATGGTGTCCGTTTCTGTGCGGCCGGAACGCTATTCCCATGATATCATTGAAGAAACAGGCGAATTTGTGGTGAATCTGTGCGGCGAAAAAAACCTGCAGGCCACCGATTGGTGCGGCGTCAAGAGCGGCCGGGACTTTGACAAGTTCAAGGAATGCGGCCTGACGGCTGTTTCTGTGGAGGGCATGGAAGCAGCCCCTGCCATTGCCGAATGCCCCATTTATCTGGCCTGTAAGGTAAGGAAAGTGGAACGGCTGGGCAGCCATGATATGTACATCGGTGAAATTGTGTCCATGGGCATCAGCGATGAACTGCTGGATGAAACAGGACGCATTGATTACAACAAGGCCAATCTGGTGGCCTATAACCACGGTGCCTATTATGGCTTGGGGGAAGCACTGGGCTTCTTCGGTTATTCCGTGGCCGCTCCCGATGTGCTGGAAAGGCGCATGGCACAGCTGAAATGAGCTTGATCGAAACAGAAAGGCTGATCCTGCGGCCTATGACGGAAGCGGATGGGGAAGCGGTGTTTCAATGGACGGGTGATCCCGCAGTAAACCGCTATATGCCCTATCCTGTGCATAAAAACGTGGAAGAAACAAAAGATTGGCTGCGCTCCCTGCAGGGGAAAGAAGAGGAGTTTGGCTTCTGCCAGAAGGAAACGGGACAGCTGATCGGTGCCGGTTCCATCAAATACAGGGAAGAATTTGATGCCTGGGAAGTGGGTTACAATCTTCGAAAGGATTGTTGGGGCAAGGGCTATGCCACCGAAGCTGCCAGGGCCCTGCTGCAATGGGCATATGAGCATGGTGCCCGCCGCTTCATGGCTCGCCATGCTACGGCCAATGTGGCATCCGGGAATGTGCTGAAGAAATGCGGCTATCAGTTCAGCCACTTGGGTCAGTACAGCCGCTATGACGGCAGCGAAACATTTGATGCCACCTATTACACCATGGAGATGGAGTGAGGAGAGACGATGCGGGGCTTCGCCCCCACCCCAGCAGGGATATCATCCCTGCACCCTTTCTCCGGAAACATCAATTCATATCATACAGACAATGTCCCGGTGAAACAAAGTAACATGCACACATACTTTTGCAGAGAACGAATGTGTTTTTGCGAATTGGGTGCGCCACTGGCGCCCGCACACGGGCATGGCGGCAAAATGCCGCCGACCGGATGCTTTGCATCCGGGGAAAACGACAAAAAAGAAGCGGTGAGAGAACGCATTCTCTCAGCCGCTCTTTTTTTCGTTTTCATAGCGCCCGTGGGCTCTCTTCCCGTTCCCCCAAGCAACATGCGGAAAATACTTTGGTTAATACGATTGTGTGTCGCAAAATGGGTCCAGGGGCGATGCCCCTGGTGGGGGTATGGGGGGCGAGGAGCCCCCCTGCTCCGTCATTCCATCGGGATGTTCTCAAAGAAATCGTTCTTTTCCACATCGGGGCCCACAGTAGTGTGGGCAAGGCCGAAGCGGTAGCAGCTGTAATCGCTGTCCCTGGGCTCTACGATGAAATATTCAAATTTTCCGGTTTCCTTGTTCTTCTGGCCCTGATCATGCTGAGAGAAGTGCCAGTTGTAGCCCTCCACGGCCATTTCGTAGCCGGTTTTGCCGTCGAAAGCGGAAAGGGGCTGATCCCAGTCCATTTCGATGGCATTTTCGGGATACAGATGCAGGTACAGCTTCTTTACTTCCCATGCACCCCAGGTGTTCAGGGAATCGGTGAACTTGGCGGTGCCGGCTGCCATGGGGATGCATTTGAGCATCAAATCGGCGCAGGTTTTGTGTGCACCGTGGCCGTATTCGCCGTTGGTATCATGGGTGACCACCACTTCCGGCTTGAACCGGCGCAGCTGCTCCACGATGAACTTCTGGGAAGCGGTTTTGCCCCAGGCATCATAGATCTTGTCCACCTTGGTGGCATATTTATCCCAGAAATCAGCAACGACTGGGTAGGTTTTCACACCGCAGGTCCACAGGCCGTTGAGCAGCTCGCTTCTGCGTTCCATCAGGTTGCAGGTCATGTACACCACGGCAACGTCCATCTGCTTTTCTCCGGCGTAATAGGGGATGGCGCCGCCGAAAAACAGCACCTCATCATCGGGGTGTGCCGCCAGAAAGAGGATATCCGCCTTTTCCGGGGCAGGCTGCCAGAACTGCACGGTGGAGGGCAGATCGCCTTCGCCGTATACAAACAGCTCACCGATGCAAAGGGTGGTTTGCTTGGTGCTCTTTGGCAGGATGCGGATTTCCCTGGCACCGTTCACCGGCGCATATTCGTGGGCATACAGCCCTTCGCTTTCAAAAACGGTCACCCATTTTCCGTCCTGCTTTTCCTGCACCTGCCAGGGGGCCAGCTTGTCCCCGAAGCACACGTACACGCCCTGCATGGCCTCCCCCTTGGGGGCTTTTACGGTGACGGAAGGGGATTTCATTTTGTTGCTGAGGTAGATGGTGTGCCAGTCCCGGTCGCAGATGCGGTCAAGGGTTTTGTATTTGCCGGGGGAGAGGGTGATCTCGCAATCGGCGGTCATATCCCTTGCTTCCTCAGCAAAAGCGGGAAGGCACACACATAGCAGCAATAAAAACAGCGGAATGAACTTCTTCATGCCGTTCCTCCGAAAAGAACAGGGCTGCCCCTGCGGACAGCATGCCCGGTGTGACAGCCCTGTTTTTTGTTTTGTTCAGATGGGATTATTCTTCGACGGGAGCTTCGTCAGCGAACACTTCTTCAGCTTCGCCGGGAATTTCCATATCGTCGCCTTCTTCCAGAGCGGTGTCGGCCAGGGCTTCACGGATGCTCAGGCTGATGCGCTTGGCTTCGGGATCCACGGCCAGAACCTTCACGGCCACAACCTGACCCACGGTCAGCACGTCTTCCACCTTGGCAACGCGGGTGAGGGCGCACTGGGAAATATGCACCAGGCCGTCAACACCGGGTTCCAGTTCGATGAAAGCGCCGAAGGGACGAATGCGAACCACTTCGCGTTCCAGGATCAGGCCGATGGGATACTTTTCTTCAATGTTGTCCCAGGGCTTGGGCTGGAGCTGCTTGTAACCCAGCTGGATGCGTTCGCGTTCGCGATCCAGAGAGAGAACCTTCACTTCCACTTCCTGGTTGATCTGCAGCACGTCAGAGGGATGACCCACGCGGCTCCAGGCCAGGTCGGTGATGTGGATGAGGCCGTCCACGCCGCCCAGATCCACGAAAGCACCGAAATCGGCAAAGCGGCGGACGATACCGGTCACGGTTTCGCCTTCAGCCAGCTTTTCCCAAGCGGCGGCCTTCTTGGCAGCATTTTCTTCTTCCACAACCTGCTTGCGGCTGGCAACGATGCGCTTCTTCTGCTTGTCTACGTCGATGATCTTCAGCTTCATTTCCTGACCCACGAACTGGGCGATCTTTTCAACATAGCGGCTGGCCAGCTGAGAAGCGGGCACGAAGGCGCGGATGCCGCCTTCAATGGTGGCGAGCAGGCCGCCCTTGACGGCTTCCTTGCCCACGGCGTCGATGTATTCGCCGTTTTCGAACTTAACCATCAGCGCATCCCAAGCCTTGCGGTTGACGATGTTGCGCTGAGAAAGCAGGACGTTGCCTTCACCATCGTTTACTTTGACGACTTCAACTTCGATTTCGTCGCCCATCTTTACGTCCTTGTCCACCAGGTCGGCTTTCTTGATGAGCCCATCAGACTTGTAGCCAATATTGACGCATACTTCGTCTTCGGTGATCTGTACCACGGTGCCGGTGACCGTCTGGCCGTTGTGAATGCGGACCACGGTCTTTTCGATGTCTTCCATCGTGAAGGCAGGGGTATCATTGGTGGCGGGCTCCTGAAGGGTTTCCTGGTCGATGTGTTCCATGTCGTTCATGCGTGTGACAACCTCCTTAAATGACCAATCCGGTGTGGATGCGCCGGCGGCTATTCCTATGTATTCCGTGTGGATATTTCCAAAGTGCGGCGGTATTTCCGCAGCACGTTCCACCAAACTGGTGCGCGGGCAAAGGGCCAGGCAGGCTTCGTAAAGCTTGCGGGTGTTGGCGCTCATTCTGCTGCCCACGACGATCATGCAATCTGCCTTTTTGGCCAGTTCCCTGGCGGCCTCCTGCCGCTTTGCGGTGGCCAGGCAGATGGTGCATTTTTTCTTCAGATCCGGGATTTTTTCTTCCAGCACGTGTGTGATGCTTTCCCATTTTTCCATGGGGAAGGTGGTCTGGCACACGCAAAGGGCCGCTTCCATGGGCGGCAAACCCCTGGCATCTTCCTCGCTCTGGATGACGGTGCAGCCGTTTTGGCACCATGCAGCCGTTGCCTGCACCTCAGGGTGATCCTTTTCACCGATGAGCAGCACCGGCCATGTGCTTTCTGCCACCACCCGGTGCAGTGCCTTCACATAGGCACAGGTGCCGTCCCTTACATCCAGGCCCTGCCGTTCACTGGCGGTGTACACGTCCGGCGCCACCCCGTGGCTGCGCAGCAGAATAATGCCGCTTTTCACGTCCTCTACCCTGTCCGCCCGGCATACGCCCATGGCATGCAGCGCACCGGTGGCCTGAGGGTTGTGGATCATTTCACCCAGGCAATGGCAGGGGATTCCTTTTTCCTGTGCTTCACGGGCTGCCTGAAAGGCAATCTCCATGGCATTTTTCACACCGGCACAGTATCCGGCATGGGCTGCGATCACACAAGGCATCCTTCTTTACCACCCCATATTTGAGCGAGTGTAAATGTATTCGCCGCAAAACCTTTTTTTCCTGCTGAAAAAAATAATTTTTTCATATTTTTATGAACTTTTTTTCAAAACGGGTAAAAAACCCGCTTTTTGAGCGAAAAACAGCGGAATTTCCGGGCTGAAAGCGGTAAAAATGCGCTTGTAATTCAAGAGAAAATGTGGTATACTGCTTTTGTGGTCCGCGCATCGGGCCATGTGCATGGAAAAAGTGAAATGAACAATGTGACCTGAAAGAAAGAAGGGTTTAGCGAAGAGTGGGAACTGCAGTGTGCCAAAGGGGAGTGCGGAGGTTTTTTCCGCGGCCCTGAAAAGGCATGTTTTTGCAGTTGATACCCACTCTTTGTGTATTTTCAGAAGCGGTAAAGGAGGATGTGTATGGCCCCGAAAAACGCAAATATGCAAAGGATCACGGAGATCTGTGAGCGTTTTGCCAAAAAACTGGAATACTACCTGTGCGATGTGGCCATGGAAAAAGAACCTACCGGCCGCTACCTGCGGATCTACATCGACAAGGACGGCGGTGTGACGCTGGATGACTGCGAAAAGTATCATCGGGCGGTGCAGCCTTCCCTGGAAGATTACGATTACGACTTTCTGGAGGTCTGCTCTCCCGGTATTGACCGGCCCATCAAAAACCAGCGGGACATTGACGCTTCCATCGGTCTGGAAGTGGCTGCCAAGCTGTATAAACCCCTGAACGGACAAAAATCGGTGCAGGGTGCGCTGGTTAGGATGAATGACGAAGAAGTGGTGATCCTCTCCGGTGAAGAGGAAGTGGCCCTTCCCCGCAAGAGCGTGGCGCAGGTGCGGCTGGTGCCGGATCTGAGTGCGCTGGACGAAGAAGAATAACGATTTTTTGAAATAACAGAAAGCAGAGGTTACAGAAAAATGGCAAACCGCAAGTCCGAAATGTATGATGCGATTGAAAATCTGGCCAAGGCCAAGGATATTCCCGTAGAGCAGATCCGCTCTGCTGTGGAAGACGGCTGCAAGGCTGCTTACCGCAAGTATGCCAAGTATACCGCCGCTCAGAACGAAACCTCCTCCAACCTGTCCGTGGTCATCAGCCGTGAACACGACGTGCAGATCTTTGCCCGCAAGGTGGTTTCCGAAGTGGTGGAAGACGATAATCTGCAGATCTCCCTGGAAGCGGCCCGCAGCATCCGTCCCAATTTCGAACTGGGTGATATCGTGGAAATCGAAGTGACCCCCAAGGACTTTGGCCGTGTGGCTGCCCAGACTGCCAAGCAGGTCATTCTCCAGCGCATGCGCGACATGGAAAAGGGCAAGATCTACGACGAATACATCGAAAAGGAAAACGAAATCCTCACCGGTATCGTGGAACGTGTGGACGCAGAAAACGTGTATGTGGAGCTGGGCACCACCCGCGGTATCCTGAACAAGAACGAATTCATGCCAGGCGAAGAATACCGTCCCGGCGATCATATCAAGGTGTATGTGCTGCAGGTGTACCGTGCCGGCCGTGAAGCCGGCGGTCCCCAGGTGGCGGTCAGCCGTGTGCATACCGGCCTGGTCAAGCGCCTGTTTGAAATGGAAGTGCCGGAAATTGCCACCGGTATCGTGCAGATCAAGTCCATCGCCCGTGAAGCCGGCAGCCGTACCAAGATTGCCGTGGCCTCCTCCGATGCCGCCATCGATCCCGTAGGCGCCTGCGTGGGCCCCCGCGGTATCCGTGTGGACAAGGTGGTCAGCGAACTGAAGAACGAAAAGATCGACATCATCAAGTGGAGCGCCGATCCTGCCGAATTCGTGGCCAACGCCCTGAACCCCGCTCACGTGGTCAGTGTGTATGTGTCCGAAAAGGAAAAGATCTGCCGCGTGATCGTGATGGATAACCAGCTGTCCCTGGCCATCGGCAAGGAAGGCCAGAATGCCCGTCTGGCGGCCAAGCTGACCGGCTGGAAGATCGACATCAAGTCCCAGACCCAGGCTGCCGAACTGATGCAGCTGGAACTGCCCGAGCTGAAGATGGGTGACGGTCAGGTGATCGCCGACGAATACGAAGACGATTATCTGGATATCCCCCTGGATGATGACGATATCGAATAAGCAGAACAGAAGGTGACAAAGCGCCATGAAAGAAAGAAAAACACCCATGCGCATGTGTGTGGGGTGCCGGGAAATGCAGCCCAAGAAAAGCCTCATCCGTGTGGTGCGCTCCCCTGAAGGGGCAGTGTCCATGGATGTGACGGGCAGAAAGCCGGGCCGGGGCGCTTATGTGTGCCGCAATGCCGAATGCCTGAAAAAGGCATTGAAGCAAAAGCAGCTGGAGCGTGCATTCTCCTGCACACTGGGGGAAGAAACCCATGCCGCGCTGCTTGCTCAGCTGGAAAGCCTGGAGGGCCAGGATGGCGAAGATTGACGGGCTTCTGGGCCTGGCTATGCGGGCCGGGCAGCTGACGGCAGGCGCAGATCTGGCGCTGCGGGAAATCAAGGCCCAAAAAGCGGCCCTTGTACTGGTGGATCAGGATGCATCCGAAAACACCAGAAAGAAGCTTTCGGACGCCTGTGCTTATCGCCGGGTGCCCATGCATATCATGGAAGCGGGCCTGCTGGACAGGGCCTGCGGCAGGGAAGGACGTATGGCTGCCTGCCTGAAAAAAGGCGGCATTTGCGACCAGATCCTGCGGTTGCTCAATCAAACGGAAGAGCCGTTGACATAAATTCTGAATTTATTGCCGATATGGCGGGGGTGCAAGCATCGAATGACCAAGGTAAAACTGGCAGAAGCTACAAAAGAAATCAATCAGCAGTCCGGCGTGATCCTGGAAGAGGCTGCGCATATCCGGCGTAATATTGATACGCTGATGCAGTCCTTGCGCAAGCAGGAAGTCCGCTTCCAGCGCGAACAGGAAGAAGAACAGGCCCGCAAGCATCAGGAAGAACAGAAGATCCTGGCGCAGCAGCATACGAAGGCCTGGACCATGCCTGATGAAGAGGAAGCAGCGCCCAAGCAGGAAGCTGCCCCCGAAAAGAAAGAAGAAAAGCCGGCCGAAAAGCCTGTGGAAAAGGCTGCTCCCGTGAAGGAAGAAAAGCCGGTTGAAAAGCCTGCAAAGAAGGAAGCTGCTCCTGCGGCAAAGGAAGAAAAGCCTGTCGAAAAGCCTGCTGTTCCCGCTGCAGAAAAGAAAGAAGAAAAGGCTGCCCCTGTGAAGGAAGAAAAGCCGGCTGCTCCCGCTGCACAGCAGGCTGCGCCTGCCGCCCCTGCCCGTCCTGTGCAGGGCCAGGCCCGTCCTGCTGCTCCCCAGCAGCAGGGTGCCCGTCCTCAGGGCCCCTATGGCCGTCCTGCCAATCCTCAGGGTCCCTATGGCCGTCCCGCCAATCCCCAGGGCCCCTACGGCCGTCCCGCCAATCCCCAGGGCCCCTATGGCCGTCCTGCCAATCCCCAGGGCCCCTATGGCCGTCCTGCCAATCCTCAGGGCCCCTACGGCCGTCCTGCCAATCCTCAGGGTGGGCAGCAGTTTGGCCGTCCCGCCAATCCTCAGGGCGGACAGCAGTTCGGCCGTCCTGCCGGCCAGCAGAGTGGCGGTCAGTTTGGCCGTCCCGCCGGCGGCGCTCCCCGTCCCCAGCAGGGTGGCGGCGCAGGCCGTCCCATGGGCGGTGCAGGCCGCAGCCGCGGTCCGGAACTGGCCCCTGTGGTGGAAAAGGAAAGGGTCAGCAATTACGATCCCAACAAGAAGCAGTATCTGCGTCAGCATGACCCGGAACATGTTTCCAAGAACCGCAAGCAGCTGCAGAAGGAAAGCTTCACCGGCTACGATGATGAAACCGTCCGCGGCGGCAAGCGTGCCCGGGCCAGCAAGAAGCAGCAGCCCTCTGCCCAGCAGATGATGGCCCCCATCAAGATCGAAAAGGCCTATATGACGGCGGAAACCATCACCGTCAAGGACATGACCGAACGCATCGGTAAGCCCGCCGGTGAAATCCTCAAGAAGCTTCTGATGCTGGGCATCATGGCCAATATCAACAGCGAACTGGATTTCGATACTGCTTCCCTGGTCTGCTCCGAATTTGATGTGGAACTGGAAATGAAGCTGGATAAGACGGCGGAAGACGTGCTGTCCGACACCAATGTGGAAGACAAGGAAGAAGATCTTCAGTCCCGTCCTCCCGTTATTACCATCATGGGCCACGTTGACCACGGCAAGACCTCCTTGCTGGACTATATCCGCAAGGCCCATGTGACCACCACCGAAGCCGGCGGTATTACCCAGCACATTGGTGCCTATACCGTGAACCTGGACGGCCGTCAGATTACCTTCCTGGATACCCCCGGCCACGAAGCCTTCACCGCCATGCGTATGCGCGGTACCCAGGCAACGGACATCGCCATCCTGGTGGTGGCTGCCGATGACGGTGTGATGCCCCAGACTGTGGAATCCATCAATCATGCCAAGGCTGCCGGCGTGCCCATCATTGTGGCCATCAACAAGATGGATAAGCCCACTGCCAACCCCGACCGCATTATGCAGGATCTGACCAAGTACGAACTGATCCCCGAAGACTGGGGCGGCGAAACCATTATGGTGCCCGTTTCCGCATTGACCGGTCAGGGCGTGGATGACCTGCTGGAAATGATCCTGCTCCAGGCAGACGTGCAGCAGTTGCGCGCCAACCCCGACCGTATGGCCACCGGTGTTATCATCGAAGCCAAGCTGGATAAGGCCCGCGGTCCTCTGGCTACCGTGCTGATCCAGAACGGTACCCTGAAGGTGGGCGACAATATCGTGGCCGGTATGGCTTCCGGCCGTGTGCGCGCTATGCTCAATGACCGCGGCGAACGTGTACAGACCGCCGGTCCCTCCATGCCTGTGGAAATTTCCGGTTTCACCGAAGTGCCTTCTGCCGGCGATGAAATGCTGGCCGTCAAGGACGACCATCTGTCCCGTCAGGTGGCCCAGGAACGTAAGGATAAGCTGAAGGCCAGCCGTGTGGCTGCTTCTGCCAAGGTGTCTCTGGATAACCTGTTTGCCGGCATTGCCGAGGGCAAGGTGGTCAACCTGAATATCATCATCAAGGCCGACGTGCAGGGCTCCGTGGAAGCGGTGAAGCAGGCCCTGGAAAAGCTGAGCAACGACGAAGTGAAGGTGCGCGTGCTGCACAGCGCCGTGGGTGCCATCACCCAGGACGACGTGAACCTGGCCTCCGCCTTCAATGCCATCATCATCGGCTTCAATATCCGTCCCGATGCCACTGCCCGTGACGCTGCGGAACGCGAAGGCGTGGACGTGCGCCTCTACCGCATCATCTATCAGGCCATCGAAGACGTGGAAAAGGCCATGAAGGGCCTGCTGGCTCCCGAATTCAAGGAAGTGCTGCTGGGCCATGCTCAGGTGCGCAACGTGTTCAAGATCACCGGTGCCGGTACCATCGGCGGCAGCTACGTCACCGACGGCAAGATGCAGCGCAATGCTTCCGTACGTCTGCTGCGTGATAACGTGGTAATTTTCGAAGGCAAGCTTTCCTCCCTCCGCCGTTTCAAGGACGACGTGCGTGAAGTGGCCACCGGCTACGAATGCGGTATCGGCCTGGAAAACTACAACGATATCAAGGAAAACGACGTAGTGGAATGCTTCATCATGGAAGAAATCGAACGGTAATATGGAATTATTTTGCGGGAGGGAGATTCTTTGAAGCCAAAGAATCCCCCTCCCGCACCCGCCCCAAGAAAGCTGTACGGGATGGAAGGATAGGATTTCTCTTTGATTCTTCCCCGTGTTGCTCAATAACTGATGCAAAAGTGAAGACAATGACTTCCGTTAAAAGTAAAGATGGCTTTCTGGGGGAGAGTGTGAGAGGGGGGATCTTTCCCCACGGAAAGATCCCCCCTCTCACAAAAGAAAGGAAATAAAATGGCTAATTTTCGTATTGACAGGATTTCCGAAGAGGTGCGCCATGCACTGGACAGCATCATCCGGGAAATGAACGATCCCCGCATCAGCGGCACCTATTGCATCACCCGTGCCGACGTGACGAGGGATCTTCGCTATGCCAAGGTGTACGTCAGTGTATTGGAAGACGATAAGGCTGACGATATGCTGAAGGCCCTGAAGAAGGCTGCCGGTTTTATCCGCCGGGAGCTGGGTTTCCGTGTGGATCTTCGCTATACGCCTGAACTGATCTTCGAAAGGGATCGGAATATTGCGTACGGTGTGCATATTGCGCAGGTTCTCAAGCAGGTTGCACCCAAGGCAGAAGAAGCGGAAGAAGAGTAAAATTGACAAGGGGAGCGCCTTTCATTGCAAAGACCTCCCCTTCTTCTATTTTTATGAACGAAAGGGAGTACCCCATGATCAAGCTGTTTGATACCCCGGCACTGGTGGATGCCCTGAAAAATGCCCGGCGGATTTTGCTGTGCACCCATATCAATCCGGACGGTGATGCCATCGGCTCCACCCTGGCGGTGTACCATGTATTGAAAAAAATGGGCAAGGACGTCACCTGTGCCTGTGCGGATCCTGTGCCGGGAAAGCTGATGATGCTGCCCGGGGCAGAGGTGTTTGTGCAGCCGGATGCGCTGGAAGGGCAGGCATTTGATCTGGCTTTTGCCCTGGATGCGGCGGATAAGGGCCGCATCGGCGCTGTGGGAAGTGCGTTTGATCAGGCACCGTTTTCCGTGCAGCTGGACCATCACCCCACCAATCCGCTGTATGCCGATGTGAATGCGGTGGACGGTCATGCGGCTGCTTCCGGCTGTGTGGTGTTCCGCCTGTTGACCTATATGGGGATGGAAATCACGCTGGACATTGCCAAGTGCCTCTATGCGGCTATCAGCACCGATACGGGGAACTTCTCCTTCGAAAACACCGATGGAGAGGCCTTTGCCATTGTGGCTGAGCTGGTGCGTGCCGGGCTGCCCCTCAATGAAATGAGCCGGAACCTGTTCCTTTTACAGGAAGAGGCCCATGTGCGGCTGCTTGGCCGTGCGCTGAACACCCTGCGCATTTTTGGCAACGGCCAGTGTGCCTGTATGCGGCTGACCCCTGCGGATTATCAGGCTGCTGCTGCTTCCGGGGAACACAGCGACGGCATTGTGAACTATGCCATGAACCTGTGGGGGGTCAAGATGGCCTACCTGGCGGATGAAAAGGAAGACGGCATGGTGAAGGTGAGCCTGCGGGCACTGCCGCCTTTCAACGTGGCCAAGGTGGCCCAGAAATTCGGCGGCGGCGGCCATGTGCTGGCAGCCGGATGCCGGTATCAGATGAAACTGGAAGAAATGTGCGCTGCACTGGAAAAGGAAATGTGCAGCCAGCTTGAGGAATAAAATGAACGGCTATATCAATTTGCTCAAACCGCCGGGCATGTCCTCCGGGGCAGCGGTGGCGGTAGTGAAGCGGCTGACGGGGGAGAGAGTGGGCCATGCCGGCACGCTGGACCCGGAAGCAGCAGGGGTGCTGCCCATTATGATCGGCCGTGCCACCCGTGTGCTGGACTATTTTACCGATAAGAGCAAAAGCTACGCTGCCCAGATCGCTTTTGCCGGGGCAACGGATACCCAGGATGCCCAGGGGGTGCTGGTAACGCCCTGTGAAAAGGTGCCCTGCCGGGAAGAGATCGAAAACATGCTGCCATCCTTTACCGGCATCATCATGCAGCGGCCGCCGGCCTATTCTGCCATCAAAATCGGGGGCAAGCCCCTGTATGCGCTGGCCCGGAAGGGTGAAATGGTGGAAGCAAAGAAACGGGAAACGGAGATCCGCAGCCTGACGCTGGGGCAGCAGGTGGCGGAGGATGCGTACATGCTGTATGTGGATTGCGGCAGCGGTACCTACATCCGCACCCTCTGCCATGACATCGGCATGGCGCTTGATGCACCGGCGCATATGCGTTTTCTGCTGCGTACACGGCATGGGTCTTTCTCCATTGAGCAGTGCGTGACGGTGGAGGAAGTGATGCAGGCTGCACAGGAAGGTGAAATGGATAAGCTGCTTCTGCCCATGGATTATCCCCTGCAGGAAATGAAGCGGCTGGATGTGGACGAAAAATATGCTGTGCCGGTGAAAAACGGGGCCAAGCTGCCCCTGCAGCTGATGCCGGATGCAGCTGAAAACGAAATTTTCCGGGTGTACCTGAACGGTGTGCTGTGCGGGCTGTACCGGAAGGATGAAGAGGTGTTGCACTGCTGCATCGGCTTGTATCACGAATGAAAAAGGAGCGCTGAACATGGCCTACCTGACGATCAAAATGTTTTCCAACTGCCTGCGCAGGCATACCACCTTTGATATGATCATCCCCAACGATCTGAGGGCAGACCGGCCCCCAAGGGAAGAAAAGCCCATGAAAACCCTGTTTCTGCTGCATGGTTATACCGGCAGCGCAGGCAACTGGGTGCCGGAATGGCTGACGGAAAAATACAATTTTGCCATTGTAATGCCCAGCGGGGAAAACGGCTTCTGGCTGGACGGCCAGGCCACCGGCCATCAGTTTGAAACCCTGATCGCCGTGGAACTGGTGGATTATGTGCGCAAAACCTTTGGTCTGGCCATGAAGGCGGAGGATACCTGCATCATGGGCATGAGCATGGGCGGCTTCGGGGCGCTGCATACGGCCCTGGCCCATCCGGATCGGTTTGGCAAGGCAGGCGGCATGTCCTCTGCGCTGATCGTGCATGGCATTGCCGGCATGAAGCCGGGCCAGGATAATGGCATGGCCAATTATGATTATTACCGGGAGTGCTTCGGGGATCTGGAAACGGTGGCGCAAAGCCGTGCCAATCCGGAGGTGCTGGTGGAGGAATTGCTTGCCAGGGGTGAAAAGCTGCCGGAAATGTATATGTGCTGCGGCACGGAGGATTTCCTGCTGCAGGCCAACCGGCGCTTCCATGCTTTCCTGGAAGAGAAGGGCGTAGCGCATGTGTATATGGAAAGCGCAGGCGCCCACGACATGCCCTTCTGGGATGAATACACCAGGAAAATCATCCCCTGGATGTTTGAAGAATAAAGACTGTATGATACCCTGGGGAAGCGGATTTTCTAAAGGCAAAAGAAAAGACGGAAGGGAGCATTCTCTCTTCCGTCTTATTTTATTCCACATCCCAGGGCAGGCTGACGAAGGTGATTTCGTGCCCGGCGGCAGGAAGGAATTTGTTGAGCAGATCTTCCATGGGAAAAGCGATGGAGGCGGTGTTCACGCAGGGGTGGCAGCCAAAGAGGGTCTGCTTTTTCACCTCGATGTCCATCACCAGCGTCACATCCCGGGCGCTTTCAAACACCAGCCCCATGGGGCTGACGGCGCCGGGGGAGATGTGCAGATATTCTTCCATCTTGTCCGCCGGTGCAAAGGACAGCCGGGAAACACCCATCATTTTGGAAAACACCTTGGTTTTGAAGGGTTTGTTGCCGGGCAAAAGCAGCAGATAAAAGCTGGTCTTCTGGCTGTTGCACAAGAAAAGATTTTTGCACATTTCCACGTTCAGGATGGCATCGGCGGCCAGGCAATCCTCCATGGTATGTACCGGAGGATGATCCACCCGGGTGAAGGGGATGCCGTGCCGATCCAGAAAATCATATACCGCCTGTTCGTTTTCAGCCCGTTTTTCTGCGGGAGCACCGTGACATAATTCCAGCATGTTTCTTCCTCCTGTATCGCGGGAAAGTGTAGCATTTTTCCGGGGTCCGTGTCAAGCAAAGTGCATATTTTGCACAAATGCCGCATATCCATGGACAGGAGTGATAGGAGGCGAACAAAATGGATTTACAGTATATGAAGGATCAGCTGGAAACAGAACAGGTGCTGCAGGCAAAGCCCACCCAGATCACCGTGGAGGCAGAAGCGGCATTGCCCGGGGGGCTGAGGGAAGAAGCCCGGGTGTATTTTGCCGATGCCATTGTCAGCATGCAAAGTGGCGAGCTCAGCGGCAACCGGGTGGCAGCGGAAGGGAAGGTCACCTTTCATGCCTTGTATGCCCAGGGGGATATGCGGCATGTTTCTGCCCTGGAAACCACGGCGGATTTTTCCCAAAGCCTGCCCCTGAAGGAGGAAACATCGGCAGCGGGCACGGTGCACCCCAGGGCACAGGTGCAGCATGTGACGGCCAAGGCATTCAACGGCCGGCTGCTTTTGCGGGCGGTGATCCTTCTGACGGCAGAAGCGTCCCTACCCCGGGTGGTTTCCTATATCCGTGATCTGGCGGATCATCAGGACATTCAGAAGGATATGCAGGTGTTTTCCCTGCAGCGGGCTGTGGGAGAAGGGGAGGGGCAGATGCTGCTCCGGGAGGAATTTGACCTTTCGGACGTGCTGCAGGTGAAGGAAACCCTGTATGCATCGGCCCATGCCCAGGCAGAGGATATTTTCGGCGGCGCTGACGGCCGGGCCACGGTAACGGGGCATGTGGAAATCGAAGCATACCACACCTCCCTCATGCCCGGCAGGCCCCTGATCTTCACCCGGCACAATGTGCCCTTTGAGCAGACCGTGAACCTGACCGGGGCTTTGGGCACGCAGATGGCAGCGGATACCTGGGTGCGGGATGTGGCGGTGCTCAGTCAGGATAACGGGGACGGCGGAAAGCTGATGCGGGCGGAGGTGCAATTGTTCACCGAGGTCACCGCCGTGGAAAACACCGAAACGGAAGTGATCCGGGATGCATTCACCACCCAGGGGGAAACGCTGGATCTGACAAGGCAGCATGTGGTGTTCCGCAGCGGCACCATCAATGAGCAGACGGCGGAAAGCGGCAAAATCACCCTGGTGCTGCCGGAGGGCTCCCCCAGGATCAAGACGGTGCTGCTGGGGTTTGCCAGGCCTGTTTTGCTGGGCACAGAGCACAAGGGCAGCAAGCTGCATGCGGAGGGTGTGATGGAAGCGACCCTTCTGTATATGACCGATGACAGCGATGTGCCCGTCAGCGTGGCCATGGAAGAACCCTTCCACACCGTTTTTTCCACCGAAGCCGGGGAAGAAGCGGCGCTGCAGCTGTCGGTGAGCCAGGTGGATGTTTCCGCCGTCACCGGGGACAGGGCGGAAATGAAATACATTTTGCATCTGCATGCATTCGGTGTGCGCAAAACCCAGGCGGATGTGGCGATCAGCGCGGTGCCCGGGGAAGCAAAGCCCATCGAAAAGGGAGTAGCGCTGTACTTTGTGCAGCCCGGGGATACCCTGTGGGACATTGCCCGGCATTACCGTATGGCGCTGCAGGATATTCTTTCCATGAACCCGGAATTGACCATGCAGCCGGCGGCAGGCACACCGGTGATCACATACCGGCGGTAACAAACAGCATGCTAAGCAGCAGGCAGCTGCGCCGATCCAGGGCTTTTCTGTACAGAAAAGCGCACAGCATGACCCCCAATGCGCTGATGCCGGGCACCAGAAAATGGGAAGGGGAAACGACGGAAAACAGGCGCATCGGCAGGCAGCCGCCGCTCCACGCAAAGAAAAGCCGGTACAGATGTATCCGGCTTTTGCGGGGGTATGGATAATGGGGCCTGGGAAGAAGCGGGCATATCAGCAGCCACAAAAGCATGGCTGCCTTGCCCCCTGCCCCGTGAAAAAGCGCTGTGCCCAGCCACACAAAGGGCAGGCCCAGCAGCATTTTCTTTGGCAGGGAAGTGTTTTTCAGCTTCATTCCCGGTATACGGTGAATTCGGACAGCATGCTTTCCATGGCAGCGGTGATCTGGCCCAGATCCTGGGCATTATCCAGCTGCTCAGACAGTTTTTCAATTTCGCTTACTTTTGCGGCATCATCGGTGACAGCCACGCCGGTGATGCTTTTTTCAATGGTCTGCACCCGGCCCAGCACCATCTTTTCCAGCCGTTCGTCCACGGTGCCCTGGTACTGGCTGTTCATCTTCAGGCCCACCAGTGCGGTGTCCTCATAGGCGATCACGTAGGCATCATCCACTTCGGACAATTGTTCTACCGCATCTTCCATTTCTTCCGAGGCTGTCTGCACATCCTTCAGGCTGGTCAGGCCCATCATGGCGCTCACGCCTTCCTGCATGTCGGAAAGGATGGGCATCTGGGTGGTGAGGGTAGGGCTGTTGGCATTGGGGCTGTTGTTCAGGCCGGGGGATGTGCCGGGCATCATGGTGCTGCTTCCGGGGGTGGGGGATGCAATGGGTTCAGCGGTTCCGGCACAGCCGGTGAGCATCAGGGCTGCAATCAGCAGCAGGCAACCAAAGTATCCGATTTTTTTCATAGAAAATCGCCTCCTCGCAGCTATTGTGCGCAGGGAGGCGATCAATTATCAAAGGGAAAGGATGGAGAAATTTGAAATTTTTCAGTGCATCTTTCAGGCATCCAGATATTCCACACCGCCGGGCAGGATGGGCCGCGGATCTTCGATCAGTGTGATTTTTTCCTGCTGGCGCCGGCGCAGGGATTTGAGCCGCTCCAGCCTGTCCTGCACCCGCAGGGTGAGCAGGGATTTTGCCTGGTATTTTTTCATCAGCACCCGGGTGCCTACTGCGGCAGGCACGGCGGCCACCGGCCCGGCAAGCGCCGATGCCACGGCACCCACACCCATGGCGGCGCCGGTTTTGAACATGCGCTGCAGCCCGTCGCTGAGCCCGGCTTTGCCGGTTTTGCGGCCCATGATCACCTGCATTTCTTCGGTGACGGCAATCACGGCAAAGGGTGCGGCGGTGGTGATCACATCCAGCACACCGGCATCCTCGATCAGCCCCAGATCCACGGCAATGTTATCGGCATAGGAAAGCCCGGTTGAAACGCTGTCGATGAGGGTGTCTTTTTTTCGGTCCTTGTATTTTTTCACCAGAGCGGCGAATTCAGCCATGCAATCACTTCCTTTTTTATCTGTTGGCTGGAGCAGCCTGTCCCGGTCTGCTGTCTTAATTTTACTATATTTTTGCTGCACCTGTCAAATGGGTATCAAAAAGCGCCCGGAATTCCGGGCGCTGAAGGTTGTTTTTACAGCAGGGCCTTGATCAGCGTGACGATGATCCAGCCGCCCACCGCAATGCCCACCAGCCATGTGGCCTGGCGCAGCATACCGGTGAAGCCGCTCACCTTGCTGATTTTTTTATCGGCTGCCGCCTTTTCTGCTTTTTCCAGCTTTTTTTGCAGGGCCTTCATTTCCTTTTGTGCGTCGGAAAGAGCCAGCTCTGTTTCTTCCAGCCGGGAAAGCAGGGATTCTTCCAGAATCGTCTGCCGGGCGGACAATTGATCCACCTGCTGGGCGGTGCGTTCCTGGTCTTCGCTGAGGCCTTCGATCACCAGTGTCATTTCGGAGGTGAATTCCTCCACTGCCTGATTCAGATCCTTGCCCTTGAGGGGCTGGAAGATATTATTGACAAAATCCTTGGCAGAGTGGATCAGGTCTTTTTTTTCTTCCGGCACGGCTGGCAGGTTTTCCTGCTCCATATTGCTCATGGCTTACACCAGACGGATGCCGGCAGCCATTTGGTCTTCATGGTACTTGGCCAGATGCGCCTTGATCTTGTCGTAGGGATTGAGCAGATCGTGCAGGGAACGGTCATGGTTCAGGGTGGCGATGATGTAGGAAATATATTTGCTCATATCCGCTTCCACGAACCAGGGTGCACTCAGCACTTCGGGACGGCGGTAGGTGAGGTTGGTGGCGATGACGCGGGAGATGTAGCCTTCTTCATAGGCCTTGTTGAAGGCCTCGATGCCGTTGGTGAAGAAAGCGAAGGTGGCAGCAGCAAAGATGCGGTTGGCCTTGCGCTTTTTCAGCTCCTTGCACAGATCCAGAATGCTGTCACCGGAGGCGATCATATCGTCCACCACCAGGATGTCCTTGCCTTCCACGCTGTCACCCAGGTATTCATGGGCGATGATGGGGTTGCGGCCGTTGACCACGGTGGTGTAGTCCCGGCGCTTATAGAACATGCCCAGATCCACGCCCATGACGGAAGCGTAGTAGATGTTGCGCTTGAGGGCACCTTCGTCGGGGGAGACCACCATCATGTTTTCCTTTTTGAAATCAAGCTCCTTTTCAGACTTGCAAAGGGCCTTGATCATCTGGTAGGTGGGCATCACGTTTTCAAAGCCGATGAGGGGAATGGCGTTCTGCACCCGGGGATCATGGGCATCGAAGGTGATGATATTGTCCACACCCATGTTTTCCAGTTCCTGCAGGCCCATGGCGCAGTCCAGGCTTTCGCGGGAGGTGCGGCGGTGCTGACGGCTTTCGTACAGCATGGGCATGATGACGTTCACGCGCTTGGCCTTGCCGCCGATAGCAGCAATGATACGCTTGAGATCCTGGAAGTGATCGTCGGGAGACATGGGCACTTCCTGGCCGTACATTTTATAGGTTTTATTGTAAGCACACACATCAATGAGAATGTATACATCGTAGCCGCGTACGCTTTCTTTCAGGGTGCCCTTGCTTTCGCCGGTGCCAAAGCGGGGGCAGTATGCCTTCATCAGGAAAGAATCACGGTTTGCGCCAGGAACGGTGAAAAACTCTTCGTCCTGTACTTCTTGCAGCTTGTTCCATTTCTGCAGCCAGTTGTTGATCTTTTCCCCCAGTTCCTCACAGCCGGGCATGGCAATCAGACTCAGGGGGCCAACGGGAATCGAGTTCAGATCTTTACCCCATTCAGTTAAGAATTGTTTCAACCTCAACCACTCCTTCTCGATGTGTACAATGCTTTGGTTCGACAATACGACACCATTATACATGAAAACCGTTCTTTTGAGAAGAGCATTTCCTGCTCAAAATCGGTTTTTTCATGACCAAAAACAAGCCTTTGCTTTTGTGTCAGATTACCATACCGCCGTTGACCGGCAGCACCTGCCCGGTGATAAAGGACGCTTCTTCGGACAAAAGAAACATGACTGCGTGTGCCACGTCTTCCACTGTGCCCAGCCGGTACAGGGGCGTTTCTTCACGAAGGGCCTGCTTATCTTCCGGGGTATAGCCCCCCATCATGTCCGTATCGATCACCCCGGGGGCAACGCAGTTTACCCGGATTCCGCTTGGGCCCACTTCCTTGGCCAGGGCTTTCATCATGCCGATCTGGGCAGCCTTGCAGGCGGAATAGCCCACCTCCATGGATGCGCCCACCTGCCCCCACATGGAGCTGACAAGCACAATATTTCCACTTTGAGCGGAGATCATGGCGGGAAGGAAAGCCCTGGTATGCAGGAAAGCGCTTTTTACATGGACCGCAAAAAGCTGATCCCAGGCATCGGTGGGCATGTCCTGCACAAGGCCTGTCCAGGCGGTGCCGGCATTGTGGATGAAGGCATCCAGGTGCCGGAAGGTTTTCAGCACCGTTTCGGATGCTGCCAGCACCTGCTGCTCATCCCTCTCGTCGCAGCGGATGGCCAGGGCACCGGTTTCCCCGGCCAGGGCAGCGGCGGCTTCTTCGCTGTTGAGATAGGTGAAGGCCACCCGCCATCCGCCGGCGGAAAGCTGACGGACGATCCCGGCGCCGATGCCCCGGGAAGCGCCGGTGATAAACGCTGTTTTCATGGTAACTCCTTTTTTGTATACAAAAAGGGCTTGCAATCAGCCCTTAGAAATTAGCGCCGTTCCAGCCCCAGAGGGTGGTTTCATCATAGCGCACGTAAATATTTTCCGGAGAAATATGCAGATGCTCTTCCAGCAGGGAACAAATGCGTGCGGTGAGGGCATCGCAGGCAGCGGCATTGTTTTTGCCAAAGGCCTGTACCTGAACAAAAGCCTGAGCGTTTTCATTCTGCCCGCGGAACCACAGCCGGCAGTTTTCTTCAAACTGCAGCATCAGCCACTGTTCCGATTTGCCGGGCAAAAGGGAAATGGCTTCGCCATAGGCTTTGGCCAGCGTCTGCTCAGCTTCCTTGGAGATGGGGCGGTTCACCCGGGTGTGAATGAAAGGCACAGTGCATTCCTCCCTGTAAACAGAAATCGCAAACAGTATAGCACACATTTTCAGAAAAGGCAAAAAAACAGACAAAATTGTTGTCCTTTTGCCGGAAACCTGCCCTTTTTCTGCCATGATTTCAATATATACTGAAGCCGTTCCAGAGAAGTCAGCGGCGTTTTACGATAACAGTGCCACCCCCTCTGCCTGTTGTCCGGCCGTTTGATGGTTATTGGCACCTGTGTTTTGTCCCTGCACAGGGCCCGGAAGGCATCTCTTGCCTTCCGTTTTTTTATTTTGTGTCATTTGAGGCGGGGAAATGCGGTTTTGGAGCAGCGGAAGGGGGATTTGGTATACGGAATGTTGTGGAACCAACTTTACCGTGCTATAATTTCCCATGTAATCAAAAGGAGGGACATCAACGTGATCAAACTGACCAATGTAAGCAAACGCTATCACAAGGACGCGCCCAAAGCGCTGGACAATATGAACCTGCAGGTGAACGGCGGGGAACTGTACGGTTTCATCGGCCCCAACGGCGCCGGCAAATCCACCGCCATCAAGCTGATGTGCGGCATTTTGAAGCCGGATGAAGGCATGGTGCAGATCGCCGGCCATGACGTGGCCACCGATCGCATTGCGGCTCAGCAGCAGATCGGCTATGTGCCGGACAACAATGACCTCTATGACCGGCTCACCGGTATGGAATATCTGAACTTCATGGGGGATATTTACGGTGTTTCCGCTGCGGACCGTAAAGCGCACATCGAAAAATATCTGAACATCTTCTCTCTGGAAGATGCGGCTGCCAGCCAGATCCGCACCTATTCCAAGGGCATGAAGCAGAAGATCATGGTGATCGGTGCCCTGATCCATAATCCGCCCGTGTGGATTCTGGACGAACCGCTGGGCGGGCTGGATCCCCGTGCAGCGCACCTGCTGAAAGAAGAAATGCGGGCCCACTGCCAGAAGGGCAACACCGTCTTTTTTTCCACCCATGTGCTGGAAGTGGCGGAAAAGCTGTGCACCCGCATCGGCATCATCCAGAAGGGCACGCTCCGGGCAGAAGGCACGCTGGAGGAACTGCGCTCTGGCGAAAAGGGTGCCAGCCTGGAAGAATTGTTCCTGGAACTGACGGACGACGGAGGCGAAGAGAATGCGTAAATTCTTTGCGCTTTTGCGTATTCAGCTGCTGGCCCGCTATGCGGACCTGAAGCCCTCCAACCTGAAAAAAATCACCGACCCCAAGGAAAAGAAAAAGGCAAGGAGCACCATCCTGGCCTATATCCTGGTAACCGTCATGTTTGCCGGCATGATCATCCCTTACGAACTGTTTATGATGAACCTACTGGGGCAGCTGGGCATGGAAAAAATGCTGCCTGCTGTGGCGGTGACCCTCAGCATGGTGTGCACCCTGATCATGAGCTTTTTCTTCATCATGACCAGCCTGTACTTTGGCAAGGATGCAGCTTATCTGGCGGCCATGCCCATCAAGAGCCGCACCGTTCTTTCCGCCAAGCTGACCCAGGTGTGGATCAGTGAAACGCTGATCAGCACCCTCTTCATCCTGCCCGCTTCCATTATTTATGGTATTCGGGTAGGGGTGGATGCGCTGTTCTACCTGCGCATGGTGCTGGTATGGCTTTCCGTATCCATTCTGCCCATCTGCATTGTGGCTTTCCTGTCCACCCTGCTGATTCGTCTGTCTTCTCTGTGGAAACATCGGGAAACCATGATGACGGTGGGCGGTATCCTGATGATGCTGGCATATTTCGTGTTTGTGTTTTCCATGAGTTCCGGTCCCATGGACGCCATGGAAGATCCGGCCATGATGATGCAGCTGCTTACCGACAACAAAGCTACCCTGCAGCAGGCCACCCGCCTGTTTCCCCCGGCTGTATGGCTGACGGAAGGTTTGCTGGGCAACTGGGGCCAGCTGGTGCTGGGCCTTGTGGTGAATGCGGCAGCGGCTGTCTTTACGGTGTTTGCGCTGTCCAAAGTTTATCGGAAGCTTTCCCTTCTGCAGACCCAGGTGCCGGAAAACAAAAAGGTACTCAAGGGTGATAAGCACTTCCTTTCTTCCACGCCTTTCATGGCCTGCTTTAAGCGGGAATGGCGGCAGATCTGCCGGGTATCCACCTATGCCCTGAATACGTTCCCCACAGCCTTCATGCCGGTGCTTTTTGTGGGCATGATCGGCTATATGCTCATGAGCGAAGGCGGTGCCGGGGAACTGAAAACGGCGCTGTCCACTGCCGGGCTGCCCGGCGGTCTTGTGGCGGCGGTATTGGCCGGCTTGATGTGCTTTATGGCGGGGATCAATCCGGCCATTGCCACGGCTGTGTCCCGGGAAGGCCGCAACGGCCACGGCATGCTCACTTCTCTTCCGGTGAAACCTCAGGTGTATGCCGGGGCCAAGATGGCCGTGGGCATGGTGCTCAGCGTTGGCGGCGTGATCGTGGCCTCCGTCGTGGCCTGTGTGCTGATGCCCGGTTTCCTGCCGGATATTGCAGTGGCGCTGGTGATCAGCATTCTCTATTGCTTCATTACCAATGCCCTGTCCCTGCAGTTTGATATCCGCAGCCCCAAGCTGGATTGGATGACCGAAACCGAGGCTATCAAGCAGGGCACCGGTACCCTCAAGGGCATGCTGGTGGGTCTGGGCATTCTGCTGGCCGTGGCCGCTGCAAGCGTTGGCCTGTTCCTGCTCAATGCCGGGCTTATGGTCTATGGGCTGGTGATGGTGGCCGTGCTGGTTCTGATCAGCTGGCTGTGCTGGAAACTGCTCATGCGGACGGCTGAAAAGCATTACTGGGTAGGGTGATGAGGCAGGGGGCTTCTCGCCCCCTGTACCCCCGTGCCAGGGGCATTGCCCCTGGACCCATTTTGCGATGCAAAAGTCTGCTTTTCCAAACGTCTTTCCGCGTGTTAAGTGAGGAACGGCGGAGCAGGGGGCTCCTCGCCCCCCGTACCCCCACGGCAGGGCCATCGGCCCTGCACCCGTTCTGCGATAGAGACGTATTATCTACAAACGTTTTTCCGCATGTAACTTGGGGAACCGGAACGAGAGCCCACGGGCGCTATGAAAACGAAGAAAAAGCCGGTGGAGAAAGCTTGCTTTCTCTCCCGGCTTATTTCTTTCGTTTTCCCCG